>JAFGHX010000096.1 GCA_016929905.1 Kiritimatiellia bacterium
GGAACAGCCCTTACGGGCTTGACTACAAACCACTCAAACCACCAGATGTGCCGTTTGTAGTCAACGCCGTAAGGCGTGTGGCAACGTGCGACCGGGGTTTTTTGAGACGGGCTCAGGAGCCTCGCCCTCCATCTGCAGCCGAAACGGGGCACGGAGGGCGGGCATTCCTGCCCGCCGCAGCTATCCGAGCGAAAACAAGCCATGGCGCGGCCGCGGCCGGCCGACCGTTGATTGCAACGGACGTCCCCCCGATTGCCTCGATGGCTCACCCATTGACCATCAACCATTGACCATTGACCATCAACCATCCCGATCCGCGGCGCAGCCGCGGATCGGGCCGGATCGGGATTGACAATCGGCGATGGCCCGGCATCATAAGGGGGCGCAGGTTCGGGTCCGGCCAACCTGCGATGGAATCGGGGCGGCTCGAAGGCGTTGGAGCAGGAATCCGGGCGGGGGCAGCCCCCACCCTTCCATGCTTCCATCCTTCCAAGCGTCCGTTCTTCCACACGGCTCCCGGGGCGAGACCCATGGCATTTGAGCTTTGCGTTTTTGATTTCGACGGGACACTGGCCGACACGTTCGGGCTGTTCGTGGAGGCGGTGCAGACATACGCGCACCGTTTCGGGTACAAGTACGTGGAGAACGAGGAAGCGGAGGAACTTCGCCTCTTGACCGCGCGCGAAGTGATCCGCCACGTCGGCCTGGCCCCGTTGCAGATCCCCTTGCTCGCGGTGGCGATCCGCAACTACATGGCCAGGCGGGCGGACGGCATCCGGCTGTTTCCGGAAATGGCCGTGGTGCTCAGAAGGCTGAAGCAGCTCGGCGTCCGCACGGCCGTTCTTTCGTCGAACGCGGCGCGGAACGTCCACCAGGTGCTCAGGCGTCACCAGGCCAACGGCTGCGATTTCTGTCTCTGCGGCATCCCGCTCTACGGCAAGCGGGCGCGGCTCTCGGCGCTGCTGCGCAGGGCCCGAGTGGCCCGAGAGAAAGTTCTGTTCATCGGCGACGACGTGCGCGACGTGGGCGCGGCAAAGGCCTGCGGGGTGCGGTCGGGCGCCGTCACGTGGGGCTATAACCGCGGGGAACGGCTGCGCACGGAACAGCCGGATTTCCTGTTCCAGGCCCCAAGCGACATCCTCGGGCTGTTCGGTCCTGTGGTATGAGTCCGCCCCCCCTCCGCCGCCTCCGGCCGCCCCCAAAAGCATCCCGCAAACCCGCCGCTCCTCGTCGTAATCCTTGCCGTGATCTTTGTCGTAACCTTGACCGATTCCCTGTGGGACGGGCTTTCCAGCCCGTCCCCGGTTCGCCTCGGTTCACGCGTGCACGGGACGGGCTGGAAAGCCCGTCCTACGGCTGAGCCCTCTTTGTCGTAAGCGACGCTTGCCCGCCGGCTTGTCGCGCCTGGGCCCGGGGCATCTGCGCCGCGGGACGGCGGCGGAAGCGCTGCGCGCAGGCGGGCCGCGCGCGGCGCCTGCAGCGCCGCCCGGCCCGAAAACCCCGTCTGAAAAGGCTTGACAACGGGCCAGGAGGCCTTATACTTTTCTATAACAAGAAACGACGGCTGTGGTACCGGGTCCGTTCGGTTACGTCGGTTCAGTGCGTTCGGCTGACCGTCAGCCATGAACCATGAACCATCAACCATTAACCATGCGATGCAAGGCCTCAGGCGAGTGACGTTCGCACTTGCCTGAGGCCTTGCGTCGTCAACGCGAGGTTTTGCCCATGCACCGAACCTCCAAGCCCACGCGGAAATGCTACTCCTGCCTGCTGAACCTCGGAGACCGCTGCTGGATGTACGACTGCCCGCACGACCAGTGGCACGACAGACGCAAGTGCCCGGGCTTCGGCAACCGGGAGTTCTACAGCCAGTTCCGGGCCTGGCTCGAGACGCCGCGCCGCAAATCCGGCCGGGAACGGCGCCGGGAGGTCTTCCTGAGCACGCGCCACACGGAGGAGCACTACAACAGCGTGCTGCCCGGCTGGGCGCGGTGACGGAAGGGCCGGCTCGGATCCCACGCTCCTATCCCCGTTGCCGCGGCGGGTACGGTGCATATCCGTATCGTAAGCGACGCTTGCCCGGCGACTTGTCCGCCATAGCTCGTAGAGCGACGGCGGAAGCGCTGCGCGAAGGCGGGTCGTACGCTCTGTCGTAAACTTGACCGATTCCCTGTGGGACGGGCTTTCCAGCCCGTCCCCGTTTCGCCTCGGTTCACGCGTGCACGGGACGGGCTGGAAAGCCCGTCCTACGGCTGAGCCCTCTTTGTCGTAAGCGACGCTTGCCCGGCGACTTGTCGCGCCATAGTCCCGGGGCGTCTGCGCCGCGGCGGGGGTTCCCGAGTATGTTCCCGAAAGATTAGGGCTGGGATCGCTCTTTCCTTAATCTTTTGCCCTGATCTTTCGCCTTAATCTCCCCGCATAGGCAATTCGACTGCTCCTTCTAGGTTCAGAAATCCATCAAGGCCCCTTTGGGCCCATCGGCCTTGTCGTCCCAGCCGCGCGGTTTTTTGAGTGCGATGGCGCTGATCTTCTTGGAACTCATCTGAATGCCGCGCGCGCGAACGCCTTTGACGACGAGTTCGGCGGTGTGGAAGACCTGCTGCAGAATGCGCACGCGCGGGGCTTTCTTGTATCTCACATAGACGGCCGGCGGCTGATCGTCGGCGAAGAGGAGCACCTTGGAGCTTTCCAGGGTGCAGAGGTAGTCCTTGTTCATGATCGTTCCGCCGAAGGTGAACTTCTTCAGGTACGTGATCTGGCCGTCGGTATAGACCACGATCATGACCTTGTCGCGGTCGGCCACGGCGCAGTAGAGGAGGTTCTTGTCGACGAACAGCTTCTCCGGCGGCTGGACGACCCTGTAGCGGCCGTCATCCCAGACGAGGACGAGTTTGTCGTGCGAGGAGCACTGCAGCAGCGGCTCCCCGTCGATCCCGGTGCCGAGGTACCCTTTCTCGCGGTCGTAGCCGATGCTCAATTCCGTGGCGGTCAGTTCGCGCACTTCGACCGTGTCGAACGTCGTCACCTTTGTCCGGCGCGGGTACGACTCGCCGTATTTCTTGATCAGATCCTTGAGATAGCGGATGGCGTAAGGCACCAGCGCTTTGAGGTGCTTGCGCACCTTGGCGATATCGGCCGCGATCGTCTCGATATCCTTCCGGCTCTTGGCGATATCGAACTGGGAGATCCGCTTGATCGGGATGCCCAGCAGCATGTCGACGTCGGCGCCGGTGATCGGACGGACGAACAGCTTCTTGAACGCGTTCATTCCGGTCAGGACCGCTTCCTGCACCTTGGGATAGGTCTTGCAGCTCTCGATCCGCTTGTAGACGCGGTTCTCCACGAAAATCTGCACCAGGGTCTTGCGGTGCAGTTCGTCTTCCAGCCGTTTCAGTTCGAGCTGGAGTTCCTTCTTCAGCAGCGTCACGAGCCGGTCGGTATTGTAACGCAGGATCTGGTCGACCGTCATCTCGACGGGCCGCCCCTGCTGGATGACAACGGGCCGGCTGGCGAGCGCGGCTTCGCACAGGGTAAAGGCATAGAGCGACTGCACGGCCTTGTCGAGGTCCTGGTCCGGGCCGAGTTCGACGTGGATCTGGATCTTCTCGGCGGTGAAATCGTTGATCGCCTTGACGGCGATTTTCTTCTTGCGCGCGGCGTCCTCAATGGAGGCAATGACCGAGTCGGTCGTCGTGCCGTACGGGATCTCGCGGATCACGAGGGTCCTGGCGTCCAGCTTCTCGATGACGGCGCGGACGCGGACGCGACCGGCGCCCTTCTCGTACTCGGCGGCGTCCAAGAGGCCGCCTTGCAGAAAATCGGGCAGGAGCTTGAACCGTTTCTTCTCGAGGATGGCGATCTGGGCCTCGATCAATTCGTTGAAGTTGTGCGGCAGCATCCGGGTCGAGAGCCCGACGGCGATGCCCTCGGCCCCCATCATGAGCAACAGGGGCAGTTTGGCCGGCAGGGCGACGGGCTCCTTCTTCCGGCCGTCATAGCTGGGCACGAACGCGGTGAGCGCGTCGTTGAACAGTTGCGTGCGCGCCAGCTCGGTGAGCCGGCACTCGATGTAGCGGGCGGCGGCGGGCGGATCGCCGGTGAAGACGTTCCCGAAATTGCCCTGCTTCTCGATCAGATAGTCCTTGTTGGCCAGGGTGACGAGTGCGTCCTGGATCGACGCGTCCCCGTGCGGATGGTACTGCATGCAATAGCCGGCGATATTCGCGACCTTCGTGAAGCGGCCGTCGTCGTTCTCGTGCAGCGAGTGCAGGATCCGCCGCTGGACCGGTTTCAGCCCGTCGTCCAGGTCCGGAATGGCGCGGTCGCGTATCACGTAGGAGGCGTACCGCAGGAAGTTGTCGTCGATCAGCCGCTTGAGCGGCTCGCCGCCGTGCCCGCCGCCTTTTCGCCCGCCGCCCACCCCGGCCGCACCGCCGCCGTCCGCTTCGGGTTCGGCCTCGGCCGGCTCCTTCTCGAAATCCAGTTCCTGTTGTTTGATCATGGGGTGGTCGTTCTTCCTCGTCGCCCGCTATCGTCGCCCGTTATCATCAACCGGTCTTCCGAGCGCGGGGCGAGACTTCGGACAACGACAACGGCGACGATAGCGGTTGACGATTTCGGATTATCCATTGTGTTGCCGAGCACTCTACTACTCCGTCTCCTCCACCACGAGATGGTCCATGATATAGCTGCGTCGCGCGGGGGTGTTCTTCCCCATATAGAACGAGAGAATGTGAGAAATCGCGTGTTCGTCCTCGACTTCGACCGGCGTGAGGCGCATGTCCGGCCCGATAAACCGCTTGAACTCCGAGGGCGAGATCTCGCCGAGCCCTTTGAACCGGGTCACCTCGGCGCTGCGCCCGAGTTCCCGGTCGGCGGCGTCGCGCTCGGCCTCCGAATAGCAGTAGAGCGTCTTGCTTTTGTTCCGGACCCGGAACAGCGGGGTTTCGAGGATCCGGACGTGCCCGTCCAGCACGATCGGTTCGAAGAAGCGGAGGAAGAAGGTGATGAGCAGGTTCCGGATATGGAGTCCGTCGACATCGGCGTCGGTGGCCAGAACGACGCGGTTGTAGCGCAGCCGCTCGACGCTCTCCTCGATATTGAGGCTGCGCATGAGGTTATAGAGCTCGTCGTTCTTATAGACGGCATCGCGCTTGAGGTCGCACACGTTCAGCGGCTTGCCTTTCAGCGTGAAGATCGCCTGCGTGGTCACGTCGCGGCAACTGACGATGGAGCCCGCCGCGGACTGGCCCTCGGTAATGAAGATGGTGGAGTCCCGGCCCTTCCCGCTGCTCTTGTTGTAGTGGACCTTGCAGTCCTTGAGCTGCGGGACGCGGATCGAGGTGGCGCGCGCCTTCTCGCGCGCCATTTTCTTGACGGTCTGGAGCTCCTTTCGCAGCTTCTCGGTCTCCTGGATCTTGGCCACAAGCTTCTGGGCGGCTTTCTCATTGCGGTGCAGCAGGTCGGCCACCTGCTCCTTGACCTGCGCGACCAGTTCGCTGCGGATCTCCGTGTTGCCCAGTTTGTTCTTGGTCTGGGACTCGAATATCGGCTCCTTGAGCCGGATCGCGATGGCGCCGACGAGCCCCTCGCGCACGTCTTCGCCCTCGAACTTCTTGGACGCGAACTCGTTGACGCCGCGCACGAGCCCCTCCCGGAACGCGCTCAGGTGCGTGCCGCCGTCGGTCGTGTACTGGCCGTTGACGAAGGAGAAGTAGTCTTCGCGGAAGCGCTGGGTATGGGTGAAGGCCAGTTCGAGGGTCTTGGTGCGCGCATGCAGCGGGGGATAGAGCGCCTCTTCCTCGCACTCTTCCCGGATCAGGTCCAGCAGGCCGCCGTGCGAAACGAACACCTCGCCGTTGTAGTCGATCTTGAGCCCGGCGTTGAGGTAGGTGTACAGGCGCAGCCGCCGGGTGATGTGCTCCTCGTCGTAGGCGGCGGCGCCGAAGATCTCGGGGTCCGGGCTGAAGCTGACGAACGTGCCGTCGGCCTCATCCTTGGCATGCCCCTTGCGGGTCTGCTTCACCAGCTTGCCCTGTTTGAACAGCGCCTCGGCAAACTTGCCGTCCCGAACACTGCGCACGGTGAAGGTCTTGGACAGGGCGTTGACGGCCTTGGTCCCCACCCCGTTGAGCCCGACGCTGAACTGGAACACGTCGTCGTTGTACTTCGCGCCGGTATTGATGCGGGAGACGCAGTCGACGATCTTGCCGAGCGGGATGCCGCGTCCGAAGTCGCGCACGGTCACGGTGGAGTTGCTGATCCCGACATCGATCTTCTGGCCGAAGCCCATGATGAATTCATCGATGGCGTTGTCGACGACTTCCTTGAGCAGCACATAGATCCCGTCGTCGTAATGGGTCCCGTCGCCGATGCGCCCGATGTACATACCCGTCCGTTTCCGGATATGCTCGAGCGAGGAGAGCGTCTTGATCTTGCTCTCGTCGTAGTTGTGTTTCTTACGCGCAGCCATAGGGCGTGTGAACCTGTCGGTTGTGTGCGTCTCACGCAGGATCCCGGGTGTCAGGTGTCGGGTGTCAGGTGTCAGTGAGGCACCCGGCGCACCGGGCGCCCCCGAACATATAACCAGACACGAAACGCCATGGGCCCCATGCGTATAGACTCCACCCCCGAAAATACCCGTGGATTGAAAGGCAGGCGAGCCACCGCAAACACGTATAGACAGGCCCTATAGTGGCTGAATTCGAGGCGTGTGTCAAGGCGCTGTTTGGGCCAGGCTGACGTTCCGCGGCACGAGCGGAACCGGGAAGAGAACGGGGCTTCGTTGCCGCTCACGGCGCACGCGTCGTCGGCGCGGTCCTTGCCTGCACTTTGCGGTCCAGTTCCCGCACGAGCGGCAGGACGGTATCGCGCGCGGCGGCGCGGGCGTGCACGGCGCCTTCTCCGGCCTCTTCGTCGTAGAGGGTGAGGTACGCTTCCACATCGACGGCGCGCGGGTTAGCCCGAAGCCACCACGGATCGATGGTGTCGACCTGGGCCATGGCCTTCTTCAGAAGAGCCGCAGCCCGTTCGGGCTGATCCGCCCGGCTCCAGACGAAGGCCGCCGTGTCGAGCACGGAGAACGAATCGCCGCCGATCCGGAGCAGTTCCGGCAGCAACTCCCTGGCGCGGGGCAGCGTCTTCTGTTCAAGCGCAAGCGTATAGACCAGGTTGTTCAATACCGCCCGGCTGGCCGGGTATTCGGAGTGGAGCGCTTCGAGCAGGCCGACGGCCTCGGCCATGCGTCCCGCGCGCCTCGCCGCTTCAGCGGCCAGGAGTCTGGTCCGCAGATCGACATTTCCCGGGTGATTGCCCATGAACGCGTCCAGCAGGCGCACAGCCTCCTGGGCGCGGCCCTGCCGCAGATAGACGTCGCCCAGGGCGGCGGTCCAACCGGTTTCGGCAGGGAAGCTGGCGGTCAGTTTCCGAAGCACGTCCACCGTTTCATCGTCGGCGCTGAACCCGCTGGTCTTGATGGCGGCGATGGCTTTGAGGAACGGCGCGGGCGCCAGCGAGTAGAGCGCGGCGTAGGAGGCACAAGACAGGGCCCAGTCTCGATCGGTGGCGGCAACCGCACAGCGGAACGCGAGCAAATAGGCAGGCAACAGCCCGTCGGCGTGCTCGCAGGCGTAGCGGGCGGCCTTGCAGGCGGCGGCCGACATCCCGTTTCGCAGCATGAAATCGCCCGCGCGGACCATGGCGTCGACGGAGAAGAGCCGATCCGCGACGGCCCGGTCGATTTCCTCTTCGCCCCACGGTCCGGCACCCTCCTCCCGTTGTCTGAGCACGAGGCTGCCCAGCCACAGTTCGGGATCGTCGGGGCAATGTGCACGGGCCCTTTGAACAAGCGCAAGGGACGGCGTTTGGAGACCGAAGAGCATTCGCCACAGGATCGCAGAATGCGGCAGCATGTCGACTGCCCGCTGGAGGGCTGCGGCGGATTCGCCGGGCTGCCCGTGGCGGGCAAGGAGCAGGGCGAGTTCCTTGAGCGCAGCGGCCTGCTCCATCTGATTGCGGCCCGTCGCCACCCAGGCGTCGGGCTCTGAAAGGCCGTTGCGGCCCCGGCCGGCACACCACTCCGCGCTCCGCTGGGCCAATGCCCGAACGAAGGGGCTGGTGGCGGCTTCTGACCGGGCGCGGAACCGGGCGGCCTCCAGGTCCAACTGCGTCTCGGTCAGTGGCGGTATGGGCCGCGCGGCGAGGGCGATTTCCGCCTGCGGCAGCGCCAACGCCTGCCGCTTCGGCCGCACATAGCGCGACCCGTGCGACCGGCACACGCGGCGGGCCTCGTCGAACCGCTGCGCGCGGTAGAAGAGTTCCGCGCCGACCGGTGTTTCGAGGAGCCGCGGTATGTGGCGCTGCAGGGTGAACAGTGCCTGTTCGTGAAAGCCGAAACACGACCAGATGCTCGCGATGGCCTGGTAGACGCGCGGCTCGCCCGGGAACAGGGCGAGCGACTCCTGAGCCACAGCCATGGCGTACATGCCCAGGTCGAATCGGAGCAGCGCGTCGATGAGCATGAGGTTCACGGAAAGGCGCGGCCGGTCGGCGAGCGTCCCGTACTCGATGAGCGTCTCGTACAGCTCCTGCCAGGCGCCGGCTTCGCGCAGCAGCCGGGCGCGCCTCACGAGCACGTCCGCCTTGCGTTCGGGAAAGGCGGCGGCAATCTGGTCCAGCCGCCGTCGCGCTTCGTCTTGCCGGCCGGCCAGTTCGAGTGCGCTCTCGTACGTCAACTGCATCGCGAGCGGCAGTTGGCCTCGCTTCTCCCGTTCCGCGAGTTGAGCCAGACACAGCCGCAACTGGCGGCGACGCGTCTCGGCGGCATGAGTGGAGCGCAGTTCGTCGGCCAGCGGGACCGGCGGCCAGTTCCGGCTCTGAGCATACAGGACGCGCAAGTCCACCAGATCCGCTTCGCTCTCGGCGGGCAAGCCTGCCCGCTTGCGGCGGAAGACGAACCAGGCGTCGCCGAACTGGCCCGGCGCCAGGAGCAGGGCCGGGTGCCGCGGATCGCGGCCCTGGAGCTGGCGGTAGGCGAACCAGGCCAGCTCCGGGCGGGTCAGCCGGAACGCGGTTTCGATGAAGGCCGCCAGTTCGGCCTCGCTCAGGTCGTCCGGCCGAGAAAGGAGTCTGCGCTCGTACTGCCGCTCCCAATCGCTGCCCGGCTGCCGCCTGGCCAACGCGGCCAGATAGCCGATCAACCGCGCGTCGTGCGGCCATCGCGTCAGCGCCTGACTCAGCAGCGTCGCAGCTAAGCCCGAGTCTCCTGCCCGAACGGCGGCCGCCAGCGCCGTCAGGACGCGTTCGGGCGCGGTCTGGCCTGCGGCGGCGGGCGCGGGCCCGCGGAAGAGTGCCCAGGCGGCGCCGTACCACAGGGACAACGGGACATCGGGCTCCGCGTCCAACCCCACAACAGCGAGGGCCCGGCCTGCGTCGCGCGCGCGCTTGCGGTCCGCACGGTACTGGCGGGTCGCCTCGTCGAGTTCAGCCTGTTCCGGGGCGGACCGCTCGGGTTCCGCGGCGGCAGCGGGCGCCGCTTCCTCCGCGCGCGCATGCGCGGGCAGGCGCGCAAGCAATTCGTCGTGCCGGCCCGCCAAGGCCAGCGCGATGCCGTAGATGGCCTGGACATCCGGCGGCAGGGCCCCTTCCGCTTCCCGGCGTCGGCACTCGCCGATGCACCGTTCGAGAAAGGCGCTGCAGGCTTCGGCCGTTGCGGAGGCGGACAACTCGGTCATCAGGGGGGCGGGCACCCAACGGCGGCTTTGCGTGCAGAACCCGCCCAGGTAGATCCGCTCATACGGGTTGTCGGACGGGATCCCGGCGTGCTGCTTGCGGAAGGTGAACCAGACGTCGGCGAACAGCGCAACGAGCAGAGGCCGGATCGGGTCGTCGGGGGCTTCGACCGCGAGCCGGTTGCAGGCCAGCCAGGCCAGATCGGGCCGGGCGAGCAGGAAGCTGCTGTCGACGTACTCCGCCAGTTGCTCCGCGTTCAGACGCGGCAGGTCCGCCCGCAGTTTCCGGGCGAAGCGCTGCTCCCAAAGCGAGCCCGGCCGAATCCTGGCGAGCGCGGCGAGATAGCGCACCAGCCTGGGCTCATCGGGCCACTGTTGCAGGGCCTGGCGCAGGACGTCGCCGGCGCCGGCCAGATCGTTCACACGCAGGCAGGCGTGGATGGCAATCAGCGAGGGCACCAGATGCTTGTACGGCACCTCAGACCGGCACCGGGCAATGATCTGCCACTGCCGGCGCGCGGCCAGATAGGGAAACAGCGCCCGTACGCGGTGGGCCATCTGTCCCCACTCGGCCGCCTTGACGATATTGGCGACGACGCCTTCGATGTCGTCGCGCCCCGACGCCAGTTCCGCCTTGAGCATGGCCACGGGGGGCGTCGGCAGGGGCGAGGACGGGATGGTATCGAGCAACGCAACGGCCTCCTCCCATCGCCCCAGGCCGATCAGGCCGCGCGCGCACAGAATGGTCGTGAACAGATTCCTGCGTTCGCGCGGGATCGGTTCCAGCGCGCGCAGGCCGGGCGCAAACCGGCCACAAAGCATAAGGACCTGCGCGCGCCGGGTCTGCAGGTGCAGGTCGCCGGGCGCGAGCCGATGCGCCTCTTCGCTTGGCCGCAGAGCGGGCTCGTACTCGCCCCGGGCGATGAGGCACTCCACCATGCGGTCTATCATCATCGCCCGATGGTGCGGGCGGCTCTTGTACACAACGGTGGCGGTGAGCAGCGCGGCAGGGATGGCGACGACGAGCACGGCAACGGCCTTGCGCCAGGCCGGGGTCGCCTCGGCCAGGCGGCCGGGCTCGACGCGCCTGGCGCGGGCCCACCGCCGGCGCCAGGCGCGCCAGAGCGAGGCTTCGATCTGAACCAAGAAGACCGCGGCCAGGAGGAAGACCCCCAGCGTGTCGTGGATGAACGTCGACGCCCACTCCTCCGGCCGTTGGTCGGCCAGGTGCACCAGCAAGGCGATGCGGAGGATATTGAGAAGAAGCACCTGCGCGAGGGCGGCCAGCACGAGCGCGCCGAGCTCATACCACCGGAAACGCAGGAGGATCCCGCCCCCCAGCGCGCACAGGAACACGGCCACGGCGACCCGCATTCCGCTGCACGCTTCCGGCACGCCGAAGACGCGGGAACCGGTGTATAGCAGCAGGCGGTCGGCCCACACGCCCTGGTTGAACGCCTGCAACAGCCATTCGGCACCCAGCACCGACAGCCGCTGCATGGCAAGTTGCAGCGGCCCGAACACCTGGCCCGGCAGCGGATGCAGCCAGTAGAGCAACACGGCGGCAAGCAGGACATCCCGCGCAAAGCGCGGCGGCAACCCCCACAGGAGGCAGGCGCACAGCAGCGCCATCAGGCCCAGCCAGTGGAACTGATGCACGCCCAAGACGATGCCGCCGGCGTACAGAACGGTGCCCGCCACCCCGAGCGCGAGCGGGAACACAGGCGGGATTCGCCAACCCTGGCCCTGCGGCTTCGGACGCACGAGAATCAGCAGGGCGAAAATCGAGCCGAGCGCCAGGCGAATGGCATCGCACTGGTCCGCCGCCAGCCGCTTGACGTTCAGAAGCGCCCAGAGCGCAAACAGCGCAACGGCTGAGCCCAGCACCAGTCTGCGGGGCCTGTCCGTGCCTCTTTCGGATTCAACGGGCATTCGTTCACGAGGCGGCCTTCGGCCGCAGCCAGAGGTTTCAGGTGTCAGGTGTCAGCTCGCGAGCGCCCGCAGGCGTTCGCGAAAGACGAAAGCCATGGCGAGCAACGCCGTCGCAACGACATAGACACTGCCCGGTTCCGGCACGAAGTACTCCCAGTTGTCCAGCCCGAAGTCGAGCTGCTGGGTGTCCCACGTCGAGATTCTGATACCGATCCAGTCGATCGTAGCCAGGTCGGTCCAGAAATCCTCGGCTGTGCCCTCTCCCTGCCAGTTCGCGTCGTTCGGATCGAACGGGACGGCGTGCGTTTCCCACACACCGATTGCCGTGTTGTTGAACGAATAACGCCAGGTGCGGTCGCTTCCGGAGCTGTGCATCCACAGCGCGAGGGAACCGGCGCCCGGCAGCGCGTCCTCGGCATAGAAATCGAACTGGACGGCCAGGTTCGTCTCCGCGGTCTGGAAATCGCCCGTCAGATCGGCGCCGTCGGTGTAGATGACGTCTTCCTGCGGATCGGGCGGCCCGCCCTGGGCAGGGAACGTGATCTGCAGGTACCCGGCCGGATTCGCCACGGAGGCGACCCCGTCGGTGTCTTTCCAGCCCTCGACCGACGGCGGGCTCGACCAGTCGACGGGGTCGTCTATCACGGGCCCGGCCACGAGGCCGGTCGCCAGCAGGGCCGCGAGCAGGCAAACGGCCGCACCCATCGCGCCACGCATCATGTCGGCTCCACTCCCGAATGGCGCGCGGGCACGCGCCATTCGGCTCACTGTTCCACTTCGATCTTGTAGAAGTACGGAACCTGCCCCGTCGCCGCTTCGTCCACCCACGTATTGAGCGGCGGCGTCGCGGGAATACCCGTGGCCACCTTCTCGAAGTCCAGGAGCAAGTTCGTTGTGCTGTGCACACCATACACCCGATTGCCCGCCGATTTCCACTGCAAAACGAAGCCGTCCGGCGTGTTCGTCGACAGGACATCCGCCAGGAACAGGGAGTCGGCGTCGTTCGGGTTGGTACCGGCAATGAATTCGGCCCAATCGTCCATGCCGTCTTCGTCGCTGTCCGCCAGCTTGCTGGCGCCGTTGACCGCAAAATTGTCGACGGCATACACCTGTTTGGACGTGCTCACGTTGCGCTGCAGTTCGACCCCGATCCATGCCACGTTGGCCAGGTCGTCCTTGAACTGCCCGGCGTCACCGCCCACACCGAGCTGCCAGCCCGCCGCGTAGTCCAGCGGGACCTGATACTGCGTCCAGCCGCCGGCGACGGGCGTCTCCAGCGGGTAGAACCACCAGTTATCGGTGTTGGTGTTGGCGACGTAGACCTGCAAGACGGCCGGCACGTGTGTCTCGCAGTACAGGCTGAACGAGATGTTCGTGATCGCCGCGCCCCACCAGTAGTCGCCGGAGAAGTCGCCGGCCGACGCGGCGGCGGTGGCGCGGATGATCCGGACTTCGGGGACGGGGCGCGTCTTCTTGGCGAACGAGACCTCCAGCCGGTCGCCGGGATTGCTGAGCGAGACATCGTAGGCGTTCAGCGGATCGGTTCCTACCCACCCTTCAACGCTGCCGCTGTCCCAGGACTCGACGGCGTCCGGGGTGGCGGCCGCCGCCAGATACACCAGCGCCGCCCCGCCGACCACAGCCCCGAGCGCCAGGATGTCGCCACGTTTCATCATACTCATGTCCTCATCGGCTCCGGCTGCCCTACTCCTGCGGGGCGGCCCACGTGAACGGGCTGCCGCGGTGATAATAGTAGTAGGCCATGCCCGGTTCCAGACTGACGCCGGCCGGCGTCTGCGTGTCGCGCACGTACCACCTGCCGTCGGTGCGCAGGTAGATCTGGAACGGGGTCGCGCCGTAGTTGCCCATGATGTTGTCGGAATTCTCCCAAGTCGTGCCGCCGGTCCCGCCGGCACGCCAGAACGCCCAGCCGGGATCCGCCCCCTCGTCTTCGGCCCGCGTCGCGTACGGCCAACTGAAGACCGTCCAGGCCGCGTTGGAGAAGGTGATAGCCGCCGCGTTCGTGTGCGCAATACCGGAGATCACGGTATCGCCGATCGGCGTGGTGGTCAGGCGCTTGACCCACAGGCCCTCGCCCGGGCTCAACTCGACATCCGCGTCTGCCCCGCCCGTCTTCCAGACGTTGCCCGCGGCAAGCCAATACCGGGCCCAATCCCCGTTCTGCCACAGCCACAGGTTGTCCGCCTGGTCCTGCCCGCTGCCGCTGGTCAAGCCCGACGCGATCATCTGGCCGAGGGTCGAGTTGAGGTTGTTGCTGTCGCTGTGCCCCCAGCAGGCCGGCACGGAGAACAGGTACCACTGGTTCGTGTCCCAGCGCTGGACGGTCCAACACCGGGCGAGATCGGACCAGCCGCAATTGACCGAGTTGGAGACGAACACGCCGTAGTAGTACACGTTGCCGGCCGCCGTTCCGCTGATATTGGTGGCGAACGTGCCCGTCAGCGCGCCGAGGTCCAGCACGTTGCTCCAGGCACACGGGTCGCCGCCGGCCGTTTCCGGGCCCCAACAGACGTAGACGTTCGGAGTCGGGCTGCCGCCGGTGATCTCGCCGCAGAGGGTGGCGCCGGTCTGCGTAATGTTCGTGACCGGGCTGGTCGTAGCCGCCGGCGAGCCCGAGTCGACGTCCTCGTCGTTGATCCGGCCGCGCGCGCACCCATCGACGATCGTGGCGTTTGTCGGGTTGCTCACGTTCACATAGAAGTCCTCGTACGGCCGTTCGTCGCCCGTGTCGCCCTGCACCGAAACGGCGACGGTCGTGTTGGTGGAGCCGGCGCTGATCGTGAGGACGCCGTTCGTCGCCGCGTAGTCGCTGCCGGCCGTCGCCGTATCGTTGGACGTGGCGAAGTCGGCCTCGACGTCCCAGACGCTCTTGTGGTCTATCCAGACGTTCAGAATCATGTCGGCCGCGCCGCTGTTGCCTTCGTCGATCGACGCGTTGTTGATGCGCACACCCGGCGGGCCGTCGGAGTCGGTCAGCGTGTAGGTGTGCAGGGAATTCGAGCCCACCTGCGCGTTCCACGCGTTGCTGAGCAGCACCTCGATTGTTTCGTCCGGCTCGCACAGCGCGTCCTGAAGGATATCGACCGAGAGGTTCATATTCGTCACGCCGGGATCGAACGTCAGGGTGCCGGCCTCCAGGATGAAATCCACCGTGTTGCCCGCCGTGCCGCCGCTGACGGCGTAGTCGACCGTCACCGTCGCGGCGGACGACTGGTTCAAGCTGACGGCCAGCAACGCCGGATCGTCCTGCTCCGAGCCGGTCGAGGCGGTGAGGTCGAAATTCGCGACGGCGTCGATGATGGTGAACGTGTGCACGGCGACCGCGCCGAGCGCGGCGTCGGAGACGTTGGTCAGCGTCACCTCGATGGTTTCGTCGTCCTCGCTCTCTTCGTCGGAGATGATGGTGACGGATATATCCAGATTGGTCACGCCGGGGTTGAACGTGAGCGTCGCGTCCTCGAGCGTGTAGTCCACCGTGTTGCTCGCCGTGCCGCCGCTGACCACGTAGTCCACCGTCACCGTGTAGACGGATTCCAGGCTCAAGTTCACGCCCAGCAGCACGGGGCTCACCGTTTCCGACCCCGCGGAAGAAGACACATTGAATGCCGTTTGCGCCGTGTCGTTATCGGTGAGGGTGTAGGTATGCACCGCCGTGCTGCCGAGCGCGGCGCCGGAGGCGCCGCTCAGCGTGACCTCCACCGTTTCGTTCGATTCGTCCAGCGCGTCGTCGGCGACCGTGAAGGACACGTTCAGGTTCGTGACGCCCGGATTGAATGTGAGCGTCCCGTTGCTGAACGAGTAGTCCGCCGGGTCGCTTGCCGTGCCGCCGGTGACGTTGTAGTCGACCGTCACGGTATAGGCCGATTCCATGTCGAGCGCGACGACCAGATTCGCCGGCGTCGCGCTTTCGGCCCCGCTCGAACCGGACACGTCGAAGTCCACATCCGCCGAATCGTTGTCGGTGATGGTGTACGTGTGCAGGTTCGTCCCGCCCAGCGTGGCGTTAACCACGCCGCTGAGTTCGACAACGATCGTCTCATCGCCCTCGTCGACGGCGTCGTCGGCGATCGCCGCCGAGATCGTGCGGTTCGTCTGGCCGGGCTCGAAGGTCAGGGTGGCCGCCGCCAGCGTATAGTCCAGCCCGTTGCCGGCCGTGCCGTCCGTGGCGGCGTAGTCGACCGTGATCTCCAGTTCCGATTCACGGTTGATGGAGACGGCCAGGTTCGCCGGAGTGGCGCTCTCCGCGGCGCCGGAGGCGGACAGGTCGAAATGCACGTCGGCGGGATCGTTGTCGTTGATCGTGTAGGTGTACACGTTCGTGCCGCCGACCGTCGCGTTGACTGCCCCGCTCAACTGCATCTGGACGGTCTCGTTCGCCTCGTGCAGGTCGTCGTCGGAGACCGTGAGCTGAAAGCTCTTGTTCGTTACGCCGGGATCGAACGTCAGCGTGCCCGCCTCCAGCGTGAAGTCGACGCCGTCGGTGGCGGTTCCGCCGCTCACCGCGTAGTTGACCCGAATGGTGAAGACCGAGGGAAGCGACAGAAAGACGCCGAGCGGCACGGGCGTCGTGCTCTCCGCGCCGGCGGACGCGGGTTCGCCGAAGTTGATCTCGGCGGCATCGTCGTCGCTGATCGTGAAGGTGTGCACGCTGATCGAGCCGAGCGCCGCACCGGACGCGCCGCTCAGCGTCACCTCTACCGTCTCGTCGCCCTCCTCCATCTCGTCGTCGTTGACCGTGAGCGTGATGGTCTTGTTCGTCTGGCCCGGGTCGAACGTGAGCGTGGCGTCGGCCAGCGAGTAGTCGTCCGGGTCCGCGGCCGTGCCGCCGCTGACCGCGTAGTCGAGCGTCACCGTGTAGGCCGATTCCATGTCCAGCGCCACCACCAGGTTCGCCGGGCTGGCGGTCTCCGACTGGCTCGAGGCCGACACGTCGAAATCGACGTCGGCGTCCTCGTTGTCCGCGATCGTGTAGGTGTGCAGCGCGTTCGCGCCGAGCGCGGCATTCGACGCGTTGGACGCCTGCACGATGACCGTTTCGTCCGGCTCGTCGATCGCGTCGTCCGTCACCGTCAGCGCCACGCTCTTGTTGGTCTGCCCCGGGTCGAACGTCAATGTGCCCGCCTCGTAGGTGTAGTCCGCCGGGTCCGACGCCGTCCCGCCGGCGACCGAATAGTCCACCGTCACGGTGTAGGCCGACTCCATATCCAGCGCCACCACCAGGTTCACGCCCGCCACGCTCTCGTCGCCGCCGGAGCCGGTGATATCGAAGTCGACGTCCGCATCCTCGTTGTCCGTGATCGTGTAAGTGTGCAAGGTGTTCGCACCCATGGCCGCGCCCGAGGCGTTCGACAGCTGCATGATGATCGTCTCGTTCGGCTCGTCGATCGCGTCCTCGCTGACCGTCACCGAGATGCTCTTGTTCGTCACGCCCGGGTCGAACGTGAAGGTGCCCGACTCGTAGGTGTAGTCGGCGGGATCGCCGGCCGAGCCGCCGCTGACCGAGTAGTCGACCGTCACGGTGTAGGCCGACTCCATGTTTAGCGCCACCACCAGCCCCACGGCGGCGACGCTTTCCGCGCCGCTGGCGGCGGTGAGGTCAAAATCGACGTCCGCATCCTCGTTGTCCGTGATCGTATAGGTGTGCAGCGTGTTCGCACCCAGCGCCGCGCCCGACGCGTTGGACAACTGCAGGATGATGGTCTCGTTGGACTCGTCGATCGCGTCGTCCGTCACCGTGAGCGAGAGGCTCTTGTTCGTCACGCCCGGGTCGAACGTGAAGGTGCCGGACTCATAGGTGTAGTCCGCCGGGTCCGACGCGGTGCCGCCGCTGACGGAGTAGTCCACCGTCACCGTGTAGGCCGACTCCATGTCCAGCGCCACGACCAGGTTCGCGCCCGCCACGCTCTCGTCGCCGCTGGAGGCGGTGACGTCGAAATCGACGTCCGCATCCTCGTTGTCCGTGATCGTGTAGGTGTGCAGGTTGTTATCGCCCATCAACGCGCCCGAGGGGCCCGTCAGTTGAACGATGACCGTTTCGTCCGTTTCGTCGATCGCGTCATCGCTGATCGTCAGAGAAATGTTCTTGTTCGTGACGCCGGGGTCGAACGTCAACGTGCCGGACTCATAGGTGTAGTCGTCCGGGTCCGACGCCGTCCCGCCGCTGACGGCGTAGTTGAGCGTTACCGTGTAGGCCGACTCCATGTCGAGCGCCACCACCAGGTTCGCCGGCGTGACGCTCTCGGCGCCGATGGAGGCGGTCTCGTCGAAATCGACGTACGCCGTGTCGTTGTCCGCGATCGTGTAGGTGTGCACGGTCGGCGCCTGCAGGGTGGCGCCGTTCGCGTTCGACAGCGTGACCTCGATCGTCTCGTTGTCCTCGTCGATCGCGTCGTCGGTCACGGCGATCGAAATCGGCTTGTTCGTGACGCCCGCATCGAAGGTCAGCGTGCCGCTGTCGAGCGTGTAGTCCACCGTGTTGTTCGCCGTGCCGCCGCTGACCGCGTAGTCCACCGTCACATCCGAAGCCGCCGCGAAACCCAAGACCACGTCGAAAGTGGCGGGAGTGGCCGACTCCGCGCCGCTGGAACTGGACGCGGCGAAATTGGCCAGCGGGCCGTAGGTGACCGCGACCTGAATGTGGTCCACCTGCGCATCCGCCGAACCGTTGTTGCTGCGCGTGGCGGCCAGGACGACGCCGAAATCGGCGGCGTTCAACTCCGCCGGCGTCCAGGTGGTGTTCCACAGGCTGGCCGGGTCGCCAAAGACCACCGTCTCGCCGAATTTCGACCAAGAGGCGCCCGAGCTCGCATTGGTCGCCGTACTCACGGTGCCGGCCTTCACCAGGCGAACCTCACTGTCGCAATTCTTGCCGTCGCCGTCGAGACGTTCGACCACGACTTCGATGCCGATGATCTCCGCCGCGGCCGGAACGCTGAAACTGAAATTCGAAGCCCACAAATATCTGGTCGAAGTGCCCTGGGACACGGTAGCGGCGGCGTAGGCATCTTCGGAGGCCACGACATTCCCGGGGTTTACCCAAACAACAGCGCCCGGACCTTGACTGCTGCTCTCCGCGCCGGTCGGGCTATTGGTGACCACGTCGCCGGCCGACAGGAGGGGGAACGCCGCAAGCAGAAGATACACCACACCCGTGAGACGCTTCGACAAGCCGTGCCCGCACCGGATGGGCAGGCAACCATCGCCGCCGGGGTGTTCCCTCTCCCGGCGCACCCCTGCGATGTGCTTCGACAAGACGCCTTTCTGCTCTTTCCCCTCTATTCCCGTGGGTGTCGGTGCCCGGTCAACCACAACGTCCCCAATTCTGGATCAAGCAACCACAGGACAAGACATGGACTTGTTCTTACAGGAGCAAATTCCATGCCAGGTCTGCCGAGAATAGCAGATTTTCGGCCACCGCGCAATTCTCAAACCGCGGTAATACCACATCTTGTGCCGCCCTCATGCCGGCAACCTGCCCGTCAACTCCGTTATTGCAGGCAGATTCTCACTTTCTAAAAAGCAAGAATGAGAAGATGTGTCGCTTGACTTCTGCGCGGCGCGTGAGGAGACTGTGTGCCGATGACGAAACGAGGAAGAGCCGATCGGGGCGAGGAGACGCTGTCGCTTGCCCGGATGGTGAGCGGCGAGATGGTACGCGCGATCGGGGCGCTGAGCGAAGAGTCGCTGATGGGCCCGTGGCCGGAGCCGCTGCGCAGGCGCAGGAGCCGTGCACGATTTGTTCCCCGCATCACGCCGGAGGACCATGCGCATTCACGAGTGGAATTGTGTCATCTGCTGGCGGGGCGCTGCGCGCTGAGCTTTCGGTTTGAGCACTATCAGCTGCGGGCGGGCGACTTGGGTTTGTTTCCGCCGGACGTCCCGCACGCGGAGACGTACAGTGCGAAGCGGACGGCCTACCGTCTGGCGTGGTGGCTGCTGGTGCCGGACCACGTGTACTTCCAGGTCACGGATTACACACCACGTTACGGATTCCGTTTCGTGGACCGCGTGACCCTGCGCCCGCTGGGCCGCGACGCGCGTGACGCATGCCGGCGCCTGCGCCGGTTCTGCACGGCGCCGGAGGTACCGCCGGTGCTGCCGCTGAAGGAAGCGCTGCTGAGCCTGTCGGTCTCTGTGCTGCGCCGGCTGCTGGAGCAGGTGGACAAGGGGTTGCCGCAGGCGCACGCGCCGCTGATCGAGCAGGCCAAAGCGTTTGTCGCGGGCAACACGGACCGGGCGCTGACGATTTCGGAAGTGGCGCGCGCGGTGCTGTTGTCGCCGAACTACCTGACGACTCTGTTCCGGAAAGAGACGGGCGTATCGCTGGGCACGTGGATCCGGCGCGAGCGGATCGCGCGGGCGCGCGAGCTGCTGGCGACGACGGAGTTGAGCGTGAAGGATGTGGCGTTCAAGCTGGGGTTCGAGGACCCGTACGCGTTCAGTCACGCGTTCAAGCGCACCGAAGGCGCCTCCCCCCTCCACTACCGCCGGCGCGCGCGATGACGCCCGGTTCTTGGCCCGCGCGGCGCGATTTCTGCCCGCGAAACGGCGCGAAAGGGGCGCGAAGAGCAGATGCAGCAACTTTGAACTGTTTGCGCCGGCCTCCCCGTCTTGTTGACCACATCGCCGCGCGGCGCAAACAACTCAAAGTTGCTGCGTTCGCCGGGCTACACGTTGAAGAAGACTGTATTCTTCCAGACAACCCGGGCAACGTTGCGGGAATCGAGGATTGCCACGATGCGGTTGAGGCCGGATTGAGCTACAGACGTTGACGCGTCGTGGCAATCCTTTCGATTCCCGCAACAACTCTGCGCAGGCCAAGCACTTCGGGCATGGACGAGATGCCTTCTGCGCTCCCCCTTTCGCGCCCTTTTCGCGAGCTTTCGCGGGCCATCCCTCCGCGGCCTCCGCGAGATCGAGCGAGTCCCCGCGCGGGCGAGAGACTTCTCCGGCCTCGACAAGACGCGCGCCAAAGCGTACGCTTCGGGACACCACGCAAGCACACGTCGGGAGGCCATCGATGCGGACGCACACGATTCGAACAGCCCTCCTCCTCGCCGCCGCCCTGCTCGCGCTGAGCCCGGGGCCGGGCGTCGCGGCCCGAGAGCGCCGGCCGAAGCCGGAGAAACCGTCGGGCATCCGGCAGCCGCGTCGGGGCACATTCAAGATGCCGGCACGCCTGCGGGGCCGGCACCCGCGGTTGTACTTCACGGCGGACGACATCCCGGAGCTTCGCAAGCAGGCGCAGGGCCCGCGCCGCTGGTTTCTGGAGCGGGCGAAAGCGGATTTCGGCCCGCGCTTCGGGAAGGACCCGAAGGAAGAGCACGCCGAGTGGGAGAAGTATCTCTACGGGTTCTGGGGCCTGTTCGCCGCCGACATGCTCTATGTGGTGGAGCAGGACGCGCTGTACCTCGACACGGCCAAGCGGTGGGTGAAGTGGCTGCTCGCGAACCGCTACTGGCTGAAGGACAACCTTCCGGAGATGGACACGCTGGCGGGCCTGGCCTTGACGTACGACATTCTCTACGACTCGTTCTCGGAGCCGGAACGCCGCGAGCTGCGCGAGGCGATCTACGCGGGCATGGACTTCATTTACGGCGAGTTCTTCGAGAGCGACTACTGGACGGCCGACTACCAGAACAACCACATGCACAACCGGCTGCACGCGCTGGCGACGGCCGCGTTCGCGCTGCACGGCGACGCGGCGGACGTGCAGCCGCACGCGGACCTGGCGATCGACCAGATCGACAAGCTGGTGGAATGGCTGCCGGAAGACGGCAGCACGCACGAGGGGCCCGGCTACTGGAGTTTCGGGCATCACTGGGTCGCGCGGCTGGCGCACCTGGCCGGGCACATCACGGGCGAGGACTCCGTCTCGCGCAATCCGCATTTCACCCAGTCGCACTGGTACAAGATCTACATGACCACGCCCGGCTGGGGGCCGTCGTTCGGGATAGGGGACGGCTCCGGCAAGGGCAACCTCACCTGCATGGCCCGTTCGATCGCCGAAGCGCGGGACGCCCATGCGCAAGGCCTGCTGCTGGACCTGATGAAACACGGCCCGAAACTGTTCTACCAGCACTCGGCGTGGGGGCTGCTCTGGTTCGACGGCACGCTCGAGCCGAAGCCGATCGAGGAGATGCCGCTGTGGCGGTTCTGGCCCGATCTCGAGATGTTCTCGATCCGAGGCGGCTGGAGCGCGGATTCCGCGGCGCTGGTGTTCAAGTGCGGGCCGCCCGGCGGCCACAAGATGCAGAAGCTGCGCCGGAACAAGTGGGTCAACATGGCGCACGACCATCCGGACCAGACCCACTTCGCGCTCTACGCCTACGGCCGGATGGTGGCTGAAGACGACGAGTACCCGACCCGGAAGCTGACGAGCAGCCACAACACCATCACGGTAGACGGCAAAGGCCAGCGCGGGGAAGGCGGCCAATGGCAGCAGCCGTTCCCCTACGATCAGACGGGGACTCTGGACGACCTGTTCCTGGCGCACAACACGGCGTTCGCCTCGGGGAACGCGACGCGGTGCTACGAGGGGGTCGACCGGTTCGTGCGGCACATGGCGTTTGTGGACGGGCAGTACGCGATCACGCTCGACGAACTCGAGGGCCGCGGCTTCAAGCCGCACACTTACGAGTGGCGTTTGCACCGGCACGGGGACTGGGCGCGGAAAGGCGGCGAGCATTTCGTCGTGAGCAAAGACGGCGTCGCGCTGGACATCCGGTTCGCCGTCCCCGATGCCGACCGGATGAGCAGCGAGTTCCTGCCGGCGGCAGGCGAGTCGAAGCACGGCAAGGTGAACACGCCGCCTTGCCTGGCCGTGCGGCAGAAGGCGGAGAAGGCGTATTTCCTCGCGGCGCTGGTGCCGCGGAAGGACGGGGAGCCGCAGGCGAACGCCGCGCGACTCAAAGGCACCGGCTGCATGGCCGCGCGCGTGCGCGTGGGCGACTACGAGGACATCTTCGCCCTCTGCACGACCAACCACCCGCCCGTCTTCACGGCCGGCCTGCTGAAGGCGGAAGGCGTGAGCGCCGTGCTGAGGCAGTACCTGAAGGAGGACCGGCTCAAGATGGCGCACCTGACGCGCGGCCGATCGCTGGCCCTGCGCGGGCGCGTGCTGCTGGAGGCGAGCCGCGACGTGAATGCGGCGTGGCGCCGGACGCCCGCGGGGATCCGCGTGGAGGCGGAGGCGCCCTACAAGACCGGCGGGGGCCGGACGGAACTGCGGGTCGGCGGACTGGCCCCGAAAGGGCGATACACGCTCACGTCCGATACGGGGCAGCGTGACGCCGTCAAAGCCGACGAAACGGGCACGGTCGTTCTGGACGCGAATCTCGCCCGACGGCAGGCGTGGGAGCTGGTGCCGCGCTGAAGGCGCGTCGGCCGGCGGCGGGAATCGGGGGTGTTCTTCGGCAGTCGCGTGGGACGTTCGGCGTCGATCGCCGAGTCCGCTCGAAGAAGCGGCTCGCGAGGACGCTCGCCCTCCAATTGACCCGACAACGTATACGATATGGAGGGCGAGCGTCCTGAGGAGAGATTAAGGCGAAAGATTAGGGCAAAAGATTAGGGGACCGTCAGTGAGATCCTTGTCTTCCCCCTTAATCTTTCGCCCTAATCTGCTGGCACAGCCGTATCGCGGCGACTGGCGAACCGCAGTCTTACGCCGCGCAGGCGAACAGGACGACA
>JAFGHX010000097.1 GCA_016929905.1 Kiritimatiellia bacterium
CGCGAACGTGACGCGCTGGATCGACACGGGGCTGCCTGAGGCGACGCATTTCTATTACAAGGTCAAGGCCTACAACGCGAGCGGCAACTCGGCCTACACGCCGATCGTGGCGGCAACGACTCTGACGGCCGCCCCGAGCGATTTCACGGCGGTGGCGGTGGCGCCGCACCGGGTCGTGCTCGAGTGGCGCGACAACAGCAATGGCGAGAACCAGTTCACGATCCGGCGCAGCCGCGACGGCATCGATTGGACGACGCTGCCGGCGCTCCATGTACATCGGAACAAGACGAGCGCATGGGACACGCATCTGGAGCCGAACACCTCGCTGTCCTACAAGATCGTGGCGGAGTATTCGGGCGATCTGGAGTCCGCCCCTGCCGGCCCCGTCACGGTGACGACCCCGCCGGCGGACCCGGCCGCGGAGATCGAGGCGGATCTGGCCTATCTCGCGGCGCGCGTGCCCGCGTTCGGCGCGGTTGGGTTCTCGACCGCGCCGGGCACGGTGACGCTGAGCGCGAGCCGGTCGCTGACCATCGACGCGCTGCGCGACGTCGCGATCGATCCGGACCCGCCGGTGCTCGGCACGCCGGCGCCCGCCTACGACAGCGGCATGGCCGACGGCTGTGCGCCGGGCGAGGCGCCCTATCTCGCGCGGCGGATTCGCCCATTCCGGTTCCGGTATTTCCGTAACGAGCTCTGCTACGGCGGCTACCATAACAACGACCTGTACGACTACGCGATGGCGCACGGCTACAGCATTCTCTATCCGTACGCCCTGCGTTCGGCCCAAGACCTCACGCATCAGCCGCTCGGCACGCGGTATCAAAGCCATTTCGGCCTGAATTGGGCGGTGCTCATGTCGGAGCTCGGGGTCGCGGAAGGGCGTTACGACCTGCTCGACGGGCTGGACCTGCCCACGATCGTCTACAACCGGACCGGCTGGCTGGGCGAGAACTCGTTTTACGGCAACATCATGGCCGACATGGAGCACCCCGTGCTGACGCTCGCGCAGCTTCGGAGCCAGTCCTGGTATCCGCGCGACGGAACGGCGGCGCAGAAGGCGGCGTTCGAGCAGCGATACTACGACGGCTACGCGGCGACGCACACGAGCGTGATGCGCGCGGTGCACGACCGCGGCTATCGCGACGCGAGCATCTACGGATGGTCCGTGGATCAACGCGTGTGGCACGGGCTCGAAGAGATCGTGCTCAACCCGGCCAACCCGCCTGAAGCGTGGCGCCTTTACGGTTCGAACATCTATCCGAGCGTCGATATCCTGAACCCGTCCGTCTACCACTTCTACTGGGACCCGCGCAACGTGGCCTATACCCTGGCGAACATCGACAACAACCGGGCGATGTGCGGTTGGATGCCGCAGCGCAAACCGATCCGCCCCTACTACTGGAATCTCCTCCACGGCGGCGGGTCCGGCGAGCGATGGTGGAGGAATCTGCCGATCGTGACCGAAGACGCGCGCGCCATGACGGCGATGGCCCTCTTCAGCGGCGTCGACGGCGTGGTCCAGTGGGGGTCGGCCGCCTACGACAACACGCACATCGCGCGGATTGCGCACACCTATTTCGAAACGGACTATCTGATGCTCGACTCGGGCTTCCAGCTCGCGCCCGAAGCCGGCGGCAGTCTCAAGACCTTCGTGCGCTACGACGCGCTTTACGTCGTGAGCCGGTCGGGCGGCACGGTGCGGTTCCAGTGGGTGGACAAGAGCACCAAGACCCAGGCAGACCCGATCTACGCCATGGCCGAGAGCGCGTTGCTGCCGCACCTGCGGATCCGGTCCGAGCCGATCGCGGCGGCCGTCGAGGGGCTCGCGCTGGCCAAGCCGTTCGAGAGCCTGCTGCATCATGGGCAAATCCAGATCGACGTGCCGGCGACGAACCAGTTCGTGACGGGCGGCCCGATCGTGCGGCGCGTCTCGTTCGGCCGCTATCATCTGCTGGCGACCTACAACCCGAAGTCCGTCTATGAGGGCCAGAGCGCCCGGACGATCGAGCTGCGGAATTTCGACGGGTATCCCAACCTGACGCTGCGCGTGCCGGCCGACGGCCGGACCCGGCTGTTCCTGCTCGAGCAGACGGCGGGCCCGCCGCCGGCGCCCGAGAACCTGACCGTCGCCCCGCTCACGGACTCGCGCATCGAACTGGCGTGGTCCGAGAACTGCCTGCACGAGACCGGGTTCAAGATCGACCGGCGCCGGAGCGGGACGGATGCCTGGGTCCGGCTGGCAGCCGCCGACCCGCTGCCGGCGAACACAACCCGCCACACGGATATCGGGCTGCTGCCGGGCACGAAGTACTACTACAAGGTCAAGGCGGTTTCCGGCGCGGGCGACTCGCCCTACTCGGAGGTCGCCGCCGCCACCACGTTGGCCGGCCCGCCGCCGCCGGCCGAGTTCGCGGCCTATAACGACCTGGCCTGGTTCGCCGGGCAGCGGGCCTCGAACGTCACGACCTACACCACGGGCCAGGGCGGCGAACTGGTGGACTTCGCGAGCGGCGCGGCGCTGGCGGCGACGCTCACGGTCGCCGGCGGCGACGCGCCTGTTGCCGACCAGGGCGCGCACCCGGCGGCGGGGACCGACGCGCACGCGTTCTTCGACGGCAAGGTGGACGGCGCGGGCACGATCGGTTACGACACGCAGGACCTGGTTCTCTCCTTCGGCGGGCTCGATCCGGGCCGGCGCTACGAGCTGGTGCTCTACGCCGACCGCGCGAACGTCAAGTACGCCGGCGCGAACGCGCGCCGGCACCGTGCCCTGCTCGGCGGCGCCGACGCGTTTGCCAACCGCGCCAGCCCGGGCGCAACCGTCGAGACGACGGCCGTGCCGGGCGACACGACCGTCTATAACGCCGGCTGCAACAGCGAGGCGGGCTATGTCACGCGCTTCACGGATATCGCGCCCGGCGCCGATGGCCGGATCGCGCTGAGCGTACGACGCGACGCCGAGACCGCCTGCTACACCTACGCCAACGCGGTCATGATCCGCACCGTGCGCACGCCGAGCCCGGAGAACAAGACACCGCCCGGCACGGCCTGGCGCTACCGCGCGGGCACGAGCGAGGCTTCGGACCCGGCGCGCGCGTGGCGCGCGCCCGGCTACGACGATTCCGGCTGGGCCGAAGGCCCCGCCCCGTTCGGCTACAGCTCCGATCCCGCCGAGGGCCCGTTCGGGACGACACTTGC
>JAFGHX010000098.1 GCA_016929905.1 Kiritimatiellia bacterium
GCGTGCGAGGCGGCGCATACCTGGGCGGTATGTGCCGCCTCGCGCAACGCGGCTCCGGCACCCATGCCGCCGCATCCGCAGCGGACGACGCTCTTTTCGCCTCTGGCCGCGTTCCGCTCTTGGGGAAAGGCCTTTCCGCCTTCGCGGCGCGCCATAGCGCCGCTTCGGCGCGACGGCGGCCAGGCATTCCCCCAAGCGCGCGCCTTGCCAGAGGCGAAAAGAGCACCGCCATACGTTAGCGTATTTGCGTCGGGCAGTACTAAGGATCCCCGCCTTTCCGGAACTGCATGGATGGAGGGCGGGCCATGGGCTTCCCGCATGGAGTCGGACGGGATCCGGCCCGAAAACAGGCAGTTCTTGTCGGTTCGGTTAGATCCAAGGAGAGCGGGGCATGAAGAATCGATCGCATTCTTTCCTTGCAGGCGTTGGCGTGGCGGCGCTGTTCATCCAGGTGGGGTCGTGTTGGGGCGCGACGCTTGTGAGCCGCGCGACGACCTGGCGGTATGCGAAGGGCACGCGTGAGGCGTCGGACCCGCGCAGCGAATGGCGGGCTATTGACTTCGACGATTCCGGTTGGGCGAAAGGGCAGGCGCCTGTCGGCTATCCCAGCGCATCAGTCAACACCCTTCTGTCGGACATGCAGAACACCTATTCCACGCTTTTCTTGCGCAAGACGTTCACCGTGTCGGCCATGGACGCGGACACGCGGCTGCGGGCGGCGGTGAAGTACGACGACGCGTTCATTCTCTGGATCAACGGCGAGCGGGTGTGGGACAAGAACGAGCCGGACGGGCCGCCCGTGTACGATTCGGTGGCCGGCGAATACGGAGACTCGGCGGGCGGCTACGAGACGAACGCGCTTCCGGACCCGGCGGACTACCTCGAACTCGGCGAGAACGTGGTGGCGGTTCAGCTTTTCAACTCGTCGGTGGGCAGCGGCGACGGTTTTATCGATGTCGAGCTGAGCACATACAAGCGGGTGGCGGACACGACGTTCAGCCACGACCGGGGTTTCTACGACGCCTCGTTCTACGTGACGATTGCGACGGCGACGCCGGGCGCCACGCTTCGCTACACGACCGACGGCAGCGCGCCGAGCGCGACGCACGGGACGGTGGCGGGCACGAACGCGGCGGCGGTGCCGATCACGACGACGACCTGCCTGCGCGCGGCGGCGTTCAAGACCGGCTATGAACCCACGGACGTGGACACGCAGACATACATCTTCGCGGACGACGTGCTGGACCAGACCCGGCCGTCGGGTTTTCCGACGACGTTCTACAATGCCACCTATGACGCGACCGCGCCCGTGACGTACGATATGAATTCGACGCTGGTGAATGCATACGGCCGCACCGCGGTCAAGAATTCTCTCAAGAGCCTGCCGACGCTCTCGGTTGTGGGGTCCTATGCCGACATGTTCGTCTCGGGCGGTGCGCTCAATTGCTGGAGCAATCAGCAGGAATTCGCGTGCTCGACAGAGCTGATCTACCCGGACGGCGCGCACGCGGGGTTCCAGATCGACTGCGGGATCCGCGGCCACAAGACGTGGGAAACGGCGAAGATCACGCGGCGCCTTCTGTTCAAGTCGGAATTCGGGCCGTCGAAGCTGCGCTATCCGTTCTTCGAAAGTGCGCCCGTGCATGCCGACAAGGCGGTGGACCGGTTCGACCGGCTTGTGCTGCGCGCGGGCGCGAACTGCGGCGTGGCCTCTTCCACCGACAATTGCCACCGCACCCTGTACGCGCGTGATCCGTTTGTGAAGGCCTCCCAGGTGGATGCGGCGGGTATCGGCTCACAGACGACCTTCGTGCACCTGTACTTCAACGGGCTGTACTGGGGGTTGTACAACGTCTGCGAGCGGCCCGACCACTCGTTCGCCTCCGAGCATCTCGGCGGCGAGAAGGAGGACTGGTTCGCCTGCAACCACGGGTTCGACGGTTACAAGGACACGGTCTCCTGGGCCGTCCGCGATCCGGAGCCGATCAACGGCGACCGTGCCCGCTACGACTATCTGATCTCGGTGCTGATCAAGAAGGACCTGACCGTGCCGGCGAACTACGCGGAGTTGGGCGAGTACGTGAACATGCAGCAGATGGTCGACTACATGCTGGTGAATTTCTATTCCGGCACCAAGGACTGGCCGGGCAACAACTGGTACGGCGGTTTCCGCCAGGCGCCGGTACCGGAGCCGATGCTGTACTTCACCTGGGATGCCGAGGGCAGCCTGAGCCTGTGGGGCGACTTCCCGAACTTCTCCGAGGTGTATGTCCTGAACGTGAAGGCCTACGTCTACAACAGCGACCACGCGCGCATGTGGCGCCAGGCCGACAACAACGCGGATTTCCGCATGCTCGTGGCCGACCGCGCCTATAAGCACACGAACCACGACGGGGCGCTGACCGACGCGAACAGCCGCGCCCGTTTCATGGCGATCTGCGACATGATCGAGCCCGGTTTCATGTCCGAGTGCGTCCGGTGGGGGACATACAAGGCGGCAGCCGGCGATCCGGTCACCACCAACGACTGGTACGCCGAACGCGACAATATCTACGGGCTGCTGGGCGGGGCCGGCGGCCGGCTCAAAACACTGCTCCGCAACAACAGCCCGTCGCTCTACCCGTCCATGGATCCGCCCGCGTTCCTGCCCCAGCACGGCGGCGCCGTTGCGGCCGGGTTCAAGCTGACGATGTCGAACCCGAACAGCGCCGGCGCGGTCTACTACACGCTGGACGGGTCCGATCCGAGGCGGCCCGGCGGCAGCCGGTCGCCGGACGCGCTCGCGTACGCCGGCTCCCTCGCGCTTTCGCGCACGACGCACGTGAAGGCGCGCGTCTGGAAGACGAACAGCACGTGGAGCCCCGTGCATGCGGCCACCTACAACTACACGGCGCATTACGGCGCGATCCGCATCACGGAAATCATGTACAACCCGCTCGGCGGCCGCGATTTCGAGTTCGTCGAGATCAAGAACACGGGCAGTTCCACGCGCGGGCTCTCGGAGATGACGTTCAAGGGGATCCGCTACACCTTCCCCGCGGGTACGGATCTGGCGGGCGAACAGACGCTGGTGCTCGCCGCCAACGCCGCGGCGTTCATGCAGCGCTACGGGACCGCGCCTTTCGGCGAATACGCCGGCGGGCTGGACAACGGCGGCGAGCGGCTCGCCCTGCTCGACTGCGACGGATGCACCGTGACGGCCGTGCGCTACAACGACAAGGACCCGTGGCCGAAAGCGGCGGACGGCGACGGGCATTCGCTCGTGTCCGACGGCACCGGCGATCAGGACGACCCCGCCAACTGGCGCGCGAGCAACCTGATCGGCGGCTCGCCGGGCTACGACGACGGCGCGCCGTGCCGCGTGGTGATCAGCGAGGCGCTCACCCACACCGACCCGCCGCAGGTCGATGCGATCGAGCTGCGCAACGTCGGCGATACCGCCGCCGATATCGGCGGCTGGTACCTGAGCGACAGCCAGGCGGACCTGAAGAAATTCCAGATTCCAGCCGGCACGGCCCTGCCGGCGGGCGGGTACGCCGTATTCGACGAATCCGATTTCAACACCGACACGAACAACCCCGCCTGCTTCGCGCTCGATTCGCACGGCGACGCGGTCTACCTCACCAAATGGGATGCGAGCGGGAACCTGCAGGTTCTCGAGCGGGCCGTGTTCGGCGCGGCGGCGAACGGGCGTGCGTTCGCCCGCCACGTGATGAGCGACGGCGACGTGGATTTCCCGGCCCAGAGCACGCCCACCACGCTCGGCGCCGCCAATGCCTATCCGCTGGTGGGCCCGGTCGTCATCAACGAAATCATGTACCACCCGTCCGACCTGTCCGATTTGGCCGACTTGTCCGACGAATTCATCGAGCTGCACAACACGACCGGCGCGAGCGTGAAACTCTACGACGCGGCGAACCCGGCCAACACCTGGCGGCTGACCAACGCGGTGGATTACGTGTTCGGGCAGGGCATCGAGCTGGGCGCGGGCGAATACGTGCTGGTGATCGCCACGAACGAAACCGTCTTCCGCGCGCGATATCCCACCGTGCCGGCCGGCGTGCGTTGCTTCGGCCCGTACAGCGGGCGGCTCGGCAACGGCGGGGAGCGCGTGCTGCTGGTGCGGCCGGACACGCCGGACCCGGACGGCATCCCCTGGCTCGAGGTGGACCGCGTCACCTACAACGACAACAGCCCGTGGCCGGAGAGTCCGGATCGGGAAGGCAAGTCGTTGGAACGGATATCGGCCACGCTTTACGGCAACGACCCGGCAAACTGGGCGGCCAGCGCGGATGCGGGCGGCACGCCGGGAGTGGCGAACTCCGGCATGCTCGTTTCCAGGACGTCCGGCTGGCGCTTCCACGACCGCGGCGAGAACCTGGGCACCGCGTGGCAGGCGCCCGCCTACGAACACGGCGGCTGGGAACACGGCAACGCGCCGCTCGGCTACCCGGAGACGGATCCGGCGCTCGACACCGTCGTCGCCTTCGGGGCCGACCCCGCCAACAAGCACCGGACAACCTATTTCCGCAAGATCTTCGCCCTGGACACGGCCGCGAGCACCGTGACCGCGTTGAGCCTGGATGCGAAATATGACGACGGGTATGTCGCCTACCTCAACGGGCAGGAGGTTGCGCGCGGCGGCATGCCGGCCGGTACCGTGTCCTGCGACACGCCGGCGAGCGCGAACGGCGGTTCGCAGGGCGCCTACGAACGAAAGGATCTCACCGCCCATATCGGCAAGCTGGTTGCCGGCCTCAATGTGCTGGCCGTGGAAGTGCACCAGGTCACGCCCGACAGCAGCGACCTGTTCATGGACCTGGAGCTGAGCTGCCAGACGGCAGCCGTCAGCCCGCCCGCCGCGCCGAGCGGCCTGGCCGCCTCCGCGGCCTCGAGCAGCCGGATCAATCTGACATGGACGGACGCCAGCGCCAATGAGACCGGGTTCAAGCTGGACCGGCGCCAGAGCGGCGCGAGCGAGTGGGTTCGGATCGCGAACCCCGCCGCCGGCGTCACGGCCTACACCGATGCCGGGCTGCCGGCCGGCACGACGTTCTACTACAAGGTCCGGGCCACCAACGCGACCGGCGATTCCGACTACTCCGCCACGGTTTCCGCCGCGACGCTCCCGCCGTTTCAGCCGTTCACGGCCTACAACGACCTGGCCTGGTTCAGCGGGCAGCTTGCGGCCAACATCACCGCGTACACGACGACCAACGGCGATTCGGCCGGCGTGCGGAGCGGGCAGCTCCTGGACTATGCCTCCGGCCGGGTCCTGGGCGTCACGCTCACCGTGGACGGCGGCGCCAACGTCTGGGAGCAGGGCGCGGAGCCGGCGTCCGGCACGGACGCGGACCGCGTCTTTGACGGCAGAGTCAGCGGCACCGGCATCATCAGTTATGGGGTCGAGGACCTGACGCTGACGCTTTCCGGACTGGACGCCGGTTTCCGGTACGAGTTGGTGCTGTACGCCAACCGCGGCGGCAGCGCCTACACGGGCGGCGCCGCGCGTTGGCTGGTCGCGACCCTGGAGGATGCCGCCGGCTATCAGAATACGAGCACGGCGGGAACGGAAATCCTGACCACGCATACGGCCGGCGACACCACCCGCTACAACGCCGGCTACAACACGCTGTCGGGCTACGTGGCGCGCTTCGAACAGATCGATCCCGGCCCGGACGGCCGGATCGTGCTGCGTGCGAAGCAGGACTCGGGCACCGCCTGCTACCCCTACGCAAGCGCCCTCATGCTGCGCGTCTGCGAGACCGCCGACGAAACGGTGGCTGTCGGTAAGGGCGCCGCCTGGCGGTACCGGAAAGGGACAGCCGAAGCGTCCGCGCCGGCCGCCGCGTGGCGGGCGGTTGGCTATGACGATTCCGGCTGGGCGACGGGCCCGGCGCCGTTCGGCTACGGTGACGGGCCGTACGGCACGACGCTGACCGACATGCTCAACAGCTACACCTCGCTCTTTCTGCGCCGCGAATTCAGCGTTGAGCAATCGGCGGCCATCACCGAGTTGCGCCTCTGGGCACTCTACGACGACGGGTTCATTCTGTGGGTGAACGGCCAGGAGATCGCGCGGCAGGCGGTCGCCGGCGCCACCGGCTCCTTCACGCCGTATGACGGGACGGCCGAGACGGCCGTTGGCGACGACACCGAATGGACGGCGACACTGAACGGCGGCGCCCTGCCGGCGCTGCGGCCCGGCATCAACGTGCTGGCCGTGCAGGTCTTCAATGCCTCGGCGGGCAGCAGTGACGTGACGTTCGATTGCGAACTGACCGTCGTGCGCGGTACGTTGCCGGTCGAGAACGACGACGACAGAGACCGTATGCCGGACGACTGGGAAAGCGCCGCGCTTGGCGGCACCGGCGCCGACGCGGACGACGACCCGGACGGCGACGGGCTGTCCAACTATCAGGAATACGTTGCCGGTACCGATCCGGCGGCCGGCGCAGACTGCTTCGCCGTGAACCTGGAACTCAACGCCGCCGGGCTGCTGGTCTCGTTCCCCACTGTCCCGGCGAATGGCGCCGGCTACGACGGGCTGACCCGCCACTACGCGCTGGAAGCCTGCCAGGGTGTCGACGGCAGCGGCTCGTGGCTGCCGGCCGCCGGCTGCGCCGATGTCATCGGCGCCGGCCAGACCGTCGTGTACACCAACGCCACCCCGTCCGCCGGTACGTACTACCGGGCCCGCGTGTGGCTGAGCGATTGACAATTGTCGATTGACGATTGACGATTGCGGGCAATGGCGTCAGCGTTGCGTACGGACGACACACGTCGCGCCTGAGTAGGCGCCGGCGGCTCGCCAGCGCCCGGGCCACGGCGGGCCGCCGCGGCCTACTTCCTGCCCTCTCTGCAAATGACCCGTTTTTCCCCCTCTTTTTGCTGCTAAGGATCCCCCTTTCCCCGGAACTTCTCTGATAGAAGGCCGGCAGTGTAAATCAAGAGTGAGGGGGGGAGTTCCATGAACCGATGCATCAAGAAGTCGCGCATTTCAGTCCTTTTCTTTGGGATAGTCGCTTTGGGAGCCGCCGTCGTGTGCCAAGCCGCCACGGTTTCCAAGCCCAGCTTCAGTTACAAACACGGGTTCTACGATTCGGCGTTTGACGTCAAGATCTCCAGCGCCACGTCCGGTGCGGCGATTCGCTACACGACCAATGGCACGCAGCCGACGAGTTCCACGGGCACGCAAATCAGCAACGGGGCGACCGTTCGCATATCGGCGACCACCTGCCTGCGCGCCGTGGCCTTCATGGCCGGCATGACCGATTCGGCGGTTCAGACGCAGACCTACATCTTTCCCGGGCAGGTCGTCAATCAGCCGAGCAACCCGGCCGGGTTCCCGCTTCAGTGGTATCGCTGGCAATGGGGCGGCACGTACGCGAAAGAGACAGCCGACTACGCGATGGACTCGCGCATTCTGAACCAATACGGGGCCACCAAGCTGAAGAACAGTCTGAAGGCGCTGCCGACGCTGTCGGTCGTGCTGAAGACCTCCGACATGTTCCACAGCGCGAGTTTGGTCGTCTACGGGCAGTCGCCCCAGACAACGATCGACGAGAAGGCGGCCTCTCTCGAGCTGATCTATCCCGACGATCCGAGCAAGGGGTTTCAGATAGACTGCGCGATCCGCAGCCATAGCTGGACCCAGACAAAGCGCGCGCTGCGCGTGAAGTTCAAGAGCCCGTTCGGTCCGACCCGGCTGGACTACCCGTTCTTCGAGCGGGCTCCGCTGTACGCGACGACCCAGACGGGCTTCGACAAGCTGATCCTGCGTTCGGGCGGCAACGACAACTGGCAGGAGATCTATGGCAGCACCTACACCCGCGATCCGTGGGCGGCGGCCTCGCAGCGCGCGATGCACGGGGTCGGCCCGCGCGGGCTGTTCGTGCACCTGTACATCAACGGGCTGTACTGGGGCATCTACAACCCCGTCGAACGGCCGGACGCGTCGCATGCCGCGCTCTGGTTCGGCGGCAGCAGCGGGGACTGGTTCGCGGGTCATCACGCGGGCGACATCAGCGGCAACGACGACCGCTACGACCAGCTCATCGCCCTGGCGCAGCAGGGCAACTATACCGAAGTCAAGAAGTACATGGACATGGACAAGTTCTTCGATTACCTCCTGCTCGCCTGGTACAACGGCCACGTCGACTGGCCGCGCAACAATTACTATTACGTCAACCGCAACAACCCCGTCGAGAAGCTGTTCTGGATCACGTGGGACGCGGAGTACTCCTGGGATCTGGAGGGGCCCGGCAAGCAGACGCCGGGTGTCGTGAATGCCGAGTTCCGGCCCGGTGCGTCCGCGAAATACCCGCTTACCAAGATCTGGCACGGCCTGCGCGGGAACAGCGCGTTCATTGCCGATTTCAGCCGGCGCGTCGACCTGCACTGCTTCGGGACCGGCGCGCTGGTCGAATCGAACTCCAAGTCGCGCTGGACCACGTTGTGCAACCATGTCGACGAGGCGATCTATGCCGAATGCGCGCGCTGGGGCGATGTGAACGCGTCGCGCCTCGTCACCCATCTCCAATGGGAGCAGGACCGGGACCGGGTCAGGAACCTGATGACCGGCGTCGTCGGCCGATACATCGGCAATCTGAAGAGCTACGGCTACTACGTCGATCCGCCGCCCGCCACGCCGGCGGCACCGAGCAGCCTGGCGGCTGCGTCGCAGTCCGCGACGAGCGTCGGGTTGACGTGGGCGGACAACAGCAGCAACGAGACACAGTTCAAGCTCGAGCGGAGCCTGAACGGCACCAGTTGGAGCCAGATCGCGACGCCGGGCGCGAATGCGACGGCGTACACGGACTCGGGCCTGTCGCCGTCGACGAAATACTACTATCGCGTGCGCGCGGCCAACTCGGCCGGCAGCTCAGGCTATTCGAACGTGGCGAGCGCGACGACCGGCGAGAACGCGCCGGCGGCACCGAGCAGCTTGGCCGCCGCGTCGCAATCCGCGACGAGCATCCGGCTGACCTGGACGGACAACAGCTCCAACGAGACGGGCTTCAAGATCGACCGGCGCGAGAGCGGGACCGACCCCTGGGTCCGCATCACGACCACGGCGGCGAACGCGACGGCGTACACCGACAGCGGATTGGCGGAGAGCACGACGTTCTACTATAAGGTGAAGGCCACAGGGGCGGGCGGCGATTCGGACTACTCCAACGTGGCCGGCGCCACGACGCCGGCCGGGCTTACGCCGCCGGCGCCGCCGGCCAATCCTGCCGCCACGTCCGTTTCTCAGACCGAGATCCTGTTCACCTGGCAGGACGCGAGCGACAACGAGACGGAATTCCAGCTTCGGCGCAGTCTCGACGGCACGGACTTCTACGCGCTTCCCGCCGTCGTCCTGCCCGCCGACACAACGCGCTACAGCGACACCGGGCTCGAGCCGGGCACAACGTATTGGTACAAGATCAAATCGCGCAACGCGGCGGGCGAGTCGGCCTACACCGCGCCGGTGAGTGCCTCGACCCAGGCGGGCGTGCCGGCCGCGCCGAGCGGCCTGGCGGCCGAGGCGCTGTCGCCGAGCGAGGTCCGGCTGACGTGGACGGACAACAGCGACAACGAAGCCGGCTTCAAGATCGACCGGCGCCAGAGCATGACGGACGAATGGGTCCGGATCGCGGCGCCCGGCGCCGGCACGACGGTCCTGACCGACGCCGGACTGCCGCCGTTGACGACGTTCTACTACAAGGTCAAGGCAAGCAACGCGGCCGGCGACTCCGACTACTCGAACGTTGCGGCTGTTACGACGCCGGAAGGGCGCCCCGCGCAGCCGGAGCGCCTGGCGGCCACGGCGCTGTCGAGTACCGAGATCCGGTTGACCTGGACGGATGCCAGCGACAACGAGACGGGCTTCAAGATCCGGCGCAGCCTCGACGGCGTCGACTTCTACGTGCTTGCTCCGCTTTACGCCGGCGCGAACCAGACAAGCGTGACGGACAGCGGATTGGATGCCGGAACGACCTATCACTACATCATTCGCGCTGAAAACGCGGCCGGGGTCTCGGCCTATACAACGCCGGCCGGCGCACAGACGCTGGCCGGCACACCCTCCGCACCGAGTGCTCCGGCCGCGACAGCGCTTTCCGCGTCCGCCATCCGGTTGACGTGGACCGACAACAGCTCCAACGAGACCGGGTTCAAGATCGACCGGCGCCAGAGTATGACGGACGAGTGGGTTCGCATCGCGGCGCCCGGCGCCGACAGCACCACCTACACGGATTCCGGGCTGCCGGCATCCACCAAGTTCTACTACATGATCAAAGCCTACAACGCCGCGGGCAATTCGCCCTATTCCGAATTGACCCACGCCACCACCTCGCCGCCGGGCGGCGTCGACACCGATGCGGACAGCCTGCCGGACGCCTGGGAGCAGAGCGTGTTCGGAGCCACCGACGCGGCCGGGCCCGACGACGATCCAGACGGCGACGGTGTGTCGAACTACGAGGAGTACGTGGCGGGCAGCGACCCGACCAGCGACGTCGCCTACTTCACGGTGGACGTGACGCTCGCTGGCGGCCGGATCGCGATCAGCTTCGTCACCATAGCGGCCGCGGGTAGCGGATACGACGGATTGGAGCGGCACTACGGGCTGGAACAGAGCCCGGCCGGCGCCGCCCCGAGCTGGACAGACGTGCCGGGCTATGGCGACCTGCTCGGCGAGGGGCAGACGGTGACGTACTACCCGGAAAATCCGGGAGACGCGCCGGCCATGTACCGGGCAAAGGTCTGGCTCCAGTAGCGCGGGCAGCCATGCCCGCGCTGCTGTCGTGTCGTCGCGAACACGAGCCGCCCCGTTGAATCAAGCACATGCGCGAGCGGTGCCTCCGTTGCGGGACCGCTCTGCGAGCGGTCCGGGCCGGTCCGCGCCGAGGCGCGGTAAGCGCAGATTCTACCTCGCCCTCCGGCGGGGCGGCCCGCAAACAATGCAAGTTGTTTACGTTCTCGGCTTGAGGTACAGGGCGGCGAGAGAAGCGCCGATAGGAGTGCTCAGACAATGAAGAAGGTCTTGGCATGGGTTCTTCCGGTCCTGATTCTCGGACAGGCGCGCGCCGCCACTCGCGTGAACTTCCAGCCGTCAAGCGCGCCCCCGGCCGCCGGCTGCCTGACGGATTGCGGTGCCGTCTACGGCGTGCGTGCCGGCGGCAACGCGTACGGTTGGTCGCGGCCGCACGCAACGTACCGGCGCGGCCTCAACGCCGACCCGACGCTGGACACCGTCTGCGTCGTCGAAAAGGGCGCGATCTGGGAGATGGCCGTCTCGAACGGGCAATACGCCGTGACGGCGTCGGTGGGCGACGCCGCGGAACCCTGCACCAACAGCGTGAATGTCGAAGGGATCGCCTGCTGGGACAGCCTGGTCCGGCCGGCCAACACGTTCACCAACCGAACGGTGACGGTCACCGTGACGGACGGCCGGCTCACGCTGGACCAGGGGCCGGCGGCGGCGTTCCGGACACGGCTCAACTGGCTTGAGTTCTCCTGTACGGGCGGCGGTGAACTCCCGGGCGTGGACGACCTGCCCGCCTGCACGAACCTGCCGCCGCTGCTCACGATGCTCGACGGCAGCCCGGTCGACACGCTCGACGACTGGATCAACAGGCGGCGCCCGGAACTGAAGCGCCTGCTTCAGCACTACGTGTTCGGGTACTTGCCGGTGAGACCGCCGGTCGAGCACACCATCGCCAAGACCCGTACGGATGCGTTCGGCGGCGCGGCCACCTACAAGGAAGTGGATCTGTGCTGCACACTGCCCAACGGCAACACGCTGCCCATCCACGTGGCGCTGTTCGTGCCGAACGGCGGCGCGCCGAAACCGGTGATCCTCGCGCTGATCGGCAGTCCCAACCATTGCATGACGACCTATGATGAGATCACCGTGCGGGACTACCCGGGCTGCTCCGCGGCGCGCGGGCAGTGCGAAGCGAACTACATCTGTAACGCCGAATACGTGGTCCGGCGCGGGTTCGCGCTCGCGTTCTTCAATTCCGCGGACCTCGATCCGGACAACGACGATTTCTCGAACGGCGTGCACGCCCTCTACAGTCCCTGTCAGCCCGGCGATCCGGACCATCAGTGGCGGACGATAGGCGCGTGGGCCTGGGGCATGCACCGCGTGGTCGACTATCTGGAAGGCGATCCGGACATCGACAACGAACGCATCGCGGTCACCGGCTTCTCGCGACGCGGCAAGACGGCCCTGCTCGCCGCCGCCCTGGACGAACGGATCGACCTCGTGTGGCCGCACGGACCCGGCGGCGCGGACCGAGCCGAGGGGACTTTGAGTCCCGACAACCCGTTCCTGTACTGGTATTGCCGCGGTTTCACCAACTTCGTCGGACGCGACAATACGTTGCCGATCGAGGTGAACGGGCTGGTTTCCCTGGTAGCCCCGCGCCCGTACCTCGATGCCGGCGGCGACAGTGAGATCGACGGGCACCAGAACGAGTCGATGAACGCCTGTATGGCGGATGCGGACCGGGTCTACGCCTTGTACGGCCGGCCCGGCGTCACGGGCGCGTGGCGCGCCGCCTCTATCCCGGCGGACTACCCCGGCGCCGCGTTCCAGCTCATCCTGTCGAACAAGGGGCACTATGTGGACATCGAGTTCTGGGAGCCCGCCATGGACTTCTGTCAACTGCAGTTCGCAGGCCATGTCACGCCTTCGCCCTACGCCTGGTACGGCTATGAGGCCGAATCGGCCCAGACGCGCCAGGGTTGCACCGTGGCGGCTGCCGTGCCTCGATACACCGGGAGCGGATACGTCACCGGGCTGGACCAGCCCGGCGACTACATCGAGTGGACGCACGTCGTGCCGGGCGCCGGCGTGCACGATCTGGCCGTCCGGGCGGGGTGCCAGTCGAACCCGAACGAGTACGAGATTGACGTCGCGGTAAACGGCGTGCCGGTGAAGACCGATCACGACCTGTTCAACTGGAACACCCGCAACTGGTTCGTCGACTTCCGCATCAAGGCGGCTTTCGAGGCCGGGAACAACACCGTGCGCATCACGAAGAAGGACGCCGGCAACCTGAACATCGACTACATGGCGGTGGTCAGGGATTTCGGGGACGAACCCGTGCCGATCCCGCGGCTGGCGTTGAGCACCAACCGCATCGCCGTTGCCTGCACGCAGGGCCGGAACGCGCCGAACCGGACGTTTGAGGTCTGGAACGCCGGTACCGGCAGCCTGTGCTACGACGTGTCGGAAACGAGCAGCCGGCTGAGCGTGGCGCCGCTTTCCGGCGTCTCGACCGGCAGCGCGGACAGGCGGACCCACGCCGTTGCGTTCACGACCGGCGAGCTGGAGCCCGGCCTCTACGAACGCGTGATCCGCGTGGCGGCGGCACCCGGCCTGCGCACGGCGGACAGCCCGCAGGAGGTCCGCGTCCTCATCACCGTCACGCCGCCGGTTCCGCCCGATGCGCCGGGCGATCTGTCGGCCGTCGCGCGCTCGGCTACCGAGGTGCAATTGACATGGACCGACAACAGCGACAACGAAGCCGGCTTCAAGATCGACCGGCGGCAGAGCATGACGGACGTGTGGGTCCGGATCGCGGCGCCGGACGCCGACATGACGCAATATGCGGACGTCGGGTTGCCGGCCGCCACCAAATTTTACTACGTGATCAAGGCCTACAACACGGCCGGCAATTCGGCCTGTTCCGAACCCGCGTACGCCGCCACCCAGCCGGCCGGCGGCCCGGACGTCGATGGCGACAGCCTGCCCGACGCCTGGGAGCAGGCCGTGTTCGGAAGCACTGGTGTGTCCGGGCCCGACGCCGACACCGACGGCGACGGGATGTCCGACTACGCCGAGTATGTCGCGGGCTGCGACCCCACCGACAGCAGCCGCTGGTTCGCGGTCGATGCCGTGTTGTCGACCGGCGGCGTACTCATCACGTTCCTGACCGTTGCGGCGGCCGGGTCTGGCTATGAAGGGCTGGTTCGGCACTATGCGCTGGAACAGAGCTCACAGGCTGTCGGCGCGGTCTGGACCGTCGTACCCGGCTGCGCGGACATCCCGGCGACCGGGCAGCCGGCTACGCACACCCCCGCCGCTTCAGCGCCCGGCCTGCCGATGCTGTACCGCGCGAAGACATGGCTGCAAAGCCAGTGAGCCGGCCGGGTTCCTGCGCAACCCACGCCCGTTTTTCCCTGCCACACGAAGGGCGTCCGGGGTATACTCCCACCAAGCGAAATCCGCCGAAATGGGGCAGAAGCAGGCTTTCCGGCGCCGCGACGCGAGCAGGGCGGGCATTCCGGTGCGGCTTCAGCCCGGAAAATCTGTAGTCGGGCCGGATCTCGCAACAATCATCCGTATGAGGGGGCTACGAATGGATTCCACCGAAACCCAAGCGGTCCGCAGCGCGCAGCAGGGCGACGCCAAGGCTTTTGAGCAGCTTGTGCGGTCCTACCAGGGCCGCATTCGCGCCTGGTTCGCCACGCATATGGCCGACGCCTCGCAGGTGGACGACTTCGCGCAGGACGTGTTCCTCATCGCCTTCCAGCGGTTGGGCTCGTTCGACCCTTTGCGCCCCTTCTACCCGTGGCTGAAGGGCATTGCCGTGAACGTGCTGCGCAACGAACGCCGGAAGATGCGCCCGGCGGTCCTCGACGGCGAGCAGGAGCTGGAGACGCTGTTGGACGGGTTTGCCGCCGAACAGGGCGAACGGCTGGAAGACGAGCTGGCCGGGCGTGATGTGTTCCGCGCGCTGCACGAGTGCATCGCAAAGCTCAAGGCAGCCTCTTCCCGGATCGTTCAGGCCTACTACATGGCCAACCTGCCTCTGCAGGACATCGGGCGGCGGGAAGGCAAGAGCAGCAAGGCGATTTCGGTTACCCTCGTTCGGATCCGGCGCAGACTGCGGGCGTGCTTGACGGCACGGCTGGGGGAGGCGGAATTTGTGGGCTAAACGTGGCCGAGGCGGATCTGCCCGCGAAAGGACGCGAAAGGCGCGCGAAAAGGAGAAAGGAAGCGTGTTGGCTCGTAGGCATCTGTTGCGGGAATCGGAAGGATTGCCACGCGGCGAGGCTGGTAGGGCCAACGCGGAGCGGACAGCGGCGTGGCAATCCTCGATTCCCGCAACGAGCGCCTTCAGATGGGAAGGAAACGTGGCATGAGCGCCTCTGATGAATATTCAGAGCTGGGCCGGCTCGACGCCCTGAAGGGGGCTTTGGACCTGGGTGAAATCACACCGGACGAGCGGCGCGAACTGAGCCGGCTGGTGCAGAGCCGGCCGGCACTCGGCGCAGCGGCCGGCGTGGATGTGGTGATGGACCGGCTCATTCGCTACGCGGTTGCCGAGCCGCAGTCCGCGGACGAGTTCGTCACAGGCGTGCGTTCGCGGATCGCCGCGGAAGCCAGCGGCGATCGGTTCGTCGAGGAGGTCGTGGACCGCTCCAGGGAACTCGGGCTGCCCAGGCGCCCGGCAGGCCGCCCGGAGGTCGGCAGGCGGCGGTGGCACCCGCGGCCGCGTCCCGGCCGCGGTTGGCGAATGACCGCCTTGGCGGCATCGATCCTGGTTGTGCTGGGCGTGTTTATCTCCAAGTACCTGGCCGACTTGCGCCTGGGGCCGGTAACCGTGCCGCCCGGCGCCGTCGCGCTCGTGCAGGCCGCGCGCGGCGACGTCCGGTTCGTCCGCGCCGACATCACCCGCCCCGCGGCGCCGGGCCAGGAACTGGCGGCACGGGATCGGGTGGTCGTGGCGGGGCCGGACAGCGGCGCGTTGGTCGTATTCCCGGACAGCACCCGGCTCGAGCTGTCTGCCGCTGCCACGTTGATCTTCGAGCGGCAGTGTACGGCGTCGGCAAAACGTGTCTTTGTGGCCGTAGGGCGGTTGGTTGCAGAAGCCGTGTCCCAGGCGCCTGATACCCCTATGACCGTCACGACCCCGCATGCCCGCCTGCAAGTTGCGGGGACGCGTTTTTCGGTCGTCGTCGACCCCCACAGCACGCGCGCGGAGGTGATGCAGGGCGCCGTGCTCGTGCAGAACACCCGCACACACGAAACCGTGCGGCTGCGCGACGGCGAGTATGCGATCCTGAGCGCCGAAACCGTCGTCGCCTCGCGCTCCGCCGTCGGCCGCCCGCCCGCCGCACAGCCGGGCGAGGGGCTGTTGGCCCTCTACCTCTTCGACGAGGGGCGCGGGCCTGTCGTGCACGACCGATCCGGGGTCGGACAGCCGCTCCATCTGGTCGCCCCGGACCTGAACGCGATTCACTGGCTGCCCGGCGGCGGGCTGGCCTTGAAACGGCACACGTTGATTGCCTCGACCGTGCCGGCCGCCAAGATCTCCGATGCCTGCCGCGCCAGTAACGAATTGACGATCGAAGCCTGGATCAGGCCGGCCACCACGCAGCAGGGCACCCGCAACGACACCGGGCCCTGCCGCGTCGTGACGCTGTCGGGCGATTATACGGTCCGCAACTTCACGCTCGGACAGTGGGGGGATTGGTGGAATATTCGCGTCCGCACAACCGAGACCGGCCCGAGCGGCGTGCCGAATTCCGTGACGCGACCGGGCTCGGTCACCGTCGAGTTGATGCATGTCGTCTTCACTCGCGCCGCCTCCGGACAGGTCAACTGTTACGTGAACGGACGCGACGAAATCGTCGCCGAGCGCGGCCAACGCAATCCGCCTCCGGAACCCGTCCGAATCGGCGGCACCTTCGCCCAGTGGGACAGCTCCTTCCGCCTGGCGCTCGGCGATGAGTTCGGCGGGGAGCGCGCTTGGCTCGGCGAGTACTACCGGGTCGCCATCTACAGCCGCGCGCTCACCGCCGAGCAGGCGCAAGCACTCTACGAACAGGGCCTCCCCTCCCGCCGCGCGGCGCCGTAGGATTGTCCCCACAACGGGATGCCTCACCGGACGATGACAGACGCTTCCCAGCGGCTGTCAGCGGTGCGGTGCAGGCAGATGTTCGGCTCCCGTTTGTTCTTGGGCCCAACGTTCAACGCTCAACGTTCAACGTCCAACTTCCAACGGCAGAGATCGGCGTTCCGTGTTGAGCGTTGAATGTTGAACGTTGAATGTTGAACGTTCGCTCCCTCCCTCCCTCCCTCCCTCCCTCCCTCGTCTTTTCCTCTTCGTCGTTTCCGTTGCCTGCCGAACAAAGAAATAGGCGCCCGCGGCCCTATGGCGCCCCTGCTCGGCCTACAGCCCTGCCCAAAAGCACGCGTGTTCCGTGGTCCACCCGCCGGCGCCAATACCCCTCCCCGGTACACCATATCTGGTAGTCTGGCCTTGTCGTGGGATTGAACTTCCTCTTTTTCTGCGGTTCGCCAAAAAAATGCTGTAGCCGCCCTGCTGCTGGCAACAACCCCTTAGTGGGAAGGGGAGTCTCCCCCTATGGGGGCTCCGGGACTAAATCGAATGTTGGGAGGAAGCCGAATGATGAATCGACGTTCTGGTATCTGCCTCGTGGTTCTGTTCACGGCCCTTGTCTTCTCGCTGAGCGCACATGCGGCGACGGTGTCGAAGCCCACGTTCGACAAGGCGCACGGGTTTTACGGTTCGACGTTCAGCGTGCGGATTTCGTCGGCCACCTCTGGGGCGACGATCCGCTACACGGTGGACGGCAGCAAGCCGACCGCCTCGTACGGCACCGTGTTGAGCAACGGCGGCTCGGTTTCGATCTCGAAGACGACCTGCCTGCGCGCGGTGGGCTGCATGGGCGGGATGACGACCTCGCAACCGTTCACGCAGACGTACATCTTCCTCAGCAACGTCCTGACCCAGACCCGTCCGTCGGGCTACCCCACGAAATGGGGCACGGGCAATCCGTGGTGGTACAAGGGCTGGGCCGACTACGACATGGACTCCAGCACCGTGAGCACCTACAGCTCCCGGATCCAGAACGATCTGAAGGCGATCCCAACCCTCTCGATCGTGGGGAGCGTCACGGACATCTTGGGCAACAACAGCACCTACGGCGTGTACGGCAACGGGAACGGCGGGGGCGGGCAGAACACGATGGAGCGAGGCGTCTCGGTCGAATTGATCTATGCCAGCGGCGGGTCCGGCTTTCAGATCGACTGCGGGCTGAAGGCGCACAGTTGGCAGCATACGAAGCGCTCGCTGCGCCTGTTGTTCAAGAGCAGCTACGGTGGACCGGCCACGCTGAACTATCCGTTTTTCGAGACCGCGCGGTTCAACGCCGGTTCCGAGAAGAAATCGTACGGCAAGATCTTTCTGCGTGCCGGGATGAACTCGAACTTCGCCGGCAGCAACGCGGACGGCATCAACCTGCGCGACCAGTGGGGGCGCGACACGCAGATTCTGATGTCGGGGGTCGGCTCGCGCGGGATCTTCGTTCATCTCTATATCAACGGGCTGTACTGGGGCGTGTACAACCCCGTCGAGCGGCCCGACGCGCGGCATTGCGCCAACTACATCGGCGGCGCCAAAGGCGACTGGCATTGCGAGAATCAGGGCGGCGACGTGAGCGGAACCGCCACGCGCTACGACTATCTGATCAACACGCTGGGGACGCGCGATCAGAGCAGCGCGAGCAACTACAACGAGATCCAGCAGTATCTCGATCTGCCGGCGTTCATCGATTATGTGATGCTCGGCTGGTTCACCAACGTGAGGGACTGGCAACGCAGCGACGGGAACTGGAACAACTTCTACGCGTGCACGCGCAACAGTCCGGCGGGCAAGACCTGGTATCTGGACTGGGATATGGAGATTACGTGGAACCTGCTGGGCGACGGTCCGGGCGGCGAGGTGCATCCGGCGTTCAAAGACGGCGGTTGGTACAACTCGACCGGGCACAAGCACATCGCGCGCCCGTTCCGGAACCTGTTCAAGAACGCCGACTTCCGCACGATGTGGGCGGATCGCGTCTACCAGCACTGCTTCAACGGCGGGCCGCTGACCGACTCCAACTGCCGGTCGCGGTTCAGCACTCTGGCGAACTACGTGGAGCCGGCCATGACCGGCGACTGCGCGCGCTGGGGCGACATGACCTCGAGGTACACGACCAGTACGCACAAGACGCTCACCACCTTTCGCACGGCGCGGGACAAGGTGCTCGGCTACATGAACGGGAACGTGAACCGGTTCATCTCCAGCATGCGGGCTGCGACGTGCAATGGGTACCAGATTTACCCCTCTCTGAACCCGCCCGCATTCGTCAAGCGCGGCGGCACGGTCGCCTCGGGTTTCAAGCTGACGATCAGCCGCAACAACTCGAGCGGCACAATCTTCTATCGCGCGGACGGGAGCGATCCGCGCGCATCGGGCGGCGGCGTCTCGTCCGGCGCCTCCTCGGCCACGTCCGTGGCGACGGTCACGCTCACGAGTTCGACGACGGTGAAGGCGCGCGTCAAAAACGGCAGTTCCTGGAGCGCGCTGGAATACGCGGCGTTCACCGTGACCGGCACGGCGCCGCCGACGACGCCGTCGGCGCCCAGCAGCCTGGCGGCCGCCGTACAATCCACAACCAGTATCCGGTTGACGTGGACGGACAACAGTTCGAACGAGACGCAGTTCAAGGTCGAGCGCAGCACGACCGGGACGAGCGGCTGGGTGCAAATCGCGACGCCGGGCGCGAACACCACAACCTACACGGATTCGGGCTTGTCTGCGGCTACGAAGTACTACTACCGCGTGCGGGCGAGCAACTCGGCGGGTAACTCGGGCTACTCGAACGTGGCCTCGGCGACGACCGGCGAGAACGCGCCCTCGGCGCCGAGCAGCCTGGCGGCGGCGGCGCAGTCCGCAACCAGTATCCGGTTGACGTGGA
>JAFGHX010000099.1 GCA_016929905.1 Kiritimatiellia bacterium
CCGGCATCGCCTTGTGCGCGCCGCGGCCCCCGTGCATCCAGAATACCCGCGTCAAAATTCACCGTATTTTTCGGACAGGACACTAGATGTCGAGGGTGTACTTGAGCGCTGCCCGGACTTTCGTCATGCATTCAGGATGCAGTTTCCCGATGGGCCCGATGAGTTCATGATGCTGTATCGCCTGCAAGCCCTGTACATTGACGTAGCTGTGCAGCCGGAGGAAACGGGGCTTGCCGATGTCAACTTCGTATTCGCTGCCCCGGTATGCGGTTGTGAGCGGGGCACAGATTGACAGGGCTCGCGGCGCATCCGCATCCTCTCGTGAGACCACCACCATCGGGCGGACCTTCCCGCCAATGCCCAAGTCAACTCTGTAGACTTCTCCGGGCTTAGTCGTCATACAACGAATCCAGGGCTCCCTGTCGCATCCTGGTCGGCAGCAGAATGTCGTCGTTCGTCTTCCGCAGCCCAACGTGGAAAGGCAGTCCTTTCTGCAGGCGAACCTGCACCAGGAAGAGCCGGATCGCCTCGGTTGTCGATAGGCCGAGTCGGTCGAGAATCCGTTCGGCATCTCGTTTGAGTCTATTGTCCACCCGGGCACGCACGTACGTGTCTTGCGTCTTCATGGTGCTAATGTAGTCTTTTTGTGCTACAATGTCAACGCGTTTTCCACATCCGAACGATTGCCTGACCAGGCGCAGACAGCCCCATCCCGGGGCTGTCTGCGGTATGGTCGAGGCAATTGTTCTCCGGTCGCTATGCCGTCTTGTGTCGTCGGGCTGGACGGGGCGAGTACGAAGCCAACTGATCCTGATGCTGCTTTTCCCTCTTGCGCAAGTCCGCCGCCATCGCTTGGAGATCATAGTCGAAGCGCTTGGCGTAATCACGTCGGATACGCCGGACTTCGTCGACGATCGGGTCGTTCATGGCTGGTCCTCCATGAGTTCTTCGGGCGTGCACATGACAGGGCAGGCGTAGCCTGCCTCTTCCACCAGGGCTTCAATCCTTCCGCGTAGCGCTGCATTTGCCAGATGCCTGCAGTTCCATGTCAGTCGGAAACGAGCAAGTCGAAGGCAGATGCCCGTGTCTCCCACCACTCACGCGTCAGTTCCTGATGTGCGGCGATCACCACGTCACGAGCAGAAGATCAAGCTCGCGAAGGACGAGACTCGGGACGGTCTGCGGCTGAACGTCGTCGAGCCGGGCACCCATCCTGCGCAGGACGGGTACGCCTATCCGTCGGTCGATTTCACGATCCCCGCGGCACAGCGCGGCAAGCGGGTGATCCTGTGCCTGGGCGCGGCGAACAATCTGCCGGTCGTCTACGGGAACGGGCGCGGTCTGCCGCGTGCCGCGCGCGCCGGTTCGGCAAATGGCGCGGTTCGATCCGGCCGTCAGGCGGAGCCGGCTCACGGCTTGCTCAGGATCAGCACGGTGCCGTCCGCCTGCGCGGCGAGGACGGGCTTGGCGCCGGGCATTTTGACCAGCGCGGTAACGGGCGCGCCGCCGTTGGCGACGAAGCCGCGCTCGGCGCCGGTCTTGACGTCGAAGACGTAGATGTTGCCGGCTTCCGTCCCCACGACGGCTTCGCCCTGTCCGAGGCCGGTGAGGTCGGCGGCGGCGATGCGCGTGATCTTCTCCTCCAGCGCCTGGTACCAGAGCCGCTCCATCCGGATATATCGTTCGCTGCCTTTGACCGACGGGCTGAAGGCGGCGACGCCGTACACGTCGTTGGCGGCGATGACCACGGCCGGCTGGTCGGGATGCGGCTGCCACGTGCACAGCGTGGTGAACGGCCCCTGCACATAGCCCTGCGCCCCGCGCTCGTCCTTGTGGTTCTGGTCGTGCCAGAAGATGGAGAGCATGCCCTTGGTCGCACACGCGATCTGCCGGCTCTTGCGCGTGCCGAACAGGTCGACCGCCAGGCATTCGAGGGGCGGCCGGGTATTGACCCCGGGATGCAAGTGTGCCTGAAACTCGGCAGGCATGACGATCTTTCCGGCATGATCCATGGCCCGGATGACGCTGTAGCTGGTGAGCCAGCCGGTGACGACTTCCTTGTTGCCGTCGCCGTTGATGTCGGCCACATCGCAGCAGGCGAGATCGCCGGCGATCCGCCCGCGCCGGAACGCCATGTACTGCTCCCACTTGACCGTGCCGTCGGGGTTGAGCACGTGCACCCAGTTCGCGCCGACGACGATGTCGGGCCGGCCGTCGTTTTCGAGATCGTCGATCTTCACGTAGTCGACGACCGGCGGCCCGCACTGGCCCTGGTCCGACTCCTTGCACGCGAATTCCCACAGCAGCTTGCCGCCGGTGTCCAGGGCACGAACCTTGCGGTCGTCGGCCCCGAACACGATCGCGGGGCGCCGGTCGCCGTTCAGACGGCCGACATCGACGGCGCGGACGTCCTTGCCCGTTGGGAACAGCCAGGCCCGCTCGCCCTTGGCCGTGTAGGCCGCGAGTCCTTCACGCCCGCCCGCGATCCATTCCTGGGTGCCGTCGCCGTTCAGATCGGCCACGACCAGCGTGCTGACCGGCATGCCGAGCTTGCGCACCGCCACACCCAGCGCCTTGGCGCCGTGCTTGCCGGCCTGTGTCCCGGCCATGGCAGCGGCGCGCTGTGCGGCCTGTGCCTTGGCGGCGGCGATAATACGCGCCGCGGCACCATTCCCGGGCGGGTTCTCGCAGCCGGCCGTCAGCACGGCGCCCGGCGTCACCACAAACATGCCGGCCTCTCCCGCGCCGCCGGGGATCTCGCCGACCCCCATCACGGTAAGCGCGCCATTCTCATTGACGAGCGCGCACGTATCCGAAACGGGCACCATCGTCACGGCGCCCTCCGCCTCCTGCTCCGAATAGGCGTGGAGCAGGTTGATGAAGGCAATGGACTCCCCCTTCTTCAAGGCTTTCACCTTGTCCTGCCGGAAGTACTTGGCAACCGGCTCGGCCCAGGGGTAACCGGCGGGCCCGGTCCACCCGCCCCTGGCGGTAAAGGTCCACGGCTCGACGTAGGCGTTGGCGCCGCCGTCGGACGCGATCTTGCAGAACTTGCCTTTCTGCGTCAGGAACAGGTTCTTCCCGCGCAGCTCGTCCTCGCCCAGCGCCTTCCACGTGCAGCGCGCCACATACGAGCCGTCCTCTCCGGCCGTGGCACGATCGATGACGAGGAAGTAATCGCCCTTCTTCCAGAAGATCGCGCGTTCCCAGCGCCCGATCCGGGTGCGTGTGAGCCCGAACGGCGTGCTGTCCTTGAAGTCGAGAATCTTCGCCAGGGACTTGTTCGGATGCCCGCTCTGCCCTTCGCGCAGCAGATCCAGGCCGCTGTGGTCCTGAAACGCGCGTTGTTCATAGGTATGATCGACGAGCCACATCCGGCCTTCGTCGGTGAAGTTGATGATCGTGTTCACGTCGTCGTGCTTGTGGCCGTGCGGGCCGGGCGCGCTGCCCCAGACCCCCGCGCCGTCCAGGAGCAGATACTGGCCGTTGGCGTCCCAGTTCTCCTTGAACACGATCTTGTTGAAGAGCGTCGGATCCACGTCTTTCTTCTCGGCAAAGATCTTTTCCGTGCCGGTACGCTTTTCGGCGAGCGGGTTCTCGTAGCACGGGACGCGGACAAGCCCCGTCCACTCGGTCGGCTCCCTCGGTTCGACGGTCAGATCGAAGGCCATCTGATCGGAGAAGACGCGGCCGCCGGTGCTTTGGGGTACCCCGTTACGCAGGACCCAGTACAGGTGCGGGTCGCGATAGAACCAGGCGGCGGGCGCGAGCACTTCGTAGGCCGACCACAACCCGAGCCCGGACGAATCCCCGAATCCCGACGACCAACCGAGGTTGTTGAGGCAGGCGACGGCGATGAACTGCGCGTGCTGGCGGGCGACGCCGCGGGTGAGGTAGGTGAGGTCGCCGCTGCGCATCGCGTAGTCCATCGAGGATTTCGGGCAGTAGCACAGGTAGCCGGACGCGTCTTCGAGGATCTGGAACGTGCTCGCTTGCGCGGAGAACACGGCGTCGGCACATTTCATCCAGTATTCGCTCTCGGGAATCTTGTAGTATTTGTGGAAGTAGTGCCACGCATCGAACGAGTGTTGCGCGGAGAACGTGCCGTGGTTCTCGTCCAGCGCCTGGACCGCGCCCCTCTTGACGGCGCCGTGGAACCCGCGCCGCTCGTGGCCCTGCGCCGCGTCGCCGAGCAGCGCGTTGGCGATATCGAGCCGTTCCGCATCCGTCCAGATCGGCAGCTCTTCGAGCAGATCCCACCAGTGGACGTGGTCCGCGGCGCGCGCGCTCATGTCCTTCTCCTTGCGCGCGACCGGGTTCTTGAGGCAGGCCCGGTATTTCTCGACCCGGTACTTCATCATCGGGAGGAGTTCTTCCCAGCCGGTCCGGAAATAGGTCTGGCCCAGCGTGACGAGCGTACCCGTCACGCCCATGAAGGAGCCTTCCGTACGGGGCGGTTTGTCCAGCTCGATCGGGTACCGTTTGCGGAACTCCTCCAGCGTGCGGTACTGCGGCTGGCGTTTGGACCACGCCGACTTCGTCTCGTCGGGGAAGAACGGATAGGCTTTCTTTTCGAACACGACATCGACGACCGGCTTCTCCAGCACGACGGTCTCGCCGGTGCCGGGCAGATACTTTTCGGCGAACACGTCGATCGCTTTCGCCGCGCCCGCCGCGTCCGAGCCGGCGAGCACGAGCACGTTCACGCCGGTGGCCCACGGGTCGTGCACGGTCCGAATCACATACCCGCCGTGGCCGGGGTAGACGGAATCGGCGACCACGTACCGCTCCCCGTAGAGCCGGGCGAGCAGGCGGTTGTTGTTCACGTTGCCGAGCGCGATGATGTTTCGCGCGCCGATCGTCTTGTGGGCCACGCGCCAGTTCGCGTCGACCAGCTCCGCCGCCCGAACGACGGGGAGCCTGGCCGCGGATTCCCGGGCGATCCGGTCTCGCAGCGTCTCGGCGAGCGGGCCGTAGGCGGGCTCGTCCGGCACGGCGATGAGCGCGCGCGGCTGGGCCAGTTCGACCAGGACCGTTGCCGGGTAGAGCGTCTTGAGTCTGGTGATCCGCGGCGGGCTGTCTTCCTGCGCGCGGGCGAGGAGACACGCGAGCGGCAGCATCGCCGCCAGCCACAACGAGACGAACCCTCTTGCTTTGTTCACGGTGCACCCTCCTTAGCGCGGTTCCGTCACTTCCCGCCTTTCGCCCCATCCTGGAGCCGTGCGGCGATCTTCTGATGTAACGGTTCGATACGGGCGAGTGCCGCGGGATCGTCCGCGGCCAACACCCGGGCCAAGTCCGCATAATGGATGGCGAGCCCGGGTATGCGCGCGTACTCTTCGGCCATGCCGATCACGTACTCGAGCTCGGCCGCGGCGAACTGGGCCGCCGCCTCTTCGCGGCCGAGCAACGCCTCAAACCGCTGCTGTGCCGCGCGTCCGGCCTCGGACCCTTCGCCGAAGAAGCCGACCGTGTTGTAGTTGGTGAGCGCACGCACCAGATCGCCGGCGGTTTCCGCCTCGCCGGCCTCCCTGCGCAGGCTGCCGAGATCCAGATTCGCGCCCGGCCAGGTCCAGTCCTTCTTCGGCGGCGCCGTGTCGCTCTTGCCCCACAGGTACAGGATCTCCGCCTCGTCGTTCTCGCCGTCGCCGATCAGGAACGGCGGATAGGCCGGCAGCCGCTGGTTCGAGCCGAGTTCGGTCCAGCCGATGTCGGGCGCACGCCCGCTGAACGGCAGCCCGAGGTTCACGCCCATATCGATGCCCGGGCTGCCCGGCGCCAGCACGAAGAGCCGGTCGGTCAGGTTGGTGAACCGCGGTTTGGCGACCAGGCTGTTCATGCCGGTGCGGTACTTGGCCGAGAACTCGGCCGGCGTGAACGAGCCCTGTTTCGAATGGATGACCTTTCCGTCCGGTCGCGCGACATGGAAGAACATGTTGTTGGCCACCTTCACCTTCCACGTAACGGGATCGCCTTGCAGGAACTCGAGTGAGGCGTGATAGGTCTTCGGGTCGAGCGTGACGATCAGATTGTTGACGACTTCGGAGCCTACGGCCCCCTTGCTGAGCCGCACGGCGCTGCGCTTCTTGGAGTTCACGACCGTGTTGTTGTAGACCTTGGTATCGTTCGCCTCGACGCCGATGCCCGGGTAGTCGTTGTCGTAGACCAGGTTCCCGATCACGCGGATGTGGCCGCGCCCGCCTTCGTCGGGGTTGGTCCCGATCTTGATGCCTTCACGCTTGTTGTCGAACGAGATGTTGTGCTCGATCAGGATATGATCGGCACTGTGCCCGGTGATGATGCCCTGCGCGTCCATGTAGCAGATGTTGCGCCGGAACTCGTGATAGTCGCCCGAGGTGATGTCGAGCGAGTTCTCCGGGCACTGCCCGATCACGTTGTCCTCGACGATGATGCGCGGGCCGCACTCAGACTCGCCGAGATCGTGCACGCAGATGCCGTCGTTGGAGAGCAGCTTGACGATGGTGCAGCCGGTGATCCGGCAGTTGGTCGAGCCGCGGTTGAGCTTGATCCCGTTGTTCGCGCTCCAGTAGACGAAGCAATCGGCGATATGCAGCCGCTCGCACCATTCGGTGACGAGCACGTTCGGGTTCTTCCCGCCCATGAACACGACGGCGCAGTCCTTGAACAGGACGTCGCGGCACTTGCGGAACTGCACCTGCGTCCGGTTCCCGAACGCGAAACTCAACCCGTCGATTTCGAGCCACGACCGGTCCTGCAGGTGCAGAGTCGGCGAAAGCACCGGCACTTCGAGCACGTGCTCCGCCGGCGGCTTGCCGTCGGGCGTGATCAGGTACAACGTCTCGGCGTCCTGGTCGTACGCGCACTGCCCGGGCTTCGAAGGCAGCCCGCTGCGCCGCGCGCCGATCACGGTCGGCACCCGGCCCGGCGGGCAGACGAACACGGCGTTGATTTCCTTGTCGCCGATGATCTGGTTGCGTGGGACTTTCAGCTTGTAGACCTGTCCCTCATGGAGCTGCCAGTCGGAGAACCGGCGCGAGCCCAGGAATTCCGGCCTGGGGCCCGTGCCGTAGGCCGTGAGCCGGATCGGTCTGCCCCGCGCGCCGTTGCCCTTGAACGCGAGCTGGCCGCGCCATTCGCCGCCGCGCTTGAACCGGACCGTATCGCCGGGCTTCAACTCGAGCGACGCCAGCTTCTTGAGCGACTGGAGCGGGGCGTCCGGACTGGTGCCCGGGTTGGCGTCGGATCCGGCGGCGCTGTCGAAGAAGTAGTCGGCCGCGGCGGGCGCGGCCGACAGCAGAACGGCAGAGGCCGTTACGATCACACAGGTTCCCACAACGATCCTCATGATTTGTCCTCCGGTGTCACTGCGTACGGCATTCATCCTTGCCCCCTATTGCGTCTGTTGCATGAACGCGGCTCGCGGGACGCTCGCCCTCCATGTGCTGTGAACGTCAACCGTGCAAGCCCCCCGCTCGTGGCCCATGCCGCGCCAACTGGAGGGCGAGCGTCCTCGCGAGCCGCGTTTCCTGGGAAGACGCAGGGTTCATCGTTCATTCTGTGGCGCGTCCCCCCCACAGATACAACACCTCCGCCTCGTCGTTCCGGCCGTCGCCGATCAGGAACGGCGGATAGGCCGGGGCAGCCGCTTCGCCGCCGAGTTCCTTCCACCCGATGTCGGGCGCCTTGCCTTTGAACGGCAGGCCGACGTCGGTGCCCGCGTCCACCGCGGGGCTGTCGGGCGCGAGGAAGAAGCGGTCGGCGGCGGGATCCCGGAATTTCGGGTCGGCGTGCATAAGGGATTCGCCCGTCCCGTATTTCCAGGGGTACTCCTCGAGCGGCACCTGGCGATAATCGCTCGTGATCAGGAGCCCGTCGGGCCTGCTCGCATCGTAGAAGAGGTGATGGCTGAATTTCACGTTGAAGAGCGTCGGGCTGCCGCCCGAGAACTCCATACAGAGCACGCCGTCGCGCTTCGGCGGTTCGAGGGCGGCAATCAGGTTGTTGCGCAGTTCCGAACCGAACCCCTCTTTCATGACGATCAGTCCGTCGCGCTCGGCGCTGTTGACAATCGTGTTGTTGAAGACCTTCGTGTCGTTCATCTCGACCAGGATTCCGGACCGGGCATTTGCGTAACAGAGGTTCCCGATCACCCGGTTCGCGCCGCGGGAGCCTTCCTCCTTCGTGCCGCCGACCTTGATGCCCTGCCGCTTGCTCTCGAAGCAGATATTGTTCTCGACCAGGATATGGTCGGCGTCGTGCCCGATCAGAATCGCGGCCTGGCCCGTTTGGTAGCAGATGTTGCCGCGCAGCACGTGGTGGTCGCCCGACGTGATGTCGATCGCGTTTTCGTTGCAGAGCCCGAAGACGTTGCCCTCGAACACGTTCGCATCGCCGGCCAACTGCGTGCGTTTGCCGTCGACGGTGGGCCCGGCGTGGCAGTCGACGCAGTCGTTGTGGCCGGCGATCTTCACGATGGTACAGCCGCGGACCACGCACTGCGTGGTGCCGTCGCGCATGGTCAGCCCGTTGGAGTAACTCTCGTACAGGAAGCACTCGATGAACTGAACGCGGCGCGAAGCTTCGCCGAGATAGACATTGTTGTTGCTCATGCCCTGGAACAGGGAGGCGCAGCGCCGGAACAGGAGATCGCGGCACCTCTCGATCCGGATGTGGCCGCGGTTCCCGAACGCGAAGGCGAGATCCTCGAACTCGAGCCAACTGCGGCCTTCCAGCGCGAGGATCGGCGAGAGGACGGCTACCTCCAGGCGGTGTGTGGCGGGCGGCTTGCCGTCGGGCGTCATGACATAGAGCGTCTCGGCGTCCCAATCGTAGGCGTAACGCCCGGGCGCCTCGGGCAAGCGGCCCTTGGCCGGTCTGAGCCGCACCGGCAGCCCGTTGTCGGAGCAGGCGAACACGCCGTTGACGGTTCTGTCGCCCACGATCTGTTCGCGCGGCAGAGCCGTCTTGTACAGCTCGCCTCTGTGCGATTGCCAGCCGGCCGGGCAAACGGACCCGCGAAACTCGGGCCTGGCTCCCTCGCCGTAGGCGGCCAGGCGGATCGGCTCACCTTCCAAGCCGTTGCCGGCAAAGCGAAGCGCGCCGCGGAACACGGAGCCGCGCTTGAAATGGACGGTGTCGCCGGGCTCGAGACGGAGCGAGGCCAACTTGGCAAGAGAACGATATGGCGCGGACGGCACGGTCCCGGCCGCATCGTCGGCCCCGGCCGAACTGTCGACGTAGTAGTCGGCGCCGCAGCCGAGCAGCGGCGCCAGCGTCAGCAGGACTGCGATTCGGACTCCTACGCGTCTCATGGCGTACTCCTCTGCACCCGGCCCCCGTCCCGGCCGGGAGTCGTGCGCGCCGGGACTGCACCGCCTACTTCTTCGGCCCCGCTGCAAGTTTCGCGGCCGCCTCCCTGTGCAACGGCTCAAGCCGTTTGAGCACGGCCGCATCGCCGCCGGTCGCCATCAACAGAATGACTGACGTTGTCCGTATGGCTCTTCTCATGTGGTCGTGGCTCCTCTCGTCGTTCACGCGCTGGGGCGATGCGGCTCGCGAGGACCCGCCTTCGCGAGCCGTCTGCTGGGCGTGGGTTCATCATGGGTGATCTTCCGGCAGAATCGCGAAATCGTCGAACCAGAACTGGTCGCCTTCCTTGCCCAGCCCGCCGCTCTTGCCGCTGGCATTGCGGAAATCGAACGCGCGCAAATATTTCAGGCCCGGGTAGACCTTCCGGATGAGCCGCGCGTCAATGGTGATCGAGTGCCATGTGTCGTCGTCGATCAGCCGGTAATCCTCCACGGGGCTGTCGATCTTGTCCAACACGGCGGTCGAGCCGCCGATGCAGACCCGCGACCGGCCCCAGGGCCCCAGCGGTTCCTGGATCGCGAACGTACGGAGCCAGATGCCGACGGGCACGCCGACAGGAATGCGGTAGGCGAATCGAACAACGGGGTGCTTGTCGATTTCCCACAGCCACGGCACCACGTCGACGGCAAGCGTCGCCTTGTTCCCGGCGGCGTACGTCCGCAGACAGTACGTGCCCCCGGCGGCCGTATCGTCGGCGCGGGCGTGCTTCGTGTTTGTCTTGCGGTCGATGTTCCAGAGCATCCCCCACTGCTCGATGGAACCGCTCTCGAAATCGCTTGTCAACAACGGCGCATGCGGGTCAGCCGACGGCGTCCAGTGCGCGCCTTCGGGGATCGTCACCCGCCGGAACCACGGCTCCTGCTCCGCCCCGTGCTCCATGGCGCCCAGGTCCGGCGCTTCGCCCGCGTAGGGCAGCGACACGGGATCGTCTTTGGCCCAGCTCAGATCCCTGTCGAGCGTCAGCACGTTCTTCCCGCGATCGGCGCGAACCACCCGGGCCGCCGTCTTGCCGGGGCCGACGAAGATCAGATCGCCCCGTTCCCCGTCAATCCCGAACCCGTCGTAGAACCAGCGCGCATCGTCAACCGCGATCTCGCGGCCTTTCCCGCCCTGCATCGCCCTGGCAAGAGGCGCGGCGGCGTCGATGCACGGGCTGCCGGGGGCCAATCGGAAATCGTCCTGCCGCGCATCCACGAATCTCGGCGCCAACTCGCGATTGCCGGCCAGCATGTCTGGATACGCCGCCTCGGCCTCGGGCAGCGTATGGTGAGTCCACGTCTTGCTGTCCGCGTCGAAGACCGCCACCACCTGCCGGCCCGGCGCATCGCCAAGGATCGCATTGTGCACGAAGAGTCGCCTGGGCCGCACGTTGCAGATGGAGAACGTGGCGAAGCAGCCGGCGAAATCGTTGTAGTAGAAGATGTTGTTCTTCCACGTGCAGTCCTCGAACACGTCCGCGTATTCCGGATTGAACGTGATGACATTGAGCGCGCCGTCCAGGTTCCAGGCGATCGTGTTGTGATAGAACCGGTTGTGCTTGAGTTCGGAGACCGGCTTCTCGCCTTTCTTCCAGATGCCGTGCCCGAGCGGTCTGCCCCAGTTGTGCACGACGAGATTGCGGCGCCAGATGCACTCGCTCGGCGTCATGGCGCAGCCCGGCCCGGCCGACCCGCCGCTGTCGAACGCATCGGTGATCACGTTCTCCTCGAACAGCACGTTGCGGCAGTACCGGTAGATGCTCAGCGGGCGGCCCCAGCCGCCCGCGAGAATCGAGCGCCGAATGACGAGGTCCTCGGTGACGGTAATGCTCGCCCCGCCGTGTCCGCCTTTGGCGATCAGGCTGTCCTCGATGATGAGCCGCTTGCAGCGATCGGCGTCGAACGCATGGCCGGGCGAATGCACGGCCTGCGCGTTGGGCTGCAAATTCTTGTGGCACACGCTCTTGAGGAAACGGACATCTTCGCATTGCTTCAACGCCAACCCGGACCACCCTCCCCGCGAACGCTCGAACCGGCAGTTCTGAATGGTGAGATGCGAGCACGCGACGGCATTCATGAACTTGCCCGCACGCGGCTCGACAAACAAGCCGTCCAGCACGATGTGGCGCTTCTCGTTCAGATCGATGACGACCTTCCCGCCGCGCAGCCGCGCCTTGAGCGGCGGCTCGGACCGGAACGTGAGCGGGGCGCCGGGCTCGCCGTCGTTCTCCGGCGCCAGCGTGCCGGGATGGTCGCCCGGCCGGAAGACCACCGTGTCACCGGCCGCAACGGTCTTGTTCACGTGCTCGATCGTCTGCCAGGGGCGCGCACGATCGCCGGGCGCCCCGTCGTCGCCGTCCGGCGAGAGGTAGTAGGTGGCGGCAAATAGAAGGGGCGCCGCAAGCACGACCACGACGACACAGGCAAAGAATCTTCTCATGATTACGACTCCCTGCCTCCAACCCAAGGCCGGGCGAAACGCCCGGTCCACTCGGGCGGGGAGACTGCTCGCCTCATACGGCTCGATATTCTCGACCTTCGACTTTCGACCTTCAGACCTTCGACTCGCGCCCGGCTTCAGCCGGGCGCTCAGGCCGACTCCCGCACGATCAGCCGGCACGGTATCCGGGTTGTCCAGCCGCCCTTCGGGCGCGGTTCGCCGGCCATCTTCTTGAGCAGGATCTCCGCAGCCGCCACGCCGACCTCCCAGTTCGGCTGCGCAACCGTGGTCAGCGGCGGCCAGCACAGCGAAGCCGCCAGCCGGTTGTCGAACCCGACCACGGCAACCTCGGCCGGCACGGCGATGCCGAGGTCCATCAACCCGGCCAGAAAGCCGGACGCCACCACGTCGGAAAACGCCTGCACGGCATCGGGACGCGGCGTCATGGCGGCGAAGGCCCGGGCGGCGTCGCGGCCGGCAAGGAAATGGGTCAGCTGCATCCCGCGCTGGTGGACGAGAAACTCGATCGTTTCGCGGTCCGCGATTCTGTCGGAGGCCTGGCCCGCGGGGAGCACGGCCTGCTCCCGATACTTCGGCGCTCTCGGGTCAATGGGAATGAAGACGGGCTTGCGCTTCAACTCGGCAAGCGCGCGGGTGTAGCCGCCCAGCCGGTTGGTGTCGGTCTTCGCGCCAAGATAGGCGATCCGCTCGCGGCCTTTGCCGGCGAGATACCGTACGCCCTCGTAGACTCCCCGCTCCCGGTCGACCCGCACCGCATCCACACCGGGCTCCTCGGTATCCATGGCGATGTAGGGCATACCGTCCGCCTCGAGCCGCCGGACAAGCGGGCGAAGCCCGCGGTTCGTGCCCGGCAGGAAGGCCATGCCCGCCGGATTCCAGTTCCCCAGCTCGCCGATAAACTCCGCGCAGGCCGCCGGGAAATCCTCCGCGCCCTCGAACAGGGCGTCGACCAGGTAGCCGGCATGGCGCAGAACCTGACTGAACGCGACGACCTTCTGCGCGTGCAATTCGTTGGCGCTGCGCACAATGAAGCCGACGTGATAGCTGCGCTGCGTGCGCAGGCTCTGCGCGATGCGGTTGGGGCGATAGCCAAGCTTCTTCGCAATCTGCTCGATCCGTTCCCGCTTCCCGGCCGCCACGTAGCCGTTGTTCTTGAGCACGCGGGAGACCGTGCGGATCGAGACGCCGGCGGCTTCGGCTATGTCTTTCAGATGGGCCATGGCCCCCCCCTAAGAGTCAAAGGTCAAAGGTCCGAAAGTCGAAGGTCCAAGGTCCAGGAGCTAAAGCCCAAGGCCCGAAGTCGACTTTCCGACCTTCGACTCCGCGACCTTCGACTTTCGACTTTCCGACTTTCGACTCCCTCTCACGTGGACTCCCGCACGACGAGCCGGCATGGGAGCGTACGGCTCCAGCCGCCGCGCGGTTCCGGTTCGCCTGCAATCTTCTTGATCAGAATCTCGGCGGCGCCGACCCCGACTTCCATGTTCGGCTGGGCGACGGTGGTCAGGGCAGGGTGGCAAAGCGAGGCCGCCAGGCGATTGTCGAACCCCACCAGCGCCACTTCCCGCGGCACGGAAATCCCGAGGTCCAGCAACCCGGCCAGGAAGCCTGTGGCCAAGACATCGGAGTAGGCCTGAACGGCGTCCGGCCGCGGGCTCATCTTGGCGAAAACCTTGGCCGCCTTGCGGGCCGCGTGGTAGGCGTTCACCATCAGGGCGCGGCTCTGCGCGAACTGTCGGACGGTGGCCACATCGCCGATCAGCTTCGAAGCGGAATGCTCAACGCGTTCGGCCGCCGCCTGCTCGGCCTCGGCACGGCCGGCTTCCTGCAGCCCGGCGATGTCGATCCAGATCGGTTTCTGCCTGAGCGCTTTCATCGCGCGCCGGTAGCCGGCGGCCCGGTGAGACGCCCGACCGCGCCCCAGAAAGGCGATTCGCCGCCGGCCGCTCTGCCACAGATAGTGTACGGCATCGTAGATGCCCTGTCCCCGGTCGAAGACAACGACGTCGGCGGGCGGCTCGGCGCCGCCCACGACAACGTTCGGCACGTTGCGCTCGCGCAGCCTGCGCACGATCGGGCCCAGGTCCACCGTGCCGTACGGCAGCACGCCGATCCCCGCCTGCTGCCAGCCGATCATCTCCTCCAGCAGCCCGCCCGCCACCCTGCCGCCGTCCTGCTCGGCGGCGAACACCGTGTTCACCAGGTACCCCGCCTTCCGCAACACGCGCTGGAACGCGACGATCCGGTCGGCGCGCAGTTCGTCGATGCTCCAGACCAGGAACCCGATCTGGAAGCTCTTGCGCATGCGCAGGCTCTGCGCGATGCGGTTGGGGCGATACCCGAGCTTCTTCGCAATCTGCTCGATCCGCTTGCGCTTCTGCGCCTCGACATACCCGCTGCGCTTCAGGACCCGGGTCACGGTCCGGATCGAAACACCGGCGGCTTCAGCGATGTCTTTCAAGTGCGCCATCGAGAGCCCCCGCGTGTTGGAGTACTGGAGTCATGGAGTACCGGCACCATATCGCGCTCGCCCCAGACAGCAGGCACACCCCACTCCGCCCATCCGGACGCAGACGCGGTGACGCAGTCGGGCCATGCGGCTCGCGAGGAGACGCTGTCCCAAGACCCGACTCGCACGTTGCCACACGCCTTACGGCGTTAACTACAAACGGCATATCTGGTGATTTCTGCCGTTTGTAGTCAAGCCCGTAAGGGCTGTTCCCCGGTTTTGAGACAGCCCCTCCTCGCGAGCCGCCAGCTTCAAATACGCCGCGATATCTGCGAACAGGTGCATGAAGCCACTGACCGCCCCTGCCGCCTGCCATCGATGGCTTGTTAGCAGAAGGACATGCGTTCGTCAAGGGCGCACCGGCGACTTCCCGCCCGGAGCGACCCCCTCGTACTGGCAGGGCGCGCGGCCGATCCGGATCTCGTCGTGATAGAGCGTACGGGACTCGACCACACTCTTCGCGCGCCCTCTCTCGTCCTTCCAGCCCTTGTAGATGCCAAGCTTCAGATACGGACCTTTCTTGTCGTTGAACGTGTTCGGGCCCTTGCGCTCAATGACCTTCTTGCCGTCCTTCCAGACCTCGAGCAGGCCGTCGTCTTCGAAGGACCACTTCACGTGAAAGACCCAGTCGACCCATTTGCCGGGTTCCTGGGGGCCGAGGTCCCAGCGCTTGCTGCCGCCGTAGCGGCGCTTGCCGCCCTCGAACGTGTTGGGCTTCGGGTCCCAGCGGTTGCCGACCACCCATTTCCCGTTTGCGGTCCAGATGGCCATGATCGGGTTTCGCCAGTTCTCGCCCAGTTCGAAGTCCGGCCGGCCGTGCCACTGTGCGACGATTTCCCAGACGGGATCCGGCTTGTAGTCTTCCGGCAGGAGGATGCTGAACCCGTACCAATACTCCTCTCCGACCCGGGTGTTCTGCTCGCGCGGCACGACCTCGGTGCGGTAGCGGCATCGGCTCTGCTCGCGGTGCAGGTAGGTCTTCATGGCGTGCTTGCCCGCGCGCGCCGGGGTATCGGTGACGGCCGGCGAGTTGCCGGACGGGTGCAGCCCGGCCAGATCGCCGGTCTCGAAATCGGCGGTGAAAATGACGCCGGCCTTCGGCGGGCCTGCCGCCGGCGCCGTGCCGGTTGCCCCGGCGAGCCAGGCGAAGGTTGCGACCGCCAACCCGACAGCCAACTTCTTCATGGTCTCTGTCTCCTCATGCGAATGCGATCGGTCCGATCGGTCGGATCCGTCCGATCCGTCTGATCGTCGTGATGGGTTCGCCCTACTCCACCCCGAACAGCCGCACGGTCCCGTCCACGGTGGCCAGCACGACGGCTTTGGCGCCATTCCCGTTGCCGAGCACGCCCATTCCGGCCAGCGGCGCGCCGGCGGCTCCGTACGCGACGCGGTTGCCGGCGGGATCGAACGCGGCCAGCTTTCCGTTGTCGCACGCGACGACCAGCGTCGGGCCCCGGCCCGCGCGGACGGTCTCAATCACGCGGGGGGTGCCGGGCGCGTGGCATTTCCACAGCCGTTTGCCCTGCCCGTCAAACGCGAGCACCTCGTAGTTGTCGTTGCCGAGCACGATCGCCTTGGCGGCGTTCTTGTCCAACTGCGCGGTTTCGACCACCGTCACGAGCGAGCCGATCGGCTGCTCCCAGAGCTTTTCGCAGCCCGGCGCGCGGCTGTGCCCGAACACATACAGGTCGCGGCAGCCGACGACGAACTCGTCATACGTGTCGCCGGTCACGTCGCCTACCGCGCCGACCCCCATGCCCATGCCCGTCTTCTGGGTGACCCCTTTCCAGCCTTGCGGCCGGGCCGGATGCGAGGAGGAGTAAATCCCGAACGACCGGTAGTTGCGCCCGGCGATGGTCTCAAGCCCGCCCGCCTTGTCCATATCGCCGGCCAGGAAGGTGGTCGGCAATTTCTTGCCGGGGCTCTCGCTCTTCATGTCGCCGTTCGGCGTGAAGGTGCGGTAGTAGCAGGAATCGGAGCCGGCGATGATTTCCGGGGTGCCGTCCGCGTCGAGGTCGGCCACTTCCACGACGATGACGTTGCCGGGCCCGTAGGCGCCGCGGACGCCGCGCGGGAACTGGTTCTCCCACACTTCCTTGCCGGCGGGGCTGAAGAAGTGCAGGCGCAGGTCGTTCGCGCCGACGGCCCACCCGTAGAACCGGCCGTTCGGGCCGGAACAGGCGCGGATCACATTGACCGTACCGCCGACCTTCGCCTCCCACTTCGGGTTCAGCGCGGAATCGAGCGCCATGAGCTCGCCGTTCCGGCCGCCGGCCACGATGGTCCGGTCGGCACCGAGCACGGCCATCGCGGACAGCTTGAAACCGAGGGCCTTCTCGCCGAGCGCCCGGATCCCGGCCTCGGCGGCGGCCCCCGCGCTTTTCGCGGCGCCCGCCGCGGCCGTCGCCATGCCGCCGATGCGGGCCTCCCAGCCGGGAAGCAGGTCCTGCGCGGGAATGCGGCAGGCCTTCGCCGCGCCGTCCAACAGCACGCGGGTTCCGGCAATCTCGACGGCGCCTTTCGCGCCGGCGGCACACACGAGCGCGCCCTCGCGCGGGCGCAGCTCGAAGGATACGGGCCGGTCCGCCGTCACGATCCGCTTGCCGGCCCAGTCCAGATAGGTCGCGTTCGCCAGCGAGAGACGGGCCGGCTGGACATCGAAGACGGCGGCGTCGGTCGCGAAGCCGGGCACGCCGGCTTTCGCGCCACCCGCACCGCACAGCACGATCTTGTGCGCATTCTTCAGGACGACGACGCCCGGCGCCAAGCGCGTCACGTCATAGGCGCCGCCCGCCGGGTCGGTAAACCAGACATTGTGGAACACGCGCGGTTCACCCGCGCCGAACGGCCCGAACTGGTCCTGGCGCAACAGCTTGCCGTTGTCCTGTTTCCAGTACGGGTACCACTGAATCTTGCCCATGTACGGGTCGTGCTTGAGCGCGAGCAGCACGTCCTCGCCGTCGGCGTTGCGCAGCTGGAAGGATTGCTCGCCGTGCGTCACGGTCAGGTTCCGCCCGTCGAGATCGGCGTCGCCGAGCGTGTACCAGCGGCAGGTGAAGTGGTAGTCCCCCGCTTCGAGCGGGGCGAGCACGTCGAAGACCGCGACGTAGTCCTCCTTCGACCAGACGATGTTCCGCGTCCAGTCGCACCGGTTGTAGTCCTTCACGCGGCTGGCCAGCAGCCCGCCGGCCGGCAATTCCGCGAACGCGTCGAGCTGGCAAAAGGCCGGGATGACGACCTCCCGGTTGTCGCGCGAAATGGTGACGACGTTGTTGAACCGCGCGTCGGCGAACCGGCCGTTCTTGACGGTCCGCAGCCAGATGCGGTTGTTGTCGGTGAACCGGATGATGTTGTTCCCGTCGAAATGGCCGTGGTTGCCGCGCGAATAGCCGTCCAGGATGAAGTACTGCGCCTCCGCGTCGAACGCCGTGCGGAACGAAATCTTGTCGAACGTCTGCTCGAGCGGCACATTCACGTTCACCGGCGGCTCCGCAAAGTCCGGATGCCCTTTCCCGAAGATCTTGCACCACGCGTACACGTCCTTCGTGATCGCAAACGTCTTCATGCCGGCCAGGTACTCCGGCGGGCCGGAGGGCTTCTGTTGCGTTCCGTCGCCCCGGGCCCGCTCGCGGCCGCCGTAGAAGAACGACCGCTCCTCCTTCGTCCGGAACAGCCAGTCCGCGATCCAGGCCAGAGCGCCGTCCTGATAGTAGTCCGCGGCCTTGCGGATCAGGCCGGCCTGCATCATGTTGTCGCCCACGTGATCGCCGAAACACGCCTCGCCGCCCAGGTTATCGGCGCACAGGATCTGGAGCTTCACGATCTCGCGCGCGTTCCCGTTTTCGTAGTGCGCCATGTTCGGGCGGCTGAACGCGTATTCGCTCTGCTGGTTGGGCGTCGCCCAGTTGTAGCCCGCCGAATCCTCGCTGTGCTTCACGCTCCCGGCCTGAATGCCGAACACGCCGTCGATGTACTTCCACAGCACCTTGCTCTCGGGCAAGGCGTAGTACGTGTCGAAATAGGAGGCGCTTCGCATGAAGGCCAGGGTCGGGTGCGTCTCGTGGTTCCAGACGATGTTCAGCCCGTAGCGGCCCTTGCCGTCCTCGTCAAACGTGCCTTTCTGCACGTAGCCGACGTACCGGCCCTCGAGCATGAGGTCCAGGCACATCTGCTCGATACGCCGGCGCTGATCGTCGGAGAGGAAGCCGAACTCCTCCAGGGCGTCCAGGTGGCCGAGGTATTTCACGTAGTCGCACTCGGCCCACGCGCCGATGTCGCCCGGGCCGCCGTAGTGCGGGCCGTAGGCCTTCCTCGCCTTCTCGCGGGCGCCCTCGATGAAGTCGGCCATGACGAGCAGTCCCGCGCTGGCCGCCTTGAAGTAGCGCATGTCGCCGGTCGCAAACCCCGCGTTCTGAAGCTTGCCGAGCGTGGCGTTCATCGTGTGCCGGAATGTCGCCCCCTGCCCGCCCAGCATCTTCGCGCGAATCTCCGCAAGCGCCTTGTCCGGGTCCGGACCGGCGGCCTGGCGGTGCAGTTCGTCCGAATCGCCCCCCATCAGGTGAAGCTTCGGCACGGTCAGATCGCGGCCGCCTGTCAGCCGGGCGAGCAGCGCGTCGAGCGCCGGGCCGAACGCCTGCATCGAACCGGCCTTGATCCATACCGTGTTCAGCCCCGCGATCCCGTCCCGGTCGTGCCAGCAGGACAGCACGTAGCCGCCGGCTCCCACGCCGTTCGGATCGAGCCGGCGGATCTGAACGCGGTTCGCGGTGCGCGCGGGGCCGCCGGACACCTCGCCGTCGGTCACGATGGGCAGCGCCACGCCGCTGCGTTGCGCAAGCGCGGCCTGCAGCCGCTGCGCGACCGGCCGGTACGCCGCCTCATCGGGCGTCACGATCACCGCGCACGCACGCCCGGCCCGCGCGAGCGGCGTGTCCGGGTAGATCGGACGCACCCGCACAATGCGATTCGCGAAAACACGCCCCTGCGGCACGACCCCGTCGGCGTTCGCCGGGTACGGGAAGGGGGCGGCCTCCGCCAGCGCGCCGTTCTGACGAAGCACCGGTAACGCCAACTCGATGCCGCCCGAAAGCCGCTTGCGCAGCCCGAAGTCGTAGTGGCGGGACCGCTCGCGCTCCACGCTCCAGTATACGTCGTGCGCGACAGACGAATGCAGCACGCGCCCGCCCGCAAGCTGCACCGTCAGGTACAGGTTGGCCACACAGAAATTCTCGTTGTCCGCATTCCGGATTTCGAGCCGGTTCGCCGGTTGCAGCGCGGCCAGCGCCTCCGGCGCCACCGGAACCGTCAACCCGCGCTGCCACCGGCGGGACCATTGGGCCCCCTCGGGAAAGCCGGGCAGGACGGCCAGTTTGACGCCGTTGACCAGAATCGGCTTGTTCGCTTTCGTGCTGCCGCCGCTCACGTCGAACGTCAGACTCGCCGCCTTCAGCGCGATCGGATCGCCCTCGGCCGCGCACACGTTTTCGGTCGCCCCAAGACCCACCGCAAGCCCCAGAAGGATCCCTGTCAAGAATCGGCTCATGCATGACCTCCGCGCAAAGTACACAGGCGACGACGCCGGGAACGAGAATGAAGAACGTAGTCGGTGAGCACACATCGTCGGGCAGGCCGTCCCAACGGCGGACGCACCGTTTCGTGCACGGCCCACCACGGCAGAATCCCGTCGCTTGACCTATCCCAACCCACTGGCAGCATCCTGTGCCATCGATGGCATCTTATACCAACGAAAGAGCGGTTGTCAAGTCGGTCTCGCCGAAATATGTCTGTTGTCTTGCTTTTTGGCCTATTTTTTGGGATCATGGCCAGCCGCTGTCGTGCTGTATCGGGTTTGGCCGAGCGGGCGTGCACGCATGCCGTCTGAGGCGGAAGAAAGGAATTCACTGATGAAGTCGAATCGACGGTTGGCCCTGCTCCATGCCGTACTGTGGTCTTTGCTTGCCGCGGGTGGCGCCGGCTGGGCGCAGACGTCGGACTGGACGATCACCCAGGCCTCTCAGGTCGGAGGATGGCGCGACGACCTGGTGGTCACGGGCAACGTGGCGGTACTGGTCGAAGGATACGGCGTCAGCCTGTACGATATCAGCGGGTCGACGCCGGCGAAGTTGTCGACGCTCGGTCTGCCGGTGGAGCCCGTCGTGCTGGCTGCCGCCGGGACGAACCTCTACACGCTGTCGGGTTGGTGGGAGAATCCGCCGCTCTTCTCCGTGGTGGACATCAGCGATCCGGCGGCCCCGGTGCTGCGGGGTTCGTGCGAGACCTTCTATTCCCGGCAGTCCATGGCGGTCTTCGGGAGCCACGTCTACGCCATTACGGACAACACGAGCAACCTGGTCCAGGTGCTCAACGTGAGCGACCCGACGAATCCGGTCGTGGCCGCCACGCTGGATATACCGGCCTTGGCGCTGGCGATCGCCGACGGCAAGCTCTATGTGCAGGGCGCCGACAGCTACACGAACAAGTTCTGGGTGTACGATCTCGCCTCGCCCACGGCGCCGAGCAAGGTGGGCGAGCTTTCGGGCGGGATCTACTCGAGCTACGCCCTGTGCGTTTCCGGCAGCAACGTCTACAGCGCCGGATCGTCCAGCGGCGTGCAGATTTTCGATGTCAGCAATCCGTCGGTGCCGAGCCTGGTGAACAGCTTTCAGGTTCAAGACGACGGTTCTTCGATGTGGGTCGAGGATGTGTACGTTCACGAGACCACCCTGTGGGCGATGGGGAAGGACAATGGTTGGCCGCCATATGGCGTGGCGGCGGTGGACGTGGCGAACGCGTATGCGCCGACCAATCTTGGCGTCATCGCCATTGACGGTATGGCTCGGATCGACGGCGCGGGGAGCAAGGCGGTGGCGATGTCCATGGGCGACATGGCCGTGAGTGTGATGAGCCTGGTGGGCGGTGTGCCAACCCTGCTCGGACAGGCGGGAACGCCCTACATATCCGACCGGATTCTGGCCACGGATCAGGGCGTGTACATGGGGAGTTCGGAGCATCTCTGGCTGTTCGGGATGACCAACCCGGCCAGCCCGGTGCCTATCCACCACGACACGCGCTGGGGGGGATTCATGCCGGGCGCCGTCGTCGCCGGCCACCTTGCCGCGTTCTCGAACGACACGCTGGAATTGGTCGACTGCACCGTGCCGACGAACTGGGTTCTTTCCGGCGCCTATGTCGCGCCCACCGCCATCCGCTCCATTGCCTGTTCCGGCTCCAACGTCTTCCTGCTTTCGTGGGTCACGAATGCCGCGGTGGAAATCGTAGACGTGTCGAATCCGGCCAGCCCCAGTCAGCTCGGCACACTGCCGGTCGACGGGACGGGGCTGACGGTATCGGCCACGGCGGACTTGGCCTGCTTGGGCGGGGCCAACGGCACCGGGGATTGGATCAACATCTTCACGGTGACCAATCCGGCGAGTCCCGTTCTGGAATCCTCGCCCGGGTGCGCCGGCGTGAAGCCGAAGGCATGGCTGGAAGGGACCAATCTGTTCGTCGCCTCGATCACGAACTTCGACGGGACGGGCGGCGGCATCGAAGTCTATGACATGACCACCCCGTCGGCGCCGGTCCTGGCCACGAACCTGACGGGACAGGGGCGGCCACTGGACCTGCTGGTGCTGCCGCGAGCCGGCCAGGACAGCATCCTGCTGACCGCGAACCCCGGCGGCAGCGTGCACACCTACGGTTACACATCCGAGGGCACGCTCTACGAGGGGCCGATCTGCCATTCGCCCTACTCGTTGCAGGTCACGGCCACGCCCACCGCGAACGGCTATCTCGTCGGGACGACGGATTCGTCATTTGGCACCTATTATCAGATAATTGAACAGGGCGGCTCCTGCCGCCTGATCACCGGCGTCTCGCCGCAGGCGGCGGCGGATGAGGGGTGCAAGGCCGAGCCGGCTAGCTGGGGGCCGGGCCCGTGCGGCAGCGAGGTTGAGGTCTCCGCCACGGCCGTCTCGCCGTGGAACTTCAAGGAATGGACCGGCGCCGCCTCCGGCAGCAGCCCCACCGCGACGGCCACGGTGAACGCCAACCCATCGGAAGCCGTCGCCCACTTCGTCACGCCCGTTCTAACGCTCGGGGCGGGCCTGCAGAACCCGGCGGCGGACACGGAGGTGTACGGCATTGAAGGCCCGTACGACTACGCCAACGGCAAGCAGAACGTGCCCATCATCCATATCGCCCTCTCGGCCAATGATGTCGACGATTGGACGGTGACCTCGGTCGGGTTCAACACGTCCGGCTCCGGGAATGAGTCCAACGACGTCTCCCAGGCGCGTTTGTATCTCGGCTCGATCGGAGGCACCCTGCTCGGCACGCGCACGTTTTCCGCCGACAACGGCACGCTGACCTTCTCGATGAACGTCCCTATTTCCAAGGGCAGTTCCGTATCGATGATCCTGGTGTACGACATGGTTCCCGACAAGGCTTACCCGTGCAACGGCTATGCCGCGCTGACGCACATGGGGATGATTGCCGCCACCCCGGACACCTACGCCAATTTCGTCAAGTTGCCCGTGCCGCCCACCGGCGTCAACGGCGGCCCCACCCGCATCAAGCGGGGCGAACTCGACCTGAACGACGGCAACGAGCAGTACGGACAGGCGGGCGATCCCGCCACCAACGCACCGCTGGCCAAGGCGCTCAAGGTCCGCCTGCGCTACGGGCACCCGGCGGGGGTCGACCACGTGACCTACACGATCACCGCGCCGCCCGGCACGCCGACGGGCGCCGGCGCCTTCCTCGGAAGCACGCTGGGCACGCTCACGACCCAGAAGACGCTGGACGGCAACGGCTACGCGGAAGAAACCTGCACGCTCGGCACGCGCAAGGGCAAGAAGAACCCGTACTACATCGAGATGGGCATGACCACCAAGGGCGAAGCCTGCGGCGGATCCTGGGCCGCGCCCTCGTTCACCGAATGGGGGCAAGGCGTCGAATTCACGACGACCGCCCAGTATGACAACCCCGCCAACGGCGATCAGTTCGGCACGTTCCTCGGCACCATCGAGGCGGTCAACCGCTTCACCGTCGACATCGACATGGCGCCGGAGGACTTCGCCACAGTCGAAGACGTGGTGTTCGACGTGAACGGAACGCTCCATTCCGGCGAGGCCGTCACCCCCAACGAGGTCTACCGCAAAGACCTCGACGCGCAGACGTTCGAATCGGTCGGCCTGCTGAAGGTGACCGTGAAGATGGACCAGAGCGGCGTGAAACTGGAAGAAAAGGTGGAGTACCCGCTCAAATGCCTTTCGCTCCCCGGCTGGGTAGCCGTAGTCAATGCGATTTGCCATCCGGAATCCTTCAGCAAGCAGTTCGAGGGCGAGAGTTCGTCCTACAAGTTCGCGTTCAACTATCCGACCGACTTCGCCTGGAACAGTCTGGTGCCGGGCGACGTCGGCCTGCTCGGCGGGCTGGATAACGACCTGGGCATCGCGTTCAACGCCACGTGCGACTACAAGGTCGACGAGTCCAGCGCGTTCGGCGCAACGGTCAGCGGCGAGCCGAAGATTCTGGGCAAGGAGCTCGCGCTCGAAGGCAACCTCACCGGCGAATTCGACCCGAACTTCGCCTTCGAGCGCGGGAGCGGCACGCTCCGCGCCAGCGTGTCGTTCGACCTGCCCGAGAAAAGCATGTCGAAGACCTTCATCATCTACGGGGTGCCCATCACGGCGGCTGTCGACCTGGGCGGCAACGTCGAGATCTTCGTGTCGGGCACCGCCGTGCTCAACCGCAAGCTCGAACTCGAGCAGGTGTCCGTGAAGCCGGGCACGACCGTGACGGGCGAGATCACGATCTCGCTTTCCGCCGTGTTCGGGCTGGCGAAGATCGCGGCGCAGGGCTCGCCGTCGGCCACCGTGGAAATCGAACTCACCTACAAGACGGCCGGCGGCACGTCGGTGACCTGGTCGGGCGAAGTGGTGGTTCCCCTCAAGATCTATGGCTCGCTCTTCTGGGGGCTGGCCAGCGCGGAACTCTATTCCACCCAGTTCGGGCCGTGGACTTTCGGCAGCGGCGGCGGGGGCGGCGCTCCCGCCATCCCCATCGTGCCGCTCGACGAAGCCGGCTCCCCGCCCCGCCTGCTCTCCAGCTCCTCGCTGGCCGTCGATGCCGGCGGGCACCGGATGCTGGTGTACATCGGCGACACCGATCCCGGCGGCGCCGCGCCGAATCCGGACGTCTTCTTCCGCTACTACGACGGGACGACGTGGTCCAACGCGCAGCCGATCATCGGCGGGTCGAGCCCCAACGCCGAGTGGGAAACCGACCCGTGCGTCATCGCGCTGCCGCCAAGCGCCGCGCTGGCGGTGTGGACCGCGAACAAGGGCGCCACCAACCTCACGCTGCTCAGCGAGATCCTGGCCAAGCAGGATATCGCCTGGTCGCTCTGGGACGGCGCGGCCTGGACCGCACCGGCCCGGATCATCGACGACGAGCAGGCCGACGGCTCGGCCGCCCTGTCGTACGACGCCGCCCACGACAGGGTCATGACCGCCTGGGTCCACAACAGCGACCCCGCCACCAATCCGGTGACGCGCACGGCATGGGAATTGCGCTACGCGCTGTTCGACGTCACGCAGGAGGTCTATTCCGCCGGTTCCGCGGTGCCGGGCACCGATGGCGGCCAGGCCGACTTCATGCCGGCGCTGGCTTCCGACGCGACGGGCGACACCTTGCTCGTCTGGATCCGGGACGACGACGGCGTTTTCTACCAGGAGCTGGGCGCCGTGACGGGCGGCAGCAACGTCGACCCCACCAACAGCGACTGCAACGTCTGTTGGTCGCTCTGGGACGGCACGAACTTCACCGCCGTCGCCAGCATCACCAGTTCCAACACGGCCACCGAGCTCTCGCCGGCCGTGTCCTTCGCGCCGACCAACCAGGCCATCGCCGTCTGGGTCGAGCACAGCAACACGGTCAAGCGCCTGCTCTACAGCCTGTTCGACGTGCCCGGAAAGACGTGGTCCGCACCCGCCCCCGTGACGGAAAGCGACCAGTTCATCGAAGATCCCAACGTGCTCGTGAAAACCTCCGGCGAGGCGGCCGTCGTGTGGCGGGGCGCCGCACTCGGCGCGAACGGGAGCGGGAACCTGCTGGTGAGCTACGGGCAACTTCCTACGCCGACCTGGAGCGCCCCCGAACCGCTCACCGACGACGACGCGGTGCAGTGGCAGGCCTGCGTCGCGCTGGACGGCGAGGGCGACCTTCTCGCCTCGTGGGACAGCTACAACCCGGCTACGGGCGCAACGGGCGGCGTGGTGGTCGCCGACTCGGGCGATGCCGCGCTGGCGACCCTGACGGGCGATTACAGCGTGCAGGTGCCCGACGCCGACACGAACGGCCTGTACGACGCGCTCATCTACTCGCTGACCGGGACCGTCACGCAGACCGGCGATTTCGAAGTGCGCGGCGCCCTCTATGCGGGGTCCAACCGCATCGCGCACGCCAGCACGACGACGGCCATCGGGTCGACCGGAGAACAGGCGCTGCCGCTTTCGTTCCTCGGCGGCATGCTCTCCAGCGTGGGCCTCGACGGCCCGTACGACCTGCGCGACGTCCGCGTCGTCGCGTCGAGCCAACCCTACATCCCGGCCGACTCGCACGCCGGCCCTCTGGCAACGCCGACGAACTATCTTGCCGCCGAGTTCGAGCCCGGCCTCGTCAGCCTGGACAAGGACAGCTACGTGAACGTGACAAACGTGATGCTCGTCACGGTCACCGACGCGAATGCCAACACGAACGCGGCGGGCGCCGATTCCCTCGTGGTCCGCGTCACGAGCGCCGAGGATATGGCCGGCATCGACCTCACACTCAACGAGACAGGCGACAACACCGGGATCTTCCAGGCCACGCTCGGGTTCGACCCGGTCGCGAGCAGCCAGCCGCAGGCGAAGATTCGGGTGGCCGACCATACGCTGGTCAGCGTGAGCTACGACGATGCGGTGCGCGATTTCCTCTGGATGGCGCAGGCGCCGTGGTACCACGAGACCACGACGAACGGGGTGCCGATCGTGTGGATGGACCTGTACAACCTGACCAATACGCCTTACGAAGCCGAGATGGACCAGGACCGCGACGACGACGGCCTCGCCGCCTGGCAGGAATACGTCGCCAATACCGACCCGACCAACCCGAATTCGGTCCTGTGGGTCGGGGATTTCGTGACGCGGGTGCCGCCCACGAACCTCGTGTTCTCCTCGTCCACCGGCCGCCTCTACACCCTGGAGTTCACAACGAATCTGGCGGGAGGCAGCTGGTCGGCCGTGCCCGGCGCCAGCGGGCTGGGCGATGGCGGCGACGTCACGCTGAGCGACACCAATCCGCCGCCGGACGTGCTGTACTACCGGATCCGAGTCGAATTGCCGTAGCGCGGTGTGCAGGGGTTCATAGGTTCGGCAACGACAACTTGACTCGAAATCTGATCTGGAAGAAACTTGCTCGAGAACGTACTCGAGAACTTGTCTCGACATTCACGGCGGATCGCCCCCCCCGGGGAATTCCCTTGCATTCCCCGCCCGTTTCCTTCTACTCTTGTCCCGTCCGACGACATACGCGGACGCGCGCTTGACCCTGAACGGCCCATGAAAAAACTGTTCAAAGCCGGCTGCCTCGTATTTCTGGTTCTGCTCGTGATCGTGCTGATCGGGCTGCACGTTGTGCTGCGCCGGCTCGTGACCGACATCGTGCGCAAGGAATTGATTCCACAGACCCGGGAACTGCTGGAGGTGGAGGTCGAGGTCGGCAGCGTGAGCGTGAGCGTGCTGACCGGTTCGGTGAGCGCGCGGGACATCAAGGTGGGCAACCCGCCGGGCTTTCGGGAGCCGTTGATGTTGAACGTGAAGCGGCTCGACCTGCGGTTCCGCCCGCACCTCGACGGCGGCCGGGTCCTGCCGGTCGTCTCCGCAACGGTCCGCGACGCGGAAGTGACCGTGGTGCGCAACGAGACCGGCAAGGTGAATGTGGACGCCGTGCTCGAACGGCTGCGCGCCGGCGGCGCGCCGCCCGCTTCCGGCCGCAGCCGCGCCGCTCAGACCCCGGCCGCCAAGCCGCGCAAGCTCACCATCCGGAACGCGAAGGTCGATTCGAACATCAAGTACATTGACCGGTCCGCCCCGGCCGAACCGCAGAAGCTCATCCGCTGCCAGGTACAGATCGCGGACGTGGAAACCTTCGGCGATACCAAACAGCTTTCCGGCCGGATCAGTATCGAAGCCACCGAAAGTTCCGGCCAGCCGCTGCTCGACGTGAACGGGAAGGTGGGCCCGGTCGTGGACCCGGAACGGCCGAGCTTCCGCGTGAACGGCAAGTTCAAGGACGTCGATACGCAGGTCATCAACCGCTACTCGCAGGACGTCAAGTTCTTCGGCGGCTCGGCCGACGCCACCTTCACGCTCGTCTGCGAAAACGGCGTGTTTAACGTCAAGCGCTCGCAGGTCAACATGCAGATCCGCTACGCCAAAAAGGTCTCGCTCGCGACCGGCAAACATTTCGACAGCACGATCCCCGAACAGATGTCGTTCCAGATCCCCGTCAAAGGCACCTTCCTCAGCCCCGACTTCACCGACTTCAACCTCGAGGAAGTCCTCAACAAACTGCTCCCGAAGAAGACCGGCGAGTAGCGCCGCGCGGCACCGCGGGTTGGCCGCTTTCTTTCGGCGCGTCAGTACCCCAACCGCCGCAGGGTGTCGCGCATGCGTTTGGCGCTCGCGACAGTGTCCGCGACGCGCCGGTCGCGCTCGATCATGAGCCAGCCGTCATAGCCGATCGCCTGCAGCGCCTCGAGCGTGCCGTCGAGATCGAGGGCGCCCGCCCCGATTTCCCAGAAGTTGTCGCCGCCCTTGTCCGCCTTGCCGACGGCGGCGGGGTCAATGTCCTTCAGGTGGACGTAGCCGACCCGCTCGCCCAGGTCGCGAATGGTGCGGACGGGATCCGACCCGCACAGCAGCAGGTGCCCGGTATCGGGGCAGGCATACGTGCCGGGCCGTTCGTCGAGATAGCGCAACAGATCCTCCCGCGTCTCGATCGCGCCCTTGCCGCGCGTCTTCACCGAGAGATGGTTGTGCACGGCCAGAACGATACCGCGCTCCGCCGCGTAGTCCACCAGTTCCAGGCATTCTTCCTTGGAAACCGTGGCGCGCAGCACGCGCGCCCCGGCCGCGTGCGCGTAGTCGATCCCCTCGCGGCCGCCGGCCCCAATGGCCGCGCATTCGATGCCGAGCGCGTCGCACTTCGCTTTCACCGTTTCCGCCGGCGCCCCGATCTCGTTCGGCTTCGCCTCCCAGCCCGCATACCCGGTCTCTTTCGTCAACTGCAGCCGCTTGTCCAGATCCGTCCAGTCGTGCGGCCAGTTGTAGAAGTGATGGCCTACCCTCATGTTGCTCCCCCTTTCCCGGACCGTGGGACCGTTGGACCCCATCAAACCTCCACCTCGCACCCCTTCTCCGCCGACTCCTGCATTCCGCAGAGGATACGCTGGACGTACAGGCCCTCTTCGCCGGTACAAACGGTCAACGGTCGGTCTTTGAGGATGGCATTGACGAATTCCACGCAGATCGCGGAATGGTTTGCGCCCTGCTCCTGGGGCGGCACGTCGATCGTCTCGGCCTGCATCTGCCCCTCGGCGTCGGGCTTGTAGAGGGTCATCGAGCCGGCATCCAGGCCGGCCTTGTCGCCGAACAACTTGGTGCCGCCCGCCTGGCGCGGGTCCATGTTCACGGCCGAGGCGCCCTCGAGCCAGGCAGTTGCCCCGTTGCGGAACCGGATCATGCCGACGACGAATTCGTCGACGTTGAAGCCGCGCTTCTCCGTCGCCTCCCGGTCGATCTCGCGGTAGGTCTGCGCGCAGACGCTCTTGAGCGCGGGCCACCCGAGCAGGTAGCAGAGCTGGTCGAGCGCGTAGCCGCCCAGATCGAACAGGACCCCGCCTCCGGCTTTGGCGGGGTCGTTGAACCACGGGCTGAGGTTCTTCATGTCGATGTTCGGCCGCCCGCGGAACCGGTAGCCGGCGGTACGCGCAAAGTAGACGGTGCCGAGCGCGCCGGACTCGATGATCGCCTTCGCCTTCTGCGTCGCGTTCAACAGCCGCCGCCGATAATAGACCATGAGCTTGCGATCCGCCTCTTTGGCCGCCTGCACCATCGCCTCGGCCTCGGCCACGGTGCAGGACATCGGCTTCTCGCACAAGACGTGTTTGCCGGCCTTGAGCGCATCGAGTGTCGCGGGCGCGTGCAGGAACGGCGGCAGCGCGACGGAGACGGCGTCGATGTCGTCACGCGCCACGAGATCTTTCCAGTCCGTGTAGCGTTGCGCGATGCCGAACTCGTCGCCGAGGGCGTTCAGCGCCGCTTCGTTGATATCCGCCGCGGCCACGACCTCGGCTTTCGCCGCGGGGAACCCGACCTTCGCGTGGTTGCGGGCGATCTTGCCCGCACCGATGATCCCGACTCTGACCTTGTCCATCACATGCTCCCTCGCCACTCCATGACTTCATGACGCGATGACTTCATGACGCCCATGCTCCGTCACGCCGTCAATCCGAGCGGTCCCACACGATCGCCACCTTGCCCGTCTTCCCCGTATCGAACAGCTCATAGGCCTCCTTGGCCTGTTCCAGCACGAACCGGTGCGTGACGATGTCTTCCGGATGAATATGCCAGCGCACGAGCCGTTCGGCCAGCGCCTCCATCTGCCCGAGCGAGCAGACCCAGGACCCGTGCAGAGTGAGCTGCTTGTGCAGCAACAGGGGGCTGGGCTCGAACGTCACGGTATTGCCTTCGCCGACGAAGACGACCCGCCCCCAGTCACGGGCGGCCTCCAGGCAGAAGTGGCGCGCGTGCGGGTTGCCGGAGCAGTCATAGGTGACTTCGCAGCCCTGCCCGCCGGTCGCGTCCATCACCGCGCGCAGCGCGCTTTCGCCCGGCTTCACGATCAGGTCCAGGCCCAGCTTGCGGGCGACGGCGATGCGCGCTTCGATCAACTCCGTTCCGATGACGCGCGCGCCCATCGCCTTGCACAGCATCGCGGCACCCAGCCCGACGGGCCCGAGCCCGGTGATGAGCACGGTGTCGTTGCCGGAGACGCCGACCCGCTCGCACGCGGCGTAGGCCGTGCCGAACCCGCACGCGATCATGGCGCCGTCCACGTAGGTCAGCGCATCGGGCAGCGCGACCAATGAGCGCTCCTCCGCCAGAAGGAACTCGGCGTGCCCGCCGTCGCGCTGCCACCCGTAGGCCCGGCGCGACTGGCTGGAGCAGTTGATCATCCACCCGCGCCGGCAGTGATGGCACAGGCCGCAACCGACAATGTGGTACATGACGACACGGTCGCCCGGCTTGAACCGCGCAACGCCCGGGCCCGCCTTCTCGATGATCCCGCACGGCTCATGCCCGGCAATCACCCCGCCATACGCCTCCGGCCGCCACTCGCCCGGCTTGAGCGGCGGGGGCGGCGGCCGGCGATAGATGGCGCGCAGGTCGCTGCCGCACAGCGACGACGCTTTCATCCGCACAAGCACTTGCCCCTGCCCGGGTTCGGGCACGGCAAACTCCCGAATCTCCAGCCGCCGATCGCCCAGTATGACCACACCTTTCATTGTAGGCATGAGCGTGTCTCCAGTCCTACAGTCTCACGCGCACTTCCCGGCCGGTCTGCTCGGACTGATAGATCCCCTCGAGCACGGCGATGACGCGCATGGTCTCCTCGACGGGCACCGGCGAGGGCTTGCCGTCGACGACGCACTGGAAGAACGCCTCGATCTCCGCCGCGTGTGCTCTCTTCTTTTCCGGCGCCGGCTCGATCACACCGGTCAGGAACGCGCCGTTCTTATGCGTGGCATACTTGCCGGACGGATACTGCAGCGTGGCCTTCTTCCCGTAGATCAGGCAGGACATATCGCCTTTGGCTTCGTGGTGTCCGAGCCAACTGCTCTCCAGCGAGAGGGTGGCGCCGGTGTCGAAGACGACGAAGCCGGCCGCCCAGTCTTCCACGGAGAACCGCTTGCGGTCCCACTCGCCCCAGCCGCCGGGAATGTCGTAGCCCTTGGCGAAGTTGACTTTTGCGCTGCCGCTGATGCGCACGGGCTTGGGGCAGCCCATGAGCCACATGCACAGGTCGAGCGCATGCACCCCGATATCCATGCAGGGGCCGCCGCCGCTGAGGTCCTTGTCGATGAAGCCGCCCCATGCCGGGAGCGTGTTGCGGCGCAGCGCGTGCACGACCGCGTGGTACGGCTCGCCCACCTCGCCGCCGTCGACGAACTTCTTCAGCGCCTGGCTCAGCCCGCCGAACCGCATGTGCTGGGCCGTCATCAGCTTGCGGCGCTTCCGCTTCGCCGCCGCGGCCATCTGCTTGATCTCCTTCACCGTCACGGCCAGCGGCTTCTCGCAGATCACATGCTTGCCCGCGTTCAGCGCCGCCAGAACCGCCGGGGTGTGAACCTTGTTCGGCGTGCACACATCGACGACGTCGATCGCCTTCATCCCGACCAGGTCTTTGAAGTCCGTGAAAACGTTCGGCACGTTGAAATCCGCGCCCGCCTTCTTGGCCGCCGCCTCGTTGATGTCGCACACCGCCACGATCTCCGCGCCCGATACCGCCTGCCAGCCCGGTATGTGCTGGCCCCGCGAAATCCCGCCCGTCCCGATGATCCCGACCCGCAGCTTCCGCTCCCTCTTCATGCCGGCTCCTCCTCCCGTCACCTTGTACGGAAACCCTAAAGATAGTCGCGCCCGATCGAGAGCACAATACCGGAATTCCAGGCCGCGGGAGAGAAAGGGAACCGCGAATGGACGCGAATGGACGCGAATTCCAACCGCGAATGGACGCGAATTCCAACCACGAATGAACACGAATGGACACGAATCGGCACGAAACGGGTCGCGGGTTATGGGCCGCGGAGCGCCGCGCGCCGGTACGCGCGCGGGCAGGCACCGAGCGTGCGCTTGCAGAAGCGGGAAAAGGTGTACGGATCGGGGAACGCCAGGCGGGCGGCGATCTCGCCAATACGCAACTCCGCATAGGTCAGCAGGCGGGCGGCCGCGCGGGCGCGCTCGCGGTCCAGATACGCCTTCAACGCTTCGCCCTGGCTCCGCCGGAACTGACGGGAGAGATGAGCGACCGAACAGCCCATTTCCCGCGCCAACCCCCGAATGGTGACGGGAAGCCCCTCCTTCGCCGCCACGAGGTCGCGAACCCGCTCCACAAACTCCGTCGTGCTCACGCCCCGGTCGTCGTCCCGCTCCGCCGGCCCGGCCCAGAGGCCGAGCCGCAGAACGGCCGCCAACAGACCGTTCAGCGCAAGCTTCGTGCGCGCAGCCGGCTCCCCCGCCTCCGGTAGAAGCTCCGCCAACGCCCGCGCAAGAACCTCGGCTTCCGGCCCGGCCGGAAGCCGCCTTGCCGCCCACCCCCCTTCCGCCGCGGAGGCCTTGAACTTGAAGGAGATCAGCCGCGTCTCGTGCTCGAACACAAAACGATGAGGCGTGCCGGGCCGGATCAGCAACACCCCGCCTGCCCCGAGGGCGAAGCGCCGCCCCTCCACAATCGCCGCTTCCGCGCCCGCCAACACAATCTCCAGTTGCCAGAACGGGTGGGAATGGCTCTCCGTCTTCACCCCCTGCCCATATCGCCCACGGCTGCCATACAGGAACTCGCAGTCCACCCGGCCGGCGCGCTCCATCCCCCCGGGGTCTTGTACCTGTTTTGACATTTTTTTGTTCCGTATAGCCATTAATATTCGGATAATATGAGGCTATTATGACAAAAGATACACTGATCGGCAAGCGTCGGCGGCAGTGGGTGCGGACGGCCGGCTTCGCCGAGCGGAATGAGGGGGAACAGAGATGACGTCGAAGGAACGGGTTCTGGCAACAATCGCGCGCCAACCGACGGATCGCATTCCGGTCTATCACATTCAATTCTCGGGGCAAGTGGCGGCCGCGATCCTGGGCCGAGCGGCCTATGTGGGCGGCGCTCATCTGCAGTGGCGGGAAATCGAAGCGTTGTGGAATGGCGCGGACGCACACGCCGAATTCGAGGCCCGCTGCGAAGCCGACGCGGTCGCGATTGCCGGGGCGTGCGACCACGACATTCTCCGGCTCCAATACTGGCGCTGGCCCGTGGCGCAAAAGCCCACTCGGAAGATCGACGACTACACCTTTGTGTTCGGCGATCCGGACGGCGCGCACTACACGCTGGCCTATGACCCCGCGTTGGAACTGTTCTCCAAACGCAACGGGACGGGAAGCGCGGTGCCGCGCACGGCGCAGGAACTGGACACCATCACGGAGGAAACGTATGCGCAGGAAGTCCTGGCGGAAGAAGCCGCGGCGCGCGCGTATGCGCCGGACGCCGCCCCCCCGGCCGGCATGGCGGCCGCCTACGGGAAGTACCCGGCCTATCTCGTACGCGCCGGCAGCGGCACGGCGAACATTCGGGCCGAAGCGGCGCGCGAGCTCATGGCCGTGGCGCTCTGGCCCGAACTCGTCGCGCGCAGGCTGACGGCAAGAGCCGAGCGAATCGCCAAAGACGTCCCCGGCCTGGCCGCGGCGGGCATGCAGGTGAACTTCTCGGGCAGCGATTTCTGTTCGGAGAAAGGCCCGATGATCTCACCCGAGACCTTCCGCGACGTCGTGATGCCCGCGCTGCGGCTGATCGTCGATGCCTGCCACCGGCACGGGATCGCCTACTTCTACTCGACCGACGGCAACCTCTGGCCCGTCGCCGACGCGATGTTCAACGGGGCCGGGGTTGACGGCTATTACGAAGTCGACCGCCGCGCGGGAATGGACCTGCGCAGGTTGCGCGAGCGTTTCCCGCGCGTCACGCTGCTGGGCAACATCAGCGCGCACACCCTGCATCGCGGCACGGAAGCGGACGTGATTCGCGAGGTGACCGACTGCATGGAGGTGGCGCACGAGCTGGGCGGCGTGATCGTCGGCGTCTCGAACATGATCATGCCCGGCACGCCGCCGGCCAACATCGGGGCGCTGCTGAAGACCATCGCGGCGAACCGATGAAGCCTGGTCGTGTTGAAGTTCTTTCTGCCCGCGAACATGCGCGAAAGGTGCGCGAAAGGCAGAGCGTCAAGCCGGTCCAACGGCAGCAACTTTGAACGGTTTGCGCCATCTTACGGTTGGCGGTAAGCGAGACGTTCATGGCGCAAACAACTCAAAGTGGCTGCGTTCGCATTTCTTTCCCCTCTGAAGGCGCTCGTGCGGCCGATCTCCTCTCGCGTCGAGCCAAGGCCTCAATCGCGCACGGGCCGTCGCCATGCTTCCATCCTTCCACCCTTCCATATCTTCCTCCCATTCCGCGCTTCTACCCTGCGGCGGGGTTGTGGTATGCTCCGGGCGCGATGGAAGCGGGCGACAGAATCGAGATCGACATCACGAGTCTTGCCTACGGCGGGGACGGGGTCGGGCGGCATGAGGGGCTGGTGATCTTCGTGCCGTTCGTCATTCCGGGCGAACGCGTGCGGGTGGAGTTGACGCAGCAGAAGCCCCGCTACTGGCACGCCAGGTTGATCGAGGTCCTGACGCCGTCGCCGGACCGCGTGGCGCCGCGCTGTGCGCATTTCGGCGCGTGCGGCGGCTGCCACTACCAGCACATCCGCTACGAGCGGCAGGTGCCCGAGAAGAAGAAGCAGACCGAAGAGCTGCTGGTCCGCATCGGGAAGATGGCGGCCGTGCCGGCCATCGCCGTCGTGCCGTGCCCGCTGCCTTTCGCCTATCGCAACCGGATCCGCGTCCACCGCATCCCGGAGGCCACGGGCTTCTATGCGGCGGGCGAGCCGCGCGTGATCGACATCGCGGAGTGTCTTCTGGCGGACGAGGACGTGAACGCGGGGCTGAAGGAGTTCCGCGCCCGCACGCATCAGCCGGGCGACTACGACATCCGCAGCGTGTTCATCGAGGAGGGCGGGTTCCAGCAGGTGAACCCGTACATGCATGCGCAGCTCATGTTCACCGTTCGCGACGCCGTCCCGCAGACGGGCACGCATCTGTTTGAAGGCTACTGCGGAGGCGGCTTCCTCACGCGCGCGGTGCACGAGCGGTTCGCGCGCGTCACCGCGGTGGACTGGGACAAGCGCGCCATTTCGCGCGCGGCCTTCGCCTGCCCGCCCAACGTGACCCTGCTGCTCGGCGACGTGAAGACCGCGTTCCGCAAGGCGGAAGGCCCGTTCGACGTCGTTCTGCTCGATCCGCCCCGCGACGGGCTGCCCGACGAGGTCACCGACAGGCTCTTGACCGGCACCGCCGAGACGCTCGTCTACGTCTCGTGCGATCCGGCCACCTTCGCCCGCGACGTCGCGCGCCTCGCCCCGGGCTGGACGCTCGAGGCGCTCTGGCTGCTGGACATGTTCCCCCAGACCGTGCAGGCGGAGTTGGTGAGCCGGTTCGTGCGCAAGCCGGCGGCCGGCGGCGGCTCCGCGGATCGCGGATAGCGGATCGCCGCGCGGATCGCAAACCGCGCTTCAGCCCCTGCGCCGCCCCTTGTCGTGACGCTTGTCGCGGCCGCTGTCGACCCCGGCTTGCACGGGTTCGAGCAAGGTCCCGAGTAAGTTCTCGAGCAAGTTCGGGAGTGATTGCCCTACTTGAACACCACGGGCCGGCCCAGTTCCTGGGAGCGGTAGGCCGCTTCGATGACTTCAAGCGACGTGCAGCCGCTGGCGCCGGTGACGGCCAGCTTGCCCTTGCCGCGGATCGCCCTGGCGAAGTTCTCGATCAGGTCGGCCCGCGAGTTGTTCTTGGGCACCTCGATCTCGTTCCACTCGTCCGGCTTGAGCCCGTCGATCTTCCGGCGGGTGAAGACCTTCAACGGATTGCCGAGCACGACGGTCCCGTGCGTGCCGTAGATGTGGTCGGGCGCACCGAACCGGCCCGGGCAGATCGTGCTGCCCAGAAACGTGCCGATCGCGCCGTTGGTGTAGCGCACCACGACGCTGACGTAGTCCTCCACCTCGACCTTTGTGCGGAACGTGTCGTACTGCGCGAATACGCTCCTGGGCTTGAGGTTGAGCATCGCCTGGATCATGTCGATGTTGTGCGTGAAGTTCATGATCAGATAGCCGCCGCCGGCCGTCGCCCGCTTCGTGCGCCAGTCGGTCTTGACCCGGCCGGTGAACCCGCCGGACCAGTAGCTCTCCTTCTTCTCGCTCATGCTGATGAGGCTGAACCCGGTCAGCTTCCCGAGCACGCCCTTCCGGATCAGCTCCGCGGCCTTGATGCTGTCAAGCGCCGTTCGCTTCACGTAGGCGACGCTGAGCTTGACGCGCTGTTTCCGGCAGGTTTCCACAAGCTTGCGCGCATCCTTCATGGTCGTGGCGATCGGCTTCTCCACCATCACGTGCTTCTTCTGCTTCGCCGCCTTGATGCCGAGCGGCACATGCAGGAAGTGCGGGGCGGAGATGATCACCGCCTCCACCTCCGGATGCGCGACCAACGCATCGGCATCATCGGTGTGGAACGCCGCGCCGGTCTTCTCGGCCAGGTCCCTGGCCAGGTCGATCTTCGTGTCCATGGTCGCGACGACCTGCGCCCACTCCGTGGCCTGAATGGCCGGCACGGCCGCCTTCGCCGCAATCTCGCCGCAGCCCATCAGCCCGATTCGTACGGGATTCACCTTCATCTCTTCCTCCATTCGGTGGATCATCCAAGCTTTCCGCGCGTGCCGAGCCGCCGGAATGCGCCTTACGACATCAGTCTAGCCGAACTCCGCGTGAGGCGTCCTTGGACTATTTCACTCTCCGGTGTCCTTTTTCACGCGAACCGTCCGCCGGGCACCTCTTCGGTCTGGACGCCGGCCTGATACCGGGTAGGGCTCATGCCGGCGCATTTGCGGAAGGCGCGGCTGAAGTAGTGCACGTCCTCGAACTGGAGGGCGACCGCGATCTGCGAGACGGAGAGCGCATTCTCGATGAGGAGTTCTTTTGCCCGGTCGATCTTGCAGGCGAGGTAATAGTCGTAGGGTGCCCGGCCGGTGTATGCTCTGAACAGGCGCGAGAAGTAGTTCACGCTCAGACCGCCGACGGCCACGATCTGGGCCAGGGCGAGTCTTCGCTCGCAATTCGCCTCGATGAATTCCCGCGCCTGATTCAGCCGCGAGAGGTTCTTCTTGACGGCGGGGGAAAGGCGGTTTCCGCGTCTGGCGTGCAGCCGCATCAGGCGCGTGAGCAGTTCGGTCAGAACGGCGCTGCACAGGGCGCGCGAGCCGTCCGCGCCGGCATGCGCCTCGCGGACAATCCGCAAGCAGTAGCCGAAGACGGGCGAGTTGCGCGCCGTGCTCACGGTGCGGAACGGCACAACCCGCTTGGGATCGCGCGGATAGGCGAAGGTATCGACGCGGACGGCGTCGAAGTGGACGTAAATCCGTTCGAACGCGTCGCCCTGTCGGAGGACCACGAACGTTTCGCCGGGCCGTACGAGGCACAGATCGCCCTGCGCGAGGTCGAACGGCACGCCGTCGATGATCAGCGCGCCTCGGCCCCGCGTCACGTAGTGCAGATCGAAATCCGGCGTCGTGATCGGGCTGAGCCTGGGCCCGCGGTCCACCGGGCTGCTGGCGCGGCCGGCGCTGCGGACCACGAACAGACAATCGAACGGGCGTGTGAGGGTCCATCCGGGCATGATGCCGCCATCATGGCGCCGGACCGAGCCGCGATTCAAGGAAAATGACAAACAGCGCCACGGACGGCGCATGACGGGCTTGACTCCGCCGACACCGTGCCTATCCTTGGGAGGTGCGTCCGCGGAAGCAAGGGGTTTCTGCGGCAGGCGGAGGGGCCCATGAAGAAGACACCAGCCCGCTCGAAGAAGAAGGACCCGCTGACCCTTGTCCTGGTCCGGCACGGGCAAGCCGCGCCGACGAAGCGCGAACCGGACAGCGCGGATCCGCCGCTGACCGCGCTCGGCCGGCGTCAGGCGCGCCGGGTGGCCAAACGGCTGTCGAGCGAGCGTTTTGACCACATCTATGCCAGCGATCTGCAGCGCGCGCTCGACACGGCGGCGGCGATCCGCGCGTTTCATCCCAAGACACGTTTCACGGTGGACCCGCGCATCCGCGAAGTCCTGGCCCACCACTTTCTGAAGCGGCCCGATTCAAGGAAGAAGGCGAGGCGCGAGCGGGTGAAGCGCGAACGCCTGGCGCTCGAACAGTTCGCCGCGTACATCTGGGACCGGCACAGGCGCGGGCAGCGCATCCTGATCGTGTGCCACTTCGACGTTATCTGCACGCTGGTCCCGATCCTGGCGGGCAAGGATCCGAAGAAGACGATCCCCGTCATTCAGTACAATTCGGCCGTGACCGTCTTCAAGACCTGGGGGCTGGGCCAGGGCTGGCTCGAACTGGCAGGCTGCGTGCGGCATCTGCGGGCCGGCGACAGGACCTGATCGCCCCGTCTTGCCGGGCGGCCCGAGGAAGAGTCGAAGGGCCAAAGATCAAAGGTCGATGGTCGATTGGGTCCCAGAAGGTGACGCTCTTCTCCCTTCGCTCCCCGACCTTCGACCTTTCGACTTTCGGACCTTTGACCTTCGACTCCGGGCCGGCCGCAGGCCCGGGAAAAGGACGGGGGCGCCCCGAAAGGCGCCCCCTGTTGTTTTCGACTCCGGATGCCGGGCGGCTACCGCCACCCGCCCCCGCCTCCACCTCCACGACCGCCGCCGCCGCCGCCGCCGCCGCGATCTTCGCGCGGCCGCGCCTCGTTCACCCGCAACGCACGCCCGTCAAGCTCGGTGCCGTCCAGCTCCGAAATCGCTTTCTGGGCTTCCTCGTCTGAGGCCATCTGCACAAAGGCAAAGCCTCGCGACCTGTTGGTGTACCGGTCCATGATCAGATCGCACGAAACGACCTCGCCGGCCTTCTGGAAAAGACCGAGCAGGTCTCCTTCCGTGGTGTCATACGACAGGTTCCCAACATACAACCTAGTGGCCATCGGCCCCTCCTCCTGACTATGCCCGAATGTTCCAGTGACCGTATCCGACGCATTCGGACCTAAGGACTGCCGTCGGGCGCCAAGGCCAGCTGGCAATCTACCATCCCACTCGAACTACTCCATTCGGACGCGTGTAGTATACATATGTGCAAAAGGAGTGCAACGACTTTTTTTTGGGCTGCAGCGCCCCGGCGGCGGCCGGGCTTTTCCCCGGAGCACTCAGCCGGCGCAGAAGCGCACGGCGTTCTCGAGCAGGCGGGCCACGCGCGGGTCCGTTCTCTGGTGCAGGCCGCGGACCCTGCGCCAATCCACCTCGATCTGGGGGTGACAGGAGATGGCGACCACCCGCCCCCTGCCGTAAGGCCCGGCCGCGATGGCCCCGAAGCGGTCGTCGTTGTCGTAGGTGGCGACGAGGTCGACCCCGTTGCGGGCGACGATGAACCCGCCGTTGCCGCGATGCATGCGCATGCGGCCGACGTCGGAGTGCGGAACGGGGTTGTAGCCTTTCTTCTCGGGCGTGCGGGGGACCAGCTTGAACCCGCGCGTGAGCGCATGGCGCTTGACGAGCCGTACGTTGTACAGGCCCACCGCGCGCACGATGAGTAGATCGATGTCCAGCAGCTTCGCGTGCGCAATGAAATGGCAGCCGGCGCAGATGCCCAATAGCCCCTTGCCGCCGCGGAGGTAGCGTTGGATGTTCCCCACGCCCCGGTCGGAAAGCTTCACGCTGTGCCCGCCCGGGCAGTGCAGCAGGTCGAACTCGCCGAACCGGTCCCTCTCGATGTCCTGCCGTGAGAGTGTCTCGACGACGAACCCAAGGTCCTTGAAGATAGCAGTGGTGTTTCCGCCCGTGTCATCCACTCGCGGCAACTCCATCATCCCAATCCGCACGGCCCGTTTGCCCCTGTCTTTGCACTTGAGCTTCTGCACCATGGCCCCGCCTCCCCCATTCTTCATTCTTCATTTTTCATTTTTCATTTCTCACCGACCACTGGGCCGAGCGAAGCGCGAAAGACGGGCTCGGCCTCGAGCCAGTGCTTCTCGTTCGTCAGCTTCTCCTCGATCGCACGCAGGAGCAGCAACACCGCCTGCCGGCCGACTTCCTCACGCGGCGGACGGATGGTGGCGAGCTGGAGTTCCGCCGTGCCGGGCATGTCGTCATAGCCGATGACGGAGACCTCGCGGCCGGGCGTCCGCCCACGGTCGCGCAGGGCCTCGAGCACACCCGCCGCCCGTTCGTCGTTACACGAGAAGATGAGTGTCACGCCGGGGTTCTGGTCCAACAGGCGAAGCGTCGCGCGGTAGCCGTCTATCGAACGGCCGCCGGTCGCGACCAGGCAGCCGGCGCCGATGGGCAGGCCCCGTTCGGCGCAGAACTGCGTGAAGATCCGGAACCGTTCCGCATGGCTCCAGAACTCGGCCATGTTGCTGCCGTAGAGCATGGCCAGCGAGCGATGCCCAAGCTCGAGCGCCCGATCCAGCGCGGCGTAGATGCCCGACCGAATGTCAATCCGCACCTCGTTCAACGTGCTCGGCGCTTCGCTCCAGTGCGTGGATACGATCCGGTGCGCGCCGAGCGCGCGTATGGCGGTGTCCAGGAAGCCGTTAAAGGTGGCGCGGAATGAGATGACCCCCGCAAGCTCCTGCTCCTTGAACTGCTGCACCAGCATGGCGGGCTCGTCCCGCGCGCCCGTCAGAACCTGCCAGAACGGTTCCGCGCCTGCCTCTTTCAGGCCGCGCAAAACACCGTTGTGGATATCCCAATCCAGAAACGCCTCCGGCCGCGGGTCCACACCCGGCGGGGAAGGCTGCCGCCCCGTGACCACCATGAACCGTTGGCCCTGCCGGCGGCCCGGCTCCCGGGCAAACACCCCCACCCCGTTCACCGTGCGAACCAGCCCAGCCGCACTCAGATCCGCTACCGCCTTGCGTACCGACTGGTCCGACATGCCGAGCGCTTTGGCCATCTGCAAAATCGATGGCAGCTTGGCACCAGGCGCGTATTTCCCCGCCTGAAGCCAGCCCTCAATCTGGTGCCGTGCCGCTTCGCGCTTCGATGAACGCATAGTGACCCCCAGAGAGGTTTCAGTGTTCAGTGTTCAGGTTTCAGCATTTCGGCTCCTGACACCTGACACCTGAAACCCTAGCCTCCCCCTTGACAACCTCGCCATCATGTGTTACCATGGTATCACCATGGTAGTTCTAGCATGGTTGCGTTGTCAAGTCAAAATTGGAGGTATCCGCTTAGAAACCGCTGCGCGAGGTCGCGAACTGCGGTAGAATTCGAGCTTCCGTCCCGGAAGGCCCTGCGAAAGGAGAGCCACATGATACGGATCTTGTATCCCAGCCGTTGCCTTACCTTGCTCGCCGCTCTGCTCCTGGGGCTCCATGGCGCATGGGCGGCGGCGCCGGCACCGGACACGCCGGAGCGATTGACCCGCCGAATCGTGCCGGAGCCGAAAATGGTGAAGCCGTACGGAGGGACGCTGGCGCTGTCACCGGCAGCGATCACGGTTGTTTTCGGCGCCGCCTCGCCCAAGACGAAGATCGGCGCCGAGGAGATCAACAAGGAACTGTACCGACTCGGTTTCGATACGCGTGCGAGGGTGGTTGCCGATGCCGAATACGCGGCGGGCGACGAACGGCTTCTGGTGCTGGTCGGGGCGGAGCGGGAGAACCGGCTGGTTCGGGCTCTGTGGTCGGAGGTGCCGCATCGCGGCGAGCTGGCGGCGCTGAACGAGCAAGGCTACATCATCGACGTTGTCGCCCGGCGCCCTGTCCCGGCGGTGGTTCTGGCGGGCGCCTCGCCGCAGGGCAGCCTGTACGCGTGTGTGACGTTCATGCAGATGCTGGAGCGTGCCGGCGCCAACGTGGTTGTGCATCCGCTCTACGCCCGGGACTGGCCGGATTTCAAGTGGCGCTATCTCTCGCATCCCGCCCACTTCCTGCTCTTCACCGAGCGTGCCCCGAAGGCGGCGTACCCCAACGGCCCGTTCCCGGACATGGCGGAGCGCGGCAAGGAGTATGTGGACTGGATGCTGCGCTACAAGATCAACATTCTGCGCCGCCAGTTGTGGTGGGGCTGGAACGATCACGAATCGACGCGCGCGCCGTGGCGCGAGTTTCTGGCCTACGCCAAAGCGCGCGGCATCCTGAGTTGGGAAGGCCACGACATCTCGACCCAGGGCGTGGGGCACTGCAAGACCCATGAAGAATTCGAGAAGATCCGGCACGACCCGAAGTACAAGGGCTTGACGAACCTGTCCCCGGACTTCCGCAAGTACCGCCACTTCATCACGTGGAGCCGCGACGATCTGTTGGAGGAGAAGTTCCGGCAACACGCGCGGGAATGCCGGGCGGAAGGCGTGGACTTCACGTGGTTCCACGCCGAGGACACGGGCCTGAGTTCGTTCAACTACGCCAAGTGGAAGGACCGCGACGAACTGGACAAGCAGCGCTGGGGCAACGACTACGGCCGCGCCGAGGCGCACGTGATGAACCTGGCGCGCCGGGTCTGCCGCGAGGAGGCGCCGGATCTGAAGGTGGTCTTCGTGCCCTACCCCTACGGCGGCGGCATACTCTCCGACGACTTTCCCCGCAACATGTTGCGCAAGCGCGGCAAACCCGTCGACAAGGGCGAGGCACAGCGCGAGCGCGCCTTCATTCGCCGGTTCTTCGACACGCTGGCCCGGGAGGCGCCCGATGACGTCTGGTTCTGCCAGCGCGAGACAGACGCCGAGCAGGCGAAGCGCTGGGCGGACGCCACGCGGCGGCCGGTCATGATGTACTACAGCACCATGATCCCGTTCTGCAGCAGCCGCGCGCGCTACATCGGAACGTGGTATTCGGAACAGCACGACAACATCTACTTCTTCCCGTCGACCGGCAGCGTGCCCTATCTGGGCGGGCTGGAAATGCCGATGCGCATGCTGCTGAACGCCGAGTACTGCTGGAACACGGCGCAGGAGGGCGCCGCGCCGTTCGAGTGGGTCAACTATGCCCGGGACCTGTTCGAGCCCGAAGTGGTCTTCAAGAAGATCATCCCACGCGCGTGCCGCGCGTATTGGGGCGACGATACGGACCGATACTGGGCCCCGCTGTTCCAGGGCGGGCTCACCCCGCTGTTCCTCGAGGACCCGGAACGGTTCTTCAAGGAAGAGTTGAAGCTCGATTTCGCCGCGACGCTGGAAGCGGAAGGCAACGTGGCGCCGAAGCGCGGCATGGAACGGTTCGCCGATTCCGTGGCGGAAATGCGGCGCCAGGCCGAACACCTCGAAACGGCGCTCCCGCCGCTAGAGCAGTGGCTGACCACGCACGAATTGAAAGCGCGCGATCCGTTCACGCATCGCTACGGCACAACGTTGTATCTGCTCGCGCACTACTGGCGCCGAATGGCCGCCGTCTGGGTCCCGTACATGGAATTGAAGAGGCTGGGCGCGCGCGGCGAGCCTGCGAAGCGCCGCGCCCTGGCGCTGCAGGCGCAGCGCGCCGCCGATGCCGGCCTGGCCGCCATGCAGCAAGTCCTGCAGAAGACGGCCGCTCACCCGTGCCTGATCCCGGTCAGTTGGTCGCGCGGCGGCCCGCTGGACAAGAAGGTCGTGGAAGATTTCGACAGGGCGCACAAGCGGATCGAGAAACTGGCGGGCCCTTGACCGGCATCTGCCAGACAAGCCGCGGCGCTTGGCGCGGCAGCCCTCGGAGGGAGCGAAGCGATGGACTTGCTGAAGAAACGGGCCTTTCTGAAGAAGGTACGCGGCGACCACCCGCAGATGACGAAGGCAGCCATGGACGTGCTGCCGGCGGCGGACCGGCGGTACATCGGCGGCGAGGTCTGCCCGATCGTCCTGCACTACTGCTGGTTCCCCGACTGGCATTACATCAACTGGGGCAGCCCGAACCGGCAACTGGATCCCACCGCCCGGTTTCTGCCGGACCACCGGCGCGCGTGGGGCGTATCGGACGTCGTCGGCTGGAACCCGATCAGCGGCGCAGGCGACAAGGCGCGCCTGTACTATCGGAAACAGGCGTTCGTGGTCTGGTCGTTCGAAAACGCCGTCATGGCCATGAAAGCGGGCAATCCGCCCAAAGGGTTCCGTTTCCTGGGCTCCGCCGCGCACGTCATCGAAGACGCCGCCTCGTCGGGCACGTCCTTCTTCTTCCACCAGTCCCCGGTGCTGGGTGGGCAGGGCCAGAAGCCTGCCCCGTCGATCGCCGGCTACTCGCCGCGCCGGCTGGGCGGAAGCCTGCGCGCGGCGGCCAAGGCCCTGGCCCAACGCTATGCGGCCGTGGAGCAGGCGAGTCTGGACTCGGTGACGGAAATGCGGAGGCTTTTCAAGTCGACGGCCTCCAGAGCCGAGCTCGCCCGCCGCTTCGCGGGACTCGAACAGCGGCAGCAGGCTCACGCCTCACGGGCCGTCGCCGACATGTTCCACACCGCGATCGCGCTGGCCGGCCCGAAACCGAAATACCGGGCGCCCGCACTCAACGAGAATCGCGTGGCCAATCCCTCCTTCGAAACGGACGACACCGAGGGCATGCCGCAGGGTTGGTTCGTGGTTCGGCACGATCTCTCGGATCCGCTCGGCATCGCCACGCGGACCGGCGGCTACGAATCCTCGTCCGAGCAGCTCAGCCACTCCGGCCGGCGCGCGGCCCTGCTGCGCCACACGCCCCGCGCGGGCCTGGAATGGCGCCTGGCTTGGCCCCACAAGATCGACGTGCGGCCCGGCCAGTCCTGGCGCTGCCGCTACTGGACCGCACTGAACAAGGCTACCGGGCGGTCGTACGCGGCCGTCTACCTGTTCGGCCCGGACTACGAATACGTCCGGAGGATCGAGGGGCCCGCCGAAGCGGGCACGCGGGAATGGCATCGGCAGGAGTTCACATTCGAGATACCCCAAGGCGTGGGCATCATCCTGCCCGCCTGCTGCTCGGCGGACAATATCGGGATCGTTGCGTTCGACGACATCGAGCTGACGCGGATCCGGAAGGAGGCGGTGCCGGCCGCGGAGCGGGCAACCGCCGAGTCGATTGATCCGGACGCCCTGCTCATCCTGCGGTTCCGGGAGAAGGAATTCGTGCGCGACCAGGCGGCGCACGGGGGCTGGGGCGGCCACATGGCGTCGGGCAAGATGCTGCAGGACCTCTCTTTAAACACGAAAGCCAATTACGGAATCTTCTGTTACTCCGAGGGCCGATGGGCGGATCTGCACGCGCGCGAGCGCAACGGCCGATGGTGCCTGGCGCTGGACGGCAAGGACGATTTCGTCGAGATCCCGCCCTGCCCGCACTGGGATCTGAGCGACGACTTCTTCGCGCGCGATGTGTTCAGCGTGGTGATGGAAGTCCGGTTCGCCGCGCGCCGGGACGCCGTGCTGTTCACGAAAGACGGCGCCACGGCGGGTAGCCGGGCCGGCTATCAACTCAGAGCGACGAAGGACGGCAGGCTACGATTTCTGGCCGGCCTGCAAGGCCAGGGGTTCCAAACGCTCGTTGAGACGGCGTATACGCCGCGGCGTTGGCTGACGCTCGGCGTATGCGTCCGGCCCGACAAGACGGTCGAGCTGCATATCGACGGGCGCCTGCGCGATTCGGCGCAGCTCAAGGCGCCGCTCGCACATTCCGACAACGCCCTGTATCTGGGCTCGGACAACGGCCTGACGGATTTCTTCCGGGGTGAGATCCGGCGGTTCGAATTCTACAAGCGGGCCTGAGACTTGGCGAATTTCCTCCGGTCTTCGTACTCGAAATGGCCTCAGGTCGTACGGGGACCCTCGAGTACGAGTACCGTTCGTCGCGTCCCGACCGCGTAGCGCGTCGGAACAAGGACGAGCGAGTCGTAGGACGGGCTTTCCAGCCCGTCCCGCACAGTCGTGAGCCGACAGGACATGGGGACGGGCTGGAAAGCCCGTCCCCCGGGGAATCGACGAAGCTTACAGCCTGTCCGCGGTCGCGGAACAAAGGTTCATACTGGTCATATCCGGCGCCGCGCGGCGCGCCGAGAAGTGCAACCGCTCAGATCCACTTCTTCCGCCGGAAATAGACGAGCATGCCCACGGCAATGAGGGCCATCACGCCGAGCGCAGCGGGGTACCCGTAGCGCCATCGCAGCTCCGGCATGTTCCAGACCGAGTCCTTGCCCTCGAAATTCATGCCGTAGATGCCCGCCACGAAGGTGATCGGAATGAAGATCGTGGCGATGATGGTGAGTACCTTCATCACCTCATTCATCTTGTTGCTCAAGCTCGAGAGATAGGTGTCCAGCATGCCGATGACCATATCCCGGAAGTTCTCGATCGTGTCGATCACCTGGATCGTGTGGTCGTAGATGTCGCGGAAGAACACGCGCGTCCCTTTCCGGATCAAGGCCGGCTCGCTGCGCTGGATCGCGCTGATGACCTCGCGCAGGGGCCAGACGGACTTGCGCAGGAAGATCATCTGCCGCTTCAGTCTGTGGATCGCGTGGAGGGTTTGGGGGGTCGGATTGTCGAGCAACTCCTCATCCAGCGCCTCGATTGTATCGCTGAGCTTCTCGAGCACGACGAAGTAGCCGTCGACAACCGCGTCGAGCAGCGAGTAGAGCAGGTAGTCGGCCCCCATCTGCCGGACCCGGCCCTTGCCCGTACGAATGCGGTCCCGGACGGGGTCAAAGACGTCGCCGGGCCGCTCCTGAAAGGACAGCACGCAGTTCTGCGTCAGGATCAGGCTGATCTGTTCCCCGTCGAAATCGTTCTCGCCCCACTGCAGCATCTTGAGCACGACAAACAGATAGCCGTCGTAGTCCTCGCATTTCGGGCGCTGGTGGGTGTGGACGATATCCTCCAGAACCAGCGAATGCACGTCGAACCGCTTCCCGAGCGCCTCGACCAGGTCCACCCGGTGCGACCCGTCGACATTGATCCAGCTCACGCTGTTGGTGTCTTTGCAGGGAAAGACGTCTTCGATCCGATCGATCCGTTTCTCGCGGACCTGCGTCTTGTCGTAGTCGATCAGCGTGATGAGAACCGGCTCGCCGGCCTGCTCGGCGCCGGAAACCAGCGTTCCGGGCGGCAGACCCAGCATCTTGGACCGCTTCTTGAACAGGCTGCGCATCGGCTGTCTCCTCTCGGATTCCGGCACGGCTTCCTTTCGGCGCGCGTGCCCGGATAGCCCCCCCCCACGAGCAGGATAATAGAGATTCCCGAGCGCGATGAAAGGCGAAAGTGCCGCACCGGGCCCCTTTTGCACTTGTGTGTGCCCAACCTTGCGGCTAAAGTGCTTGCCTCTTCCAGAGCGGCGACTGCCGTGCTTTTCCGGAAGCGGAGGTATGACCGATGGCAGCAGGCAAGAAACCCGCACTCCGGCGCAGGCCGCAGACGACCATGGACAAGACCACCGGCCTCCCGCACCGCATTACGCAGATGATCGAAACCCAGCCGCTCATCACGGAAGAGAAGGATGCGCTGAAGGTGGTCTACGACGCGGTCGAATCGGCCATTGAAGGCATCATCATCACGGATCTTGGCGGCCGGATCACGTACGTCAATTTCGGGTTCCTGCGCATGTTCCGGTACGTGGCCGAAGAAGAGCTGATCGGCCGGAACATAGCCGACCTGTTCGTTTCGGCCGAGATCCGGAAGTTCTCCGATCTGTCCGCCCTGATCGACGCGGCCGAGGGCGAGAAGGAAGAATTCCTGGCCGTTCGCGCCGACAGCACGGAGTTCTTCGTGGAGGTGCACTCCTCCAACGTGACCAGCCGCACCGGGCAGGTGATCGGGCGGATGGCGTTCTTCGTCGATATCTCGCGCCGTAAGAAGGTCGAACAGGAGAAAGACGTCCTGGTCCGCAAACTGCAGGAAGCGCTGGACAACATCAAGACGCTGCGCGGTCTGATTCCGATCTGCGCCGGCTGCAAGAAGGTGCGGGACGACAAGGGGTTCTGGCATCAGGTGGAAGAGTATGTGCATCGTCATTCGGAGGCGCGATTCAGCCACGGCCTGTGCCCCGACTGCGTCAAGCGGCTCTATCCGGAACTGGCCGAGCCGGAACGGAACGCGCCGGACGCCGCACCGCCGGACGCGGGCGAGGCGCAAGCGGGGAACTCGTGATGAGGCTCGATCCACGCGCGGGGAAGCCGGCCCCAGCCGACATGCTGGTGGACGTGCCCGGTCTGATTTCCGACTACTACGCCGGCCGGCCGGACCCGTCCGACCCGCGGCAGGGCGTGACATTCGGCACGTCCGGGCACCGCGGCTCCGCCCTGACGGGCACGTTCAACGAAGCGCACCTCCTGGCGGTGGTCCAGGCGATCTGCCTGTATCGGCGCCAGGCGGGGGTCGACGGGCCGCTGTTCATGGGGCGTGACACGCACGCGCTTTCCGAGCCGGCCTTCACCACCGCGCTCGAGGTGCTGGCCGCCAACGGTGTCGAGGTGCGGATCGATGCCGAAGACGGCTACACGCCGACGCCTGCCGTCTCCCATGCGATCCTGGCCTGGAATCGCGGCCGAACGACCGGGCTGGCCGACGGCATCATCATCACGCCCTCGCACAACCCGCCCCAGGACGGCGGCATCAAGTACAACCCGCCCAGCGGCGGCCCGGCGGGCACGAGCGCGACCCGATGGATAGAAGAGCGGGCCAATGCCTTCCTGCGCGACGGGCTCGAGGCGGTGAAACGCGTCCCGATCGAACGCGCGCGCGCGGCCAACACCACGCGCGGCTACGACTACAAGACGGCCTACGTCGGCGAGCTGGCCGCCGCGATCGACCTGGCGGCCATCCGCTCAGCCGGGCTCCGGATCGGGGTCGACCCGATGGGCGGGTCCGGGGTGGCCTACTGGCAGGCCGTCAACGAGCGGCACGGCCTGGACCTGACGATCGTGAACGAGGGCGTCGACCCGACCTTCCGGTTCATGACCGTGGATTGGGACGGGAAGATCCGCATGGACTGCTCGTCCCCGCACGCCATGGCCGGCCTGATCGGGCTGCGCGACCGGTTCGACATCGCGTTCGGCAGCGATACGGACCACGACCGGCACGGCATTGTGACGCCAAGCGCCGGGCTCATGAACCCGAACCACTACCTGGCGGCCGCGGTCGCCTACCTCTTCGCGGAACGGACCGGCTGGCGCCCGGAGGCCGCGGTCGGCAAGACGGTGGTGAGCAGCGCCATGATCGACCGCGCCGCGGGCAAGCTGGGCCGCCGGCTGATCGAGGTGCCGGTCGGGTTCAAGTGGTTCGTCGACGGGTTGCTCGACGGCAGCCTCGGATTCGGGGGCGAAGAGAGCGCCGGCGCCGCCTTCCTGCGCTTCGACGGCTCCGTCTGGACGACGGAAAAGGACGGGATCCTGCTCGGCCTGCTCGCCGCCGAGATCACGGCCAGGCGCGGCCGGGACCCGGCGATGCTGTATGCCGATCTCACACGCGAGTTCGGCGAGGCCTTCTACGAACGGCGCGACACCCCGGCAACGCCCGAACAGAAAGCGGCGCTGCTCAAGCTCGCCCCGCGTGACGTGCGCGCCGCCGAACTGGCCGGCGAGCCGATCCGGGCCATGCTCACCGAAGCGCCCGGCAACGGCAGCCCGATCGGCGGGCTGAAGGTCGTCACCGACAACGGCTGGTTCGCCGCGCGGCCGTCCGGGACGGAAGACGTCTGCAAGCTCTATGCCGAGAGCTTCAAGGGCGAGGCGCACCTGCGCCGCATTCAGGAAGAGGCGCAGGCGCTGCTGGCGCGCGTGTGCGGGAGCGGCGGAGAAAATGAAAAATGAAGAATGAAAAATGGTCGGACGTCGCGGAGTGAACGCAGTCCCTCCCTCTCCCATCCCTCATTCTTCATTCTTCATTCTTCACTTTTCATTCTCCCTTCTCCCCCGCCTTACCACTCGGCCACGTCCCCGCTGGCCGGGACGGTCACATCGGCGACGCCCATTTCTCTGAGCGCGGCGCCCATCGCCTCGGCGGCGGGCGGCTCGCCGTGCACGACGAACGCGCGCGGGACGGGCGTGCCCATCGCCCGGAAGTAGGCGAGCAGTTCGTCGCGGTCGGCATGCGCGGAGAGCGCCTGCACGCTGTGCACTTCGGCGCGCAGTTCGTGACGCTCCCCGAAAATCCTGATCGGCGAAAGGTGTTCCACCAGCCGCCGGCCCAGCGTGTGCTCCGCCTGGAACCCCACGATCAGAATGACGTTGCGCGCGTCGTCCACACTGTGCTTGAGGTGGTGCAGGATCCGGCCCGCCTCGCACATGCCGGACGCCGACAGAATGATCACCGGCCCGCGCATCTCGTTCAGCCGCTTCGAGTCTGCCACGTCCGTCACGTACGTCACGCGGCCCGCGCCGAACGGGTCCTGCCGGTTGCGAAGCAGATCCAACAGCTCCCGGTCGTAGCATTCCGGGTGCCGGTCGTACACCGCCGTCGCCTTCGTCGAGAGCGGGCTGTCCACATAGACCGGGACATCCCGAATCCGTTTCTCCTTCCACAACTGGTGCAGGAAGTAGAGCACCTGCTGCGTACGCCCCACGCTGAAGGCGGGAATGACGAGCCGCGAGCCGCGCTCCGCCACCTTGCCGACCAGTTCGGCCAGCTTCGCCTTCACATCCTCGCCGGGCGGATGCAGCCGATCCCCGTACGTGCTCTCGGTCAGCAGGCAGTCGACGCGGCCGATAACCGTCGGGTCGCGCAGGATTGGCATGTGCTTGCGGCCCATATCGCCGGTGAACAGCAGTCTGCGCACGGCGCCGTTCTCGCGGAGGGTCAGGACCATGAGCGCCGAGCCGAGAATGTGGCCGGCATCGTGATAGGTGACGCGCACGCCATCCGCCACCTCGCGCGGCGTGTCGTACGGGAGCGGCCGCATCCGCTTCAGCGTGGCGCGAACATCCGGCTCCTCGTACAGCGGCTCGAACAGGCGCTGGCCCTGCGCGGCGCGCTTCCTGTTCACGTACTCCACGTCCTTCACCTGCAGATGCGCGGAGTCCAACAGCATGATCTCGCACAAATCGCAGGTGGCCGGCGTCGCGAATACGGGCCCGGCAAACCCGCGCTTCACCAGAGTCGGCAAATTGCCGCTGTGGTCGATATGTGCGTGCGACAGCAGGCACAGATCGACCATGCCGGGGTCGAACGGGAGATGGCGGTTGCGCTCGAACGCTTCCTTGCGCTTGCCCTGGTACAGGCCGCAGTCGAGCAGGATCCGGCTGCCGTTCACGTCCAACAGGTGCATCGAGCCGGTCGTCGTACGCGCCGCGCCGTGAAATTGAATCCGCATCGGGCCCCTCCCGCAGGCCGGCCAGAACCGAGACACGCCGGGGAACCGTACCAGGGGCGGTCCGTCCTGTCAACCCGCGGCATGTCCGGTCAGATCGCCGTGCGCAACCCCAACAGTGCCGCGGCACCGACGAGTCGTACGCCGTCCTGTTCCCGGGGCAGCCCCTCAGTCGAAGGCAGAAAGAGCGCCTCGCAGACGCTCAGCGAGCGCACGGACCCGGGTCTCGGCCGCGACTTCACCTCCCGAACAACGCGCGCAAGACTTGCTTTCGACATCGACCTGCACCATTTGCACTCGCCAAGCAGCGCTCGGCGGCGGTCCGACGTCACGGAAACAACGTCCCATTCCACGCCGGTGTCTCTGCGCCCCTCCCAGTAGCTGCCCGCCGCCTCCCATTCAAGCCCATCCATCGCCATGTGGTGCCAGCGTGTTCGGACCAGCTGCTCCCAAACCGCGGCAACGTGGTGTTCCCAGGCCTGCCAGGCATGCCGCTCCGCAGCAGGCGTGCGGAGTGCAAGCCCGCTGAGATACGGATGCACGCACCGGTACCACATGGCCAGGAACGGGTCGGCCAAGGCATACAGCGAGGTGCGCGTCTCCTCGCGGGGCCGGCCCTTGCCAAAGTCGTATGGTGCATCGCGCCTCACAAGCCCGAGTTCCACCAGGTGCCGAAGCGGCTTGGCCAATGTCGTCGACTGAACGCCCAGCCGCCCCGAGAGTTCCGCGGGACGACGTGCCCCGCGCCCGATGGCCTGACAGGCGGCCTTTTCGAGCAGGGCCGCCTCTTCGTCGCGCAGAACACGCTCGCCTTCCTCATGAAGAACGCCGGAAGGGGATAACACGAGGCCCCTGATGGCATCGCGAAGATCGGCCCCCTGACGAACGGCCAGTTCCCAATAGCGGGGAACCCCGCCCCATGCGGCATAGGCCTCGACGATGCGCGCGGGATCCTCCACCCCCAGAGCGGGCCCAAGTTCCGTCACCGATAGCGGTTGCAGCCGCAGCCGGACCTGCGCCCGCCCGTACAACGGCGCCGTCGCATCCAGCACGAGCCCCTGCATCATACGCTGACTCGAGCCGCAGAGCACCAGGGGCAGATGTTCGGCAGCCGGATCGTCCACAAGCGATTGCAGCAGCGACGGAAGCTCCGGCGAGGACTTGACCAGGTAAGGGAACTCGTCGATGATCAGGACGCGGTGCCCGTCGCCACGAGGCCATTGCCCCGCCAGTGCCCGCAACAGGGCCCGCCAGTCCGGGTAAACGACCTCACCGAAGCGGGGCACCGCCGCCTCGACATCCTCCGCGAACGCCGCGCGCTGTGACACAGCCGTGCCCTCCGTGCCCAGAACATAGCAGATTCCCCCACGCCCCGCTTGCCAGTGACGCAGAAGACGCGTCTTCCCCAGCCTCCGACGGCCATCCATGACGGCCAAACGAGGCATGTTCTCCGCCCATCGTTCCAGAACAGCCAGCTCCTGGACCCGGTTGCAGAAGTCCAGCGCATATCTATTCCCGGAAGACTTATTCTTCATAGAATAAATATAGCCACCGCCGCCCCGAAAGTCAACAACCGGTTCCGGCGTTGTCACCATGGCCGCCAAGGGCTAGCCTGATCTATTCATGAACTTCGTCGCGAGGGCGCGGAGACGGCGGCAGATCAAGGGGCGCGTGCCGGCGGCCGGGCGAAGGCGTGTCGAGACACGTCTGGGTCGGCCGCCGGCACGGAACCCTTCAGATGCCGCCATATCCGCGCCCGCAGCAGATGGCTCATGAATAGATCAGGCTAGCATAAAGACCAGATCCAGTGAACCTGCTCTTGGATACGCATATTCTGCTGTGGTGGCTTGATGACAACAAGGCACTTGCGCGGCCGATGCGTGAAGCGATAGCGAACGCGGAGAACGTTGTCTTCGTCAGTGCAGTCAACGTATGGGAAATCGTCATCAAGCGGGCGCTGGGCAAGCTGGAAGTACCGAAGACCTTTCGGGACACACTGGCCCGTGAGCCGTTTGCCCATCTGCCCGTCACGGTAGACCATGCGTTCAGGGTGGGACAGCTTCCGGCGCACCATCGTGATCCATTCGACCGCCTGTTGATCGCGCAGGCGATGGAGGAGGGTTTGACGCTGGTGACCGACGCCAGGGACATCCGTCGATACGAGGTCCGCGTGTTCGGGCGGCGCGGCCCGAAATAGACGGAGCGCGAGCGCCGGGGGCTACTCCTCCAGCCACACGGCGACGCGATAGTAGCCCGGCGCGCCGGCCGGGGGCGAGTCGACCACAAGCGTGACGGGCCGGCCCGTACCGAGCACGCGCTGGAAGCCGGGCACGGCCCGCCAGTCGTCACGGGCCGGGTCGTCGACCGTTTGGAGCGCGTAGTACCGGCCGAGCCCTTCGTAACCCGCCCCTGCCGCCTGGATCGTCGGGAACGAGATGGACACGTGGCCGGCCTCGAGCGCAGCCTGTACCGCGAGGTAAGCGCTGCCGTTGCGCGGGTCGGTTCCGGTCACGAACTCGTCGCCGTTCGAGACGCCATCGCCGTCGGCATCCGCCTCGCGGGCGCCGCCGGTCGCGTCCAGGCCGCCGAACCTTGCGACTTCCCACTCATCGGCCATCCCGTCGGCGTCCGTATCGGTTTCGGCCAGGGTTTCGGCCATGCTGCGCATGACCCGGATTCGGACGGCGTTGGCGTACGTGTAGCACGCGTTGGCCGCGTCCTGCACGAGGGTGATGCTGAAAGCACCGTTTCCGCCGGGATCGATATCGCGATAGCGCGCCACATAGCCGTGCGCCGTATTGTAGCCGGCGTTGTAGGTGGTCGTGTCGTTCGCCGTCGACGTGCTCGACAGCGTCGTGCCCGCGGTACCGGCGTTCTGAAAGGAGAGCGCCCCGGTCAGCTGGCTGCGATGCAGGCGCGCCGTGGCGCCTTCGTAGGCGGGCTTGCCGCGATCGCTGTACACGACGACCTCATAGCGCAGGCCGGGGTCAAGGTTCTCGAACCGCAGGACGAGATCCTGGTCCCCGTAGGAAACCAGCCCGGCGGTGTCGACCCTGCCCGCGAACACGCTTGCCGCGTCTGTACCGCCGAGCACCGCATTGCCCTGCAGCAGCACATCGCCGCCGCCCGTCACGCTGAGGGTGGCCGCAAGAGTCTGGCCGCTCGCATAGTCGACAAGCTGTCCCGAACAGACGCCGCCCGGGGTGACATCGGTTGTGGTGAAGGTGGTGATCCGGGTGCTGATCTGTCCGGCAAACCAGCCCAGGTCGTTGTAGGCCGTCCAGCAGTCGGAGACATCGGCCAACGTGGCCGCGCTGACAGGCGTGGTGTAGGCGGAGACACCGGCATCGTTCTCCGCGCGCACCTTGCACCAATAGGTGGTGCCCGGCTCGAGCCCCGAATCGGTGTACGCGCTCGTGTCCGCTGGCAGAAAGACCGGCGTCAGCGTGTCGAAATCCACGCCGTCGGTGCTGCGCCGGACCTTGAACCGCGTCTCGTTCTCCGCGTTGTCCTGCCAGCTCACCCGGATCTCGGTCGACGACAGCGCCGCCGCGCTCACCCCGCTCGGCGCCGCCGGCGCCGCAGCCGCCGCCGTTGCGCTCGCGGGCGCGGTGTAGGCCGAGACGCCCGCGCCGTTCTCCGCGCGCACCTTGTACCAATAGGTGGTGCCCGGCTCGAGCCCCG
>JAFGHX010000100.1 GCA_016929905.1 Kiritimatiellia bacterium
GAGCCGGAGCTGCTGCGCTCGATTTTGAACGCGGTTTCGTTGGAGCTGTTGTCCTGCCAGGTGAGCGTGATTTTGGTGGAGGAATCGGCCGCGGCCGCCAGGCTGCTCGGCACGGCGGGCACGGTCTCGGATGTACTGGCGCCGGCGACGGCGGAGTATGCGGAATTGCCGGCGGCATTGCTTGCCCGCACGCGGTAGTAGTAGGTGCTGGCGGCGGCGAGCCCGGAGTCGGCATAGGTGGTCTGATTGGCGCCGGTCGTGGCGATCTGGACCCAGCCGGATGAGCCGGAGCTGCTGCGCTCGATTTTGAACGCGGTTTCGTTGGAGCTGTTGTCCTGCCAGGTGAGCGTGATTTTGGTGGAGGAGGTGGCCGCGGCCGCCAGACTGCTCGGCGCGGCGGGGATGCCGCCGGGCGCCACGATATAGCCTGCGTCCTCGAACGCGGCGAACGCGGCGGCCGCCCTGCCCGGGAGACGACTGCGGATCTTGGCCTGATCCCACGGGACGTCCGGCCGCCAACGGTTGATGTCAGCCTGGATGTCGTTCTTGATGAAGCTGGCGAGCGTGTCCCAGCGGGCCAATGCCTTGGCGTCGGTCAGCGCGCCGCCGGTTGTGGTGAGGTGCATCCGCGCGCGATCGGAGAAGATCTGCTTGAATTCGGCGTTCTGGATCAGGCCGAGCCACGCCTGGAAATGATAGGGCGGCGTGTCGGATGCCCAACTCGCCCACTTCTTGCACCAGGTCAGATCCATCCAGTTGGTCCTGGGCCCGTCTCCCAATACGGCCGGGTAACCTCGGAACCACCACTCGGCGTCCCAGACGGTCCAGTAGGTCTTGCCGGCCGGCGTCTTCCGGGTGACGGTCCAGTGGTTGCTCTCGCTCCAGTCGAATGCGCCGGCGTACATGCCGGCCATGATGTAGTCGGCAAACGACTCGGGGTCGATGTATTCCCGGATCTGACTGATGGAACGGGACTTGGCGGTTCGGAACACGGACATCGCACTGGTGAACCGGGCCAGGTTGCCTTCCTGATCGCGGTCGGAGACCCAGTCGTCCTTGACGCCGCCGAAATGCATTTCGCCCCACGCGCGGTCCGCGCGTTCGGTCATGTTGTAAAGGCCCCAGAACTGGCCGTTCACGTAGAGGTTTGCGAACGTGCCGTGGTTGCCGAATCCGGACATCTCGATCTGCGTGGCGCGCCCCCATTCGTCCGTGATATGCGTGTAGGGCAGTTGGCCGAGTTCCTTGTTGATCTGGGGGTCCACGCTATCGTTGCCGCCACCGCGCAGCACGATGTTGTCGAAGCCGACCTTCGAGATCTTGTGTAACGGCGCCCGTTCGAAGACCGGGTAGTTCAGGCGCCGCACGTCGATGGTGCTCCGGAACTTGAGCCGGTAGGACCGCTTGATCCGCCCGTGCACCGCGCCTTTGCCGTGGTTCCGGATCTCGCACTTCACCGAGAACCGGTCCGTACTGTCGCCCGGATAGCGCATCGAGACCGTGCAGGTCTTCTTGACCTTCACGGTGCTCGTGGCCGTGTTGACCGCGTCGAAATCCGCCGCCGGCATCGTGATGTCAATGCGTGGAATGTTCGCGTTGCCGGCGCGGGCGGAGCCGGCGGAACCGGCCAGGATGAGCGCCATGAGCAGGACCAGACAGGACGGATACCGCGTTGACTTCATGCCTCTTCTCCTTCGATTGAACTGTTCCGGGCCGTTCGACGGGCATTCCCCGTTGCCAAAGAAATATGGCCGGCCGGCCGGGCCACCCCTCGCGGAGAATGGCGTCTTTTTTGCCCGTCTGGCGATCGTGGACGTTTGGACCCGATATCCTGGAAATCGTAAATCGGTTCGGATGCAGGCGGAACAGCTGGATATCGGTGTTGGGCGCGCTCTACTACTGTTTCACGGTTCGACCGTGGTTTCGGAACGTTCCGAAGTCCTTGCGAAGACAGCCCAAGGTGTATCTCTGGGACTGGAGTGCCGTGGCGGATCCGGGCGCGCGCCACGAGAATTTCGTTGCGTCGCATCTTCTGAAGGCGACTCATCTCTGGACGGACACGGGCCTGGGCGAGTATGGGCTTCACTATCTGAGGGACAAAGCGAAGCGAGAGGTGGACTTTGTGGTTACCCGCATGGATTTTGTGGAGCGCGACTGTTTCTCGGAAGCTCGACCGGTCCGCGTCCCCGCCAGTACGCTGCTTTCGCAGCTTGTATGACGGGTTCACCGCTCCAGCCACACGCGCCCGAGGTAATAGGTGGCTTCGTCCGGCGCGGCATTGGTGCAGGCGACGGAGTGGTCTGCGCCCGTGATATCGCCGTAGCCGGGCACGGGTTCCCACGGGGCGGCCGTGCCCGCGCGCGACTCCAGGGCGTAGTGCCGCGTGTAGCCGGCGTAGCCGGTGCCGGCGGCGGCGAGCGCCTGGAACCGGACAACGAGCTGTCCGCCATGGAGCGACAGGTCGACGTTGAACACGCTGCCGCCGCCCGTCGGGTCCGTACCGGCGATGAACTCCTCGAGGTTCGACAGGCCGTCGCCGTCCGGGTCGGCCGAGTCGGACCGATCGGCGGGATCGGCCAGATTCGACAGACAGGCCGTCTCCCACGCATCGGGCATGCCGTCCTGGTCGGCGTCCTCCTGGATTGGCAATTGGCTGTTGGCGACGGATAATTGTGCATCGAATGTCAGGTCGCTGCTGGTGAGCGAGACGTTGAACACCTGCACGGCCAGCACGTTCTCGCCTTGTCGCAGCCCCGTCAGGGCGCTGCCCGTGAGGTTGGTGGACCACTCGACCGGACCCATGTTCCCGGCGGCGAACCCGTCATGAGCAACAGGCGAGCCCGGCGCGCCGGCCACATTCACGCGCGCCACGTCCCGGCCGTTGAACCACATGACGAACCCGTCGTCGAATTGCGCCCAGAGCCGCAATTCGGCCACCCACACCGGATGCTGAATGTCGAAGGCTGAACGGAGGAAGACCGAGGAATAGCGGCCTTGCATGTCGGCCAGCGTCGTGCCGTAGGGCCCGTCACCGTAGCCGAACGGTGCGGGCCCTGCGCGCCAGGCGGAATCGTCGAAGGCGCTCAGCCGCCAGGCGTCTGGCGGGCCGGATGCCTCGGCGGAGCCCTTGCGGTAGCGCCAGAGGGCGCCCTTGGCGATCTTCACCTCGTCGCTGCCGGCCGGCGTGGTGGCGGCCGCGATTGGGCTGTAGGCGGAGTTGCCGGCGGCGTTATAGGCCTTGACCTGGTAGTAATACTTGGTCGCGGGCGCCAGGCTGTCGTCGCTGTGGGCCGTTGCGTTGGCGGCCGGCTCCGCGATCCGGACCCATTCGCTGGTCCCGCTCTGGCGGCGGTCGATCTTGAAGCGGAGTTCGTCGCTGCTGTTGTCCGTCCACGTCAACCGGATCTGGGAAGAGGAGATGGCCGTGGCGGCGAGGTCCGCCGGCGCTGCCGGCGGCGCCGGGGGCGGCGTGCTGCGGGAGGCCGCGCAGCGCAACTCGGCGTCCCATATCAGATCCGCGCTGTCGGCGCTGCTCTGATGCACCTCGACGGCCAGCACGTTCTCGCCCAGCTGCAGCAGCTCTTTCGACGCTGCCAGGTTCACCGTCTCGCTGACCCCGGTCGCGCTCGCCGCGCTCGACGCCAGCGTGGCGTAGTTGATGGCGCCTGCCGGCATCGCGCGCCGGCAGACCTCCCGCCCGTTGAGATAGGCCACGAACCCGTCGTCATAGTGCACGCGGAACGTCAACGACGTGATGGCCGCAATCAGCACGCTGTCCGCCACCTCGGCCCAATCGCTGGCCAGCGTGAACCGCTTGCGGACGTAGGTCGTGACAGGCTTGTGCGCCGGGTCGGCGCCGTACGAGATCTGCGTGTCCAGACGGCTTGCGGCCATCCCGTAGCCCAGCGCCGCCGTGCCCGCCGGCCAGCCGCTGTCGTCGTAGGACGCCGCGCGCCACGCCGTCCCGAGGTCCTGGCCCGCATCGTGGTACTTCCAGTCCGAGTGCCGCTCGAGCAGGTTGCCCGGATCGAGGTAAGGCGTCGGCCGCGTGTGCATGTTCAGGTCCCGCGTCAGTTCGACGTAGATGTACTCGCCGCTCGGGACATCGTTGCGCACGTCGATCGTATTCATCGCGTTCGCCCGCAGGCTGGCGTGCGGGACGTTGAACTGCCAGTGCCCGTCCTTCGCGTTGTACGACGGGCTCAGGTCCCGAATCGGATGCCTGTTGCCGTTCACCATCAGGTACCAGTCCCCGCCGCCCGTCGAGAAACTCGAGACCTTGTTCGTGTACAGGCAGATCCGCGCGACGATGTCGGTCGCCGGCACCTGCTCGAAACAGAAACGGCGCCGGATGCCGCAGCCCGGCGTGAGTCGCAACTCCCTGTACCCCCAATCGAAAACGGCGTACGGGCGCCGATAGAGATATTCCCGGCAGCCGTCTTCACGCGTCGGAATGGTCTTCAGTTCCGGATACAGCCCCGCGGCAATGTCCGGGGCGAACTGCAGGAACGTGAAGGTTCCCTGATGCGTGAAGTGCCAGTAGCGGCCCGCGTCCAGGTTGTACGTCAGCTTCCGCAGCCCGGACATACAGCCGGTGGCCCACTCCTCCCTGTCCTCGTCCTTGCAGTCCGGGCATGTGCAGGCGTACGGGTTGGCGTAAAACTCCACAAAACTCAGCTTGCACAGGTGCCCGCCGATGTAGTTGTCCACGTAGCGCCACTTGCCGTCGACCTTCACCTCGCAGATCGAGTGGCCCTGGCCGGCGTGCCCCGTCGTGCCCAGTTGCCGTGCTTCGAGGCCCATCGTCGAGGCCAGTGCCACCATCAGGGCCGACTTCCCCCCGCACCATGAACCCAACGTAATGGTCTCGACCGGATGCGCCGTCATGTCGCGCGTCGGCGTCTTGGCCACCGCCAGTGCCAGTGCGTTGACCTTGTCCCACAGCGGCGTGCTCGAGGTGTACCCCTTCTGCTTCCAGACGTTGTCGCGCCACGCCACCAGGAAGTCCCAGTCCTTCTGATGGTTCTTGTACGTGTCCGACAGGCAGCAATCCGGCGTGTCGCGCGTCGCGACCAGCGGCGGATACGCCACGTTGGGATTCACGTGGTCCAAAGCTCCGTCGTCCGGTTGCGTCACGAGCAGTTCGATCCTGGCGTTGTAGAATGCTGTCTCCCAGATCGACTTCAGATACTTCTCGTCGATGTCGCGCGAAACGCGCACCCAGCCGGCCAAACCCACGGCAGGCAGAAGCATGCACGCGCACAGCACCACGAGGAGTTCCCGCTTCCCTGTGAACGGCGGACGGTCCATGACGCCCCTCCCTTTTCATTGATTCTCCAGCCACACCCGCCCGAGGTAATAGGTGGCCTCCTCGGGTGTGGCATTGGTGTAGGAGACGGTCTGGCCCGCGCCCAGGATGTCGGCATAGCCGGGCACCGGTTCCCACGGGGCGGCCGTGCCCGCGCGCGACTCGAGCGCGTAGTGCCGCGTGTAGCCGTCGTAGCCGGCGCCGGCGGCGGCGCGCGCCTGGAATTCGACGACGAGCTGCCCGCCATGGAGCGAGACGTCGACCTCGAACGAACTGCCGCTGCCCGTCGGGTCCGTACCGGCGATGAACTCCTCGAGGTTCGACAGGCCGTCGCCGTCCGGGTCGGCCCAGTCGGCCCGATCGGCCGGATCGGCCAGATTCGACAGACAGGCCGTCTCCCACGCATCGGGCATGCCGTCCTGGTCGGCGTCTTCCTGGATTGGCAATTGACTATTGACGATTGACAATTGCGCATCGAAAGAGAGGTCGCTGCTGGTGAGCGAGACGTTGAACGCCTGGACGGCCAGCACGTTCTCGCCTTGTCGCAGCCCCGTCAGGGCGCTGCCCGTGAGGTTGGTGGACCACTCGACCGGGCCCATATTCCCGGCGGCGAACCCGTCATGAGCAACAGGCGAGCCCGGCACGCCCGCCACATTCACACGTGCCACTTCCCGGCCGTTAATCCACATGACGAATCCGTCGTCGTAGAAGGCGCCGAGCTCCACGCCATTCACGAGAGAGGGATTGTCGACGACGAAAATCGTACGCAGGAACACGGAGCTGTAGGTGTCCTCCATGTCGGCCAGCGTGGTGCCGTATGGCCCGTCGCCGTAGCCGAACGGCGCGGCGCCCGAACTCCATGCGCTGTCGTCGAAGCCGACCACGCGCCAGGCCGATACGGGGGCCGAGGCTTCAGCCGTCCCTTTCCGGTATCTCCAGACCGCGCCTCTCGGAACCTTGGGCTCTGAACCGTGAACGTTGAACGCTCTCAACATCAGCGCATTCACATACGCGTGCGTGCCGGCGATCGTTACGGTTAGATCGCCGTCGGCGCCGGGATCGATTCCCGCGAACCGGGCGACATGCCCGTTCTGCGTGTTGCTGCCGGTGACGATGGTTATCGTATCGTCGGCAGTTGACGTCGTGCCGATCGTGGTTCCGGCCGTGCTTTGATTGGCGAACGCCTGCACGTCGGAGATCGTGAACACCGAGGTCCGGTCCGTATAGGCGCTCTCGTTCCGGTTGCCGTACAGGACCAGCTCGTAGGTCAGCGCGGGGTCAAGCCCCGTGAAGTGCAGCGTGACGGTGCCGTAGGCCATATTGCCGACGGCGCTGACCTTGCCGGCAAACACGGTGTGCGCGTCGGTTCCGGTCGCGGCGTCGGCGCCCTGCGCCAGGTGGGACGGCGAGACGGCGCCGTCCGAACTCACCGTGAGCGTGGCGCTCACGTTCGTTCCGCGCTCGTAGTCGACGAGCGGCCCGCTGGTGGACCACCCGTTGTATGACCACGCGGAGTAGGTCGTGATGTTCTGCGTGGGCTGGCCGGAGTCCCACATCAGGTCGTTGTAGGCCGTAAACGCGATCGGCGGGGGCGGCGCGGCCGGATCGGTCTTGTCCGAAGCCACGTTGGCGTAGTCCGAATTTCCGCCGGAATTGTACGCCTTGACTCTGTAGTAGTACCGCGTGTCGCCGGCCAGCCCGGCGTCGGTGCAGGTCGTCGTATTGGCGGCCGGTTCTGTGATTCGGGTCCAGCTTGCGCCGTCGAGGCTGCGATCGATCTTGAACGTGGTCTCGTTGTCGCTGTTGTCCTGCCAGGTCAGCTTGATCTCGCTGCAACCCAGTGCGGCTGCCGTCAGGTTGCCTGGCGCCGCGGGCGGGGGTACGCTGGGCTCAACGGCTTCGTGCACAAGCTCGATATCCATGAACAGGTCGCTGCTGGTCGGGCCGGACTGGTGCAGCTCGACCGCCAGGACATTGACGCCTTGGACGAGTTTGCCGATGTGGGAATCCAGGTTGACCGGCTCGTAGTCCGTGGCGGAATGGCTGGAGGCGGGCGTCGTGCAGCTGACGGTGCCGCCTGGCACGGCCTTTCGCGCCACCTCCTGACCGTTGAGATAGACAACGAATCCGTCGTCGTATTTCGCGGCCAGATCAAGCGATTCGACGTCGGCGGGATCGGCCGCCAATGTGAACCGCTTGCGGAAATAGGTGGTGATGGGCTTGTTGTTCGGGTCGTCGCCGTAGGAGACAACGGTGTCCACCTCGAGATGGTCGTAGCCGAGCGGCGCATTTCCGTCCTGCCAGCGGCTGTCGTCAAAGCCAGGCAGCCGCCACGCCGTGCCGAGATCGGCGCCCTGATCGTGGTAGCGCCAGCCGGCGCTTTTCGGGACGAGCACGCCGGAATTAGGGCGGCCCGGCGTTCCGCCGGGTTCGAGGCTGGCCGTCCAGTTGACGGCATCGTTCCCGTAGGCTTCCGGATCCTGGCGTTCCAGCGCCGGGCCGTCGCCGTCGGCGCTTTCCGGCCACGGGCTGTTGTCGCCGTATTGCACGCGGTCGGCCAGGATCCACGGCACGCCTTGCTCGTCCGGCGCGCCGGGCCGCCACAGCTTCACGCTTTCGCCGCCGTTGCCGAGCCGGCCGGCGTACGGGCCGAACACGCGCACGCCGGAGGGGACGTCCGGGTATTGTGCGCGAAAGGTCGACTCGTTCGTGGATACGACGAGCACGGTTTCGTCGGCCGCAAGCTCGGTGCCGGCCGGGAAGGTGTAGTCGACCGCCGCGGCGAGCCGCCAGCGGTTGGCGGGGGTTGCCGGGTCGTAGAGCTTGAGCGTGCTGCCGCTGGTGTTCGCCAGTTCGATGAATTCGGCGGCGCCCGGCACGGGGTTGTACAGGATCTCGTTGATCACCAGTGGGCCGACCTTCGGCGGGGCGTTGGCCGAGCCCAGTGTGTTGGGGACACGCTGGGCGACGAAGTCGGCATCCTCATCGGTCTTTACATACCGGGCGAACGCCACGCCGTTCTCGGCGCCGCCGAACCGCGCCTCGGCCAGGTACTCCAGGTTCCCGTTCGAATCCCATTTCGTGAGATAGACTTCGTCGCCGTGCGAGTCCAAGGCGAAGCAGGCGGGATCGTTCGTGTTGGTGTTGAAATCGGACTCGTCGAACACGATGTACTGATCGGCCGCCAGCGTCGTGCCGTCGGGGATCCGGTACTTCCTGTAGTTGTCGTTGCTGTCGCTGAGGTACCAACCGCCGATGTCGGCGGCGGCCCCGCCCGCGTTGTGCAACTCGATCGCGTCGAGCTGCGGCAGGTCGGTGTGGGACAGGACCTCGCTGATCACGACATGATGCGGCGCGCCGTCGTCGCGGCCGGGCGAGCCGCCGATCAGGTTGCTCGCCCGCCATTTCGCGGGATCGTCCTGGTCGCCGGCCGTGTCGGCGGCGACGAGCGAGAAGCCGGCCCCGTCCGCTTCGCGCGGCCAGGGCTCCTTGTCGTTGTAGCGCACAGAGGTGACGGTGCGGCCGTCGTTGTCGAGCAGTGCGAGCTTCTCCCCGTCGTTCGAGAGCTTGCCGGAATACTCGCCGAAGAGGGCCACCGTCTCCTTCACCCCCGGGTGCCGGCCCGTGAACGCGGCTTCGTTACGCACCAGCACGGCGAACTCGCCCGGGCCCAGTTCCGCGCCCGGCGGGAAGGTGTATCGGATCCCTCGAACCGTCATCTCCGACAACCCGCGCGTGGAAGAGCCGGTATTCTTGATCTCGATGAACTCGAAATCCTCGCCGCCGAGCGGGTTGTACAGGATCTCCGTGATGCGCAGGTTGCTGTAGTGTGCGGTGAAGTTGAATGTGGCGGCATGCACGGGGCTCCAGGTGTCGGCGTTCTTGTAGATACGCGCCTTGACATGCGTCGTGCGGCTCAGCACCCGCGCGCCGCTGTACAATGCCGCGCCGCCGGCCTGGGCACCGCCCGGCAGGCGCGGGTCGGAGCCATCGAGGGTGTAGTAGATCGCGCCGGCGCCGTTCGGGTTCGAGAGGGTGAGCCTGAACCCGCTCGCGACCGCCCCGCCGTGCTGCTGGAAGGTCGGCGGGTCGAGCGACGGATAGGGCGTGTAGCCGTTGATCGACTGCGTCTTGCACAGGCTGATCAGGCGCGCCCCGTTACCGCCCATCAGGTTGTAGACGTGATCGCGGGCGGAGTACCAGTTCGTGAGGGCGTTGCCCTTCGCGTCGCACGGGTTGCCGGTGTAGTCGTTCAGGTCGCGCGCGTAGCGGTAGACGGTCGTGTCCGCCGCGCTGCCGTTGTCGTACGTCTGCGGGCACTTCGCGTCGCCCCAGCGCGCGCCTTCGCACAGGATCGGTTCTTCGATGAAGTCGCAGATCGTCGTCCAGCGTGCGCGGCTGTTCGCGTCGGTCAGCATGCCGTCGTTCTTGACGTGCTTGTAGAGCCGGTCGGCAAACAGCATGCGAAAATCCTTGTTCCGCATCAGGCTGCGGAAGGGCTTGGCAAAATGCTTGTGCTTCACCGGGTCGTACGGCGTGCTGCTGCCTTCGGCCGCGGTCAGGAACTGCGGCTTGATCCACGCGCCGTCGTGGCAGAGGTTCGGGCTGTCGAGCCATGCCCATTCCAGGTCCCAGGCCAGGTAGAAGCCCGGCTCCGGCGGATTGATGCGGTTGGCGTAGTACATGTTGTTCACGCCCCAGCCGTCCTGCCAGTCGCCGCCGCCGGTGAACCACCAGAGCTGGACGTAGTCGCAGAACTCGGGCAGCCTCAGATACTCCTGCATTTCCGCGTAGTCCGCCGCCACCGTCATGTCTTTGCCGCCGAGCGTTTCGACCAGGTACTCCCAGCGGTCGTCGGCCGGGTCCGTGGCGGAATAGCCTTCAGCCGCGTCCGTCTGGTTCGCCCAGAACCAGTCCTCGTCTTCGCCGCCGAAATACTGGGCGTGGAACGTCTCGTCCATGCGTTCGACGGGGTTGTAAACGCCCCAGTACAGGCCGTTGATGTAGAGGTGCACGTGCATCCCGCGGCAGCCGTAGCCCATCATGTCGATGAAGCTGTTGCGCGCCCATTCGTCGCGTGCATAGACCGCGGTGCGGTAGTCGACCATATAGCCGCTGTACGTCTCGTTGCCGCCCGCGCGCAGGATCAGCCCGTCGAAGGTGTCCGTCGCGGAATCGGCGTGAAAAATCGACGTCTCGAACAGCGGGTAGTTGAGCTTCTTGGCTCCGTAGGCGCCCCTGAAGAAAAGTTTGAGCGAGCGCTTGATGCGGGAGGGCGGCGCGTGGCTGTGCCCTTTCAGTCCCGCATCGACCTGAAAACCGGTGTAGGCCGCGGGGAATCCTTCGGGATAGATCAGTTCGACGGAACAGGGCGTTTCCGTTGTCTCCGTGTTTCCGTAAAGCGTGTAGGTCCCGAACATGTCCTGAGTCTTCAGCACGATGGACATCGTCGGGAGGGATTTGAATGCCGCGCGCCATTTTCCGGCGTAGGCGGGCTCGTCCACGATGTGGGCGTCCATCGCATAGTCCGCCGGCGTCTTCTTGGCACCCCACGTGGCCGGGAACCCGGCTGGGACGGCCGCCTGCTGGAGCACGCCGTCGAGGAAGATGTAGGTGTGCGTGTCGACGTCCGTCGGCTCGTAGCCGCTCTTGAAGGCGGCGGCGCGCAGGCAGCGTGTGTCGCTGATGTGCACGACGACATTCGTGCCGCCGGTCGTGCCGTAGGCGGACGAGGGCGCCGTGCCGTTGGTCGTGTAGCGGATCGTGGCGCCGGGCGTCTTGGTGCGGATCGTCACGTCGAACGGGGCGTCGTAGAAGCCGCGGTCCGGCGCGAACGCCGTGTCCGCCACCCGCTTGAACGCGCCCAGTTCAACGTCGATCCAGCAGTCCGAACTGTCGGGCGCCGCGTTGAACACCTGCACGGCCAGCAGGTTTTCGCCCGGCTCCAGATAGTCCTTGGGATCGGGCAGCTCGTTGGTCACCGACGTGCCGCGCTCGTGGCTGCCCGACGCCAGCGAGTCATACAGCGGCGTGCCGTCCGGCTCGTTGCGGTCCCACACGCGTTCGCCGTTGATCCACATGATGAATCCGTCGTCGTACTCGGCGACGGCGCGCAGGCGCGTTTCGGCCGTGAGCTCGGTCACCGTGAACGTCCGGCGGATGAAGAAGGACGAGTAGCTGTTCTGCATGTCGCTCAGCGTGGTGTTCAAGCCCGACTCGCCGTAGCCGAGCGGCGCTTTGCCCTTGGACCAGCCGCTGTCGTCGAAATCGGGGGTGCGCCAGTCGGTTCGGGGATCGGAAGCTTCTTGCGTGCCTTTGCGATAGCGCCAAGTCGACGATTTCGTGACGAGGGTTTCTGCGCTCGTTTCCCTTGCGGCCCCCAGAATGATGACCAGCAGCGGCACCCGGCAGTAGCAGCGGAATAGGTGTCTTCTCATCATGCCCCCCTCTTCGATGTAACGGGTACCCGGATTGCGCGCGCGCGTTCCCTGCTTTCGGAGAAATATGGCGCGCATCCGGTCCGAACCCCTCGCGGATATTTGCGTTTGCGTCCAGGACGGCCCGGCGGCTTTTGGCACGGGCGTTGCGGCACCGTGCCGTCAACCTGACCGCGGCAATAGACCATATGTAGCGGTACAGCTTCCCGATCGATAAACATTTGTAATGCCGATCGTTGGTACAGATGTTAAATCGCGGCGCTGGGGCGGGAGGGGAGGGGGGCGGGTGGGGCGCAGGAGTCGGGCAGATCGGGCAGACCGGTGGCTGGGAATCGGGAGTTGCATGTGGCTTGGTCTCTCATTCGTTCGTCAGCCACACGCGGCCGCGGTAGCAGACGGCGTCGTCCGCCGCCGTGTTCGTGCAGGCAACGGTCTGGCCCAGGCCGAGAATATCGGCGTAGCCGGGCACGGGTTCCCACAGGGTGCGCAGGACCGGGCGCGACTCCAAGGCGTAATGCCGGGTGTACCCGTCGTAGCCCGCGCCCGAGGCCGCCACCGTGGGGAACGACACAACCGGTCGCCCCGTTTCGAGAGCCACATCGACTCCAAACCATGAACCCTTCTGCACGGGGTCGGTGCCGGCAATGAACTCTTCCAGGTTCGACAGGCCGTCGCCGTCGGGGTCGGCGGAGCCGGTCTTGTCGGCCGGGTCGGAGAGGCCGGAGAGCTTGTCGTCCTCCCACGCGTCGGGCATCCTGTCCTGATCCGCGTCCTCCTGGATTGACAATTGACTATTGACGATTGACAATTGCGCATCAAAGGTCAGGTCGCTGCTGTCGAGCGAGCGGTTGAACACCTGCACGGCCAGGACGTTGTCGCCGGCGTGCAGCTCCGGCAGCGCGGCGCCGACCAGGTCCGCCGTCCACTCCGTGGGGCCGATGGCGCTGGAGGCGAGCGAATGGCAAGGCACAAGTGTGCCGGGTTCGCCGGGCATGTTGACGCGGGCGATCTCCGCGCCGTTGAGCCAGGCGATGAACCCGTCGTCGTACAGCGTCCACAGGTGCAGGGCGCTGATGCGGGCAGGGCTTTCGACGGTGAAGGTTCGGCGCAGGAAGACGCAGGTGTAGCTGTCGTGCATGTCGGCCAGCGTCGTGCCGTATGGCCCGTCCCCATAACCGAACGGGGCGGCGCCCTCGCTCCAACCGGCATCGTTGAAGCGGACGCTTTGCCAGCCGGGCGCCGCTTCGGCTGTGCCCTTGCGGTACGTCCAGACCGCACCGCTTTCGATTTTGGGCTCGGCGCTTTGGGCGTTCGCCCCTTGGATCAACAAGGCGTTGAGGTACCCGTGCGTGCCGCCGATCCGCACGGTGAACCGACCGTCGGCGCCTGGATCGATTTCAGCGAACCGCGCCACGCGCCCCTCGCGTGTGTTGTGACCGGTCACGATCGTGACGGTGTCGTCGGGCAGCGTGCCGGTTTCCATGACGGCGCCGGCGGAGCTGGCGTTGCGGAACGCGGTCGCGCCGGCGATGGTGAACACGGAGGTGCGGTCCGTATAGGCCGGCTCGCCGCGGTTGCCGAACAGCGTGACGGCATAGCGCATGCCGGGGTCCAGCTCGCTGAATTCGAGCGTGATGGTCCCGTAGGCCATGTTGCCCACGGCGCTGAGCCGGCCGCCGAAGGCGGCGGCTGCGTCGCCGCCCGCGGCGTCGGCGCCCTGCGCGAGGTGGCCGGTGCTCCAGTGCCCGTCGCTCGCGACGCTCAGGCACGCCGGCAGCGCGGCGCCGGTGGCGTAGTCAACGAGGCAGCCGGCGGTCGTGCAGCCGTTGCTTGGCCACGCGGTGTAGGTGGTGAGATTGGCGGCCGGCTGGCCGCGGCTCCACGCGCAGTCGTTGTAGGCCGCGAACTCGGCGGGCGACGGGGCGGGCGTGGCGGGATAGTCGGCCCAGAGCCAATTGCTGGCGTTGTCGACGCTGAGCGGCGTGTCGCGCGCGACGGCGGTGACATCGTTGTGATTCGGATCGAGGACCTTGAAGGATTTGACGATCACGGACTTGCCGGCGACGATATCTCGCACTTCCATCACGTAGCGCCACGGCGTGGCGGCGGGGTCGCCGGACGGGGCGATGTCGGTCAGGTCGAACACGAATGTGCCTTCGGGTGCGTCATCCGAGCTCGAGTAGGTATTGCCGTCGAACCCATGCCGGTCGGCCTTGCCGTCGAGCGGCTTGGAGAAGATCAGGCCTTGCCACGAGGCTTTGGGGTCCGCAAAGGGCGGGGCGGCCCCCGGCGCGACGCGGTGGAAGGTGAGCCGTATGTCGCCGCGCGCGGCGGACTGAAGCGTGAACTCGGCGAGCAGCCGAGGGCGGTATGGCTCCGTACGGTGCTCGATGCACCAGGATTTGCCTTCGTTGAAGGCCGGGACGCGGTTCGCGCCGCCGGGCCCGTTCGCGACCGCCGAGGCGGGCCAGAGCGCGTCGTAGGCCAGCCAGATGAAACCGTCGGTTTCGTACCACTTGCCGAGCCCGTGCGAATCGGCGATCTGGAGCACGCCCTTCTCGCCGGGATCGACGTGGTCGTTTCCGTTGACGTCCACCCAGATGTTGTCGTTCCACCCGACGACCGCCATGGTGTGCCCGCTGTCGGTCAGGTCGCGGACGACGTAGCATGCGGTTTCGCCGACCAGCGCATCGTCTGCCGTGGTGGCCGGGTCATCCTTGATGGTCGTCCACTGCCAGTTGCCCGTGGTCGGCGATTCGGCCTGCAGGGTCAGTCCGAAACGCGGATCGTACAGATGCCGCTTCAGCTCGGCCAAGCCGGCGGGTGTCCAGAGCCCTTCGATTTCCTTCTGCGCCAACGCGCGGCGGCTGATGGCGGCGCGCCATACGCGTGGATCGGTGCACCATGAGGTGTAGGTGTTGGGCGTGCCCGTGGGAAACTCGGCCAGCGTGGCCAATCCGTGCTTGATGTGCAGGTCGTAGCGGTCGAAACGATCGGCGTGCCCAGTGGAGCCGGCGCCGCCGCTGAGCAGGTTGTAGGTCCAGGGCACTGAGCAGCGGTAGGCGTCCCCGCCGCTTTTGGCGTTCCACCCTTCGAGGTGCGCAATGATGTAGGTGCCGCTGTAGTAGGTGGACGCCCAGACCCCACAGTTGCCGATCCGCTGCGTGCCGATTGGCGGAAAGGCGGCCTCGAGGCCGCGGTTGTGGACGGCAGGCAAGCCGGAAAGCGGCGTCGTCGCGGCCGCGACGACGCTGTAGGCCGAGTCCCCGAGCGTGCCGTGCTCGGCTTTGACCGTGTAGTAATAGGTGGTGCCGGGCGCCAGCCCGGAGTCCGCGTAGGCGGTGGTGTCGGCCGGCAGGATGGCGGCATGGCCGAATATTTGGCCGTCGGTCCCGCGCCGGAGCTTGAAGCTCTCCTCGTTGTCGCTGTTGTCGGTCCAGCTTACCCGGATTTCCGAGGAGGACACAGCCGTCGCCGCCACGTCCGTCGGCGCGGCCGGCGCGACCTGATTCGTTTCCGGCTCAAAGAAAGGGGTCGGGGGGATGGCGTTCAGATCGACCGAGGTCCGCACGTAGAGGTATTCGTTTCCTGCCTTGCCGTTCAGCAGTTCGAGCCGGTTGAGGCTGTTCGCGCGGAGGCTCGCACAGGGCACCTTGAACTGCCAGCGTCCGTAGTAGGAACTGTACTTCAGGTCCAGCTCGCGCAGGTCGCGCTTGTCGCCGTTGACATTGATGTACCAATCGCCGCCGTTGGCGGGGAAGTTCGATGTCTTGTTCGTGGCGACCCAGATGTAGGAATTCAGCGCGTTGGTCGAGGGCAGCGTCTCGATATAGAAGCTCCTGCGTACGCCGTTGGTCTGCGACACCTTGATGCTGCTGCCGTACGTCGCGCTGCTCGGCAAGACACAGAGCGACTGGCGGCTGGCGCTCAGCACGGTCGGAATCCGCTCGAGTGAGGGGTAGAACCCGTGTGCGTTGTCCGGGGCGAGCCGCAACTGCGCGCCGCCGAAATGCCAGTAGCGGCCTGCGTCAATGTTGTAGGCCCAGCTGCTGAGGTCGGCCCAGTATTTGAAATCGGGCGTGTTCAGGGATGGGTCGGAGTAGTCGCGCCGGAGCCGGTCGGAGCAGTCCGGGCACGTGCAGTTGTACGGGTTCTCCTTCCATTCGAGGAAACTGAGTTTGCAGAGGTGCGCGCCGCTGCCGATGTTGTCGACGTAGCGCCACTTGCCGTTGACCTTCACCTCGCAGATCGTGTGGTTGTGCCAGCCCAGCTTGCGCGCTTCGAGCCCCATGGTCGAGGCCAGGGCGACCATGAGCGAGGCTTTGCCCACGCACCAGGAGCCCTTCGTGATGACTTCGACGGGATGCTCGGTGGTCTGGCTGGATTGGAGCGCGCGCACGGCCAGCACGAGTGCGTTGACCTTGTCCCAGAGCGGGGTTTGGGCCGTGTAGCCTTTGTTCTTCCAAACGTTGTCGCGCCAGTCGACCAGGAAGTCCCAGTCCTTCTGGTGGTTCTTGAAGGTGGTCGACACGTTGCAGCCGGGCGTATCGCGCGTGACGCCGCCGATCGGAATCCACGTCACATGCGGATTGACGTGATCCAGATTGCCGTCGTCCGGCTGCGCCAGGTCGATGCCCCACTCGACGTTGTCGTACAGGGTGTCGTAGTGCCCGCGTTGCTGGGGCAGCGCGACCCAGCCGGCAAGCGCGGAACTTGCCATGCGGCACAGAACGAATGCCGCCGTCACTCGCATCGCGTATCGGGTTTGCACGGATATCTCCTTGATTTACGACGGGAATCCGGTCTGCCGGCGCGGACTTGTTGCGCGCGAAACACAGCGTTCCGAGTAAATATGGCGCCGGGTCCGGTTCGCCCCTCGCGGGGTTTGTTCTTTTCTGGCGGCGCCGCACGGCAGGCGTGTGCGGGGCATGTCAAGACGGGGTCTGAATTGGGGGGGCTCAGCGCGCGCTTTGTGCCGAGGCGGGGCGGGCGGGAACACCGGCGCGGTAGTGGCGCGCGGCCTCGGCGGCGGTGAGCGCGCGATCATAGAGGGCAACGAGGTAGTAGGAGCCCAGCCAGGGCCGGCCGCCGTTCAGTTCGTTGGCGAGCGCCAGGGGCATGGTCGGGTCCCAATTCGAGAAGTCGCCCCCGACCGAGGCGCAAGGGGTGTCCGCTTTGCCGATCGGGCCTGCGCTGGTGGGCGTGGCGCGCCCGTCGACAAAGATCGCGATCGCCCCATCGGCCCTGCGCGTGAACACGAAATGGTGGAGCTTGCGTTTGACGGTGTTGAAGGGCGTGTAGAGTTGGCCCTTTCCGCTCGGCCCGCTTTCGGTTGTGACCAGGCGGCCCATGAATCGGCTGGCGGTGTGGCCGGTGCCCTGGCCGAAGGTGATATTGCGGACGGATTCGTCGCGCGAGATGGTGGCGATCCGCAACGGCCAGAACCCGCGCGGCGGGGAATGGGGCGGGTCCTTGACATAGCGGGGTTGCACCCAGAACTCGATGGTGATCGCGTTGCTGCGCATGCACGCCCGGTTGATCTTGAGAGCCGGGCCGGCCGAGGCGATCAGCGTTTCGCGTTCGACGGCCAGGCCCCCGCCGGGCAGCCAGCGTACCGCGCCCGGATCGGCGATGTGGAGGTTCAGCGGCGCCTCGAACCCGGAAAGGTCGCGTACGGTTGTGCCGCCGCCTTCGATGAAGGCGTAGAGCGCCAGCAATCCGTCTGACGTGCGGTCGCCCAGCGCGAGGTGGCGCCGGTCGGCGACGGGTTTTTCGACGACAGCCAGGGTGGCGCCCACGACGGCATAGGCGCCCTGCGCCACGCGGGCGGTCTTGCCGCTGCGCCTGCTGAGCACTTGGACCTGGCCAGCGTCCACATCCACGCGTGAAGCCTCACGCTGGACCGTGACGGTGAACTCGGTACCGAGCACGAACACCTCCGCGTGCGGGGTAGTGACGGCGAGCCGGTCGGCCGGCGCGCGCTTCTGCACGCGCGCCCGGAGCGTGCCGGCCGCGACGTGGATGCGGTTCCAGATCTCAACCCTCCGGCCGGGGTGAACGAGGGCGTCAGGCGCGCCCAGCGTCAAATCGGTGTTCGCACCCGCTTGGAGCGAGGTTGAGTCGGCGCCGGCCAGGGCGGCCAGACTGGCCGGGCCCGTCTGCAGACGCGTGCCCGGTTCGACGATGCCGCCCGTATCGGCAGGCCGGCTGCCGCCCCGCGTGTGGAGCCGCACCGTGCCGTGGACACGGGCAAGCTGCCAGGATCGGGCCGTGCCGGCCGCGAGCGGGGGCGGCGGGCGGCTGAGCAGCAGGCCGACCCCGGCCAGGATGGCCGCCGCGACACCGGTGACCCACCAGCCCCACGGCCGGGCCGGCGCGGCGGGTCGGGCCGGGGTCCGCCAGGGCCGGGGCTGTAGGGCCGAGCGCGGCTCGGGTTCTCCCGCGCGCGCGGCGGGCGCGGCGCCGGCCAGCCGTGCGTCCTGCCACCGGTACATGCGGGTCAGCAGCTCTTGCTCCAAACCCGCCGGTACGGTTGCCACCTCGTGGCAGCGGCGAATGAGGCGGCTGACGTTATGTTCCAGCATATCCGTCATGGCGCAGGCTCCAAGCCCAGGCCGCCCATCTCATGCGCGACGGCCAGAAAGGCCTTCTTGAACGCCAGCCGCGCGCGGGCCAGCATGGATTCGACGGCCTTCTCCGATACACCGAGCATTCCCGCAATCTCACGGTTGCTCTTCTCCTTCCAGTACCGCTCCTCCAGCAGTCTCCTGTACTTGAGCGGGAGCTGGCTCATGGTCGTGCGGACCAGCAGCCGGGTCTCTTCGGTTTCCAGGATCTCGTCGGGAATAGCCTCTTCGTCGATCGCCTCGTAGATCTCCCGGAGCCGCTCGTCGATCTGTTGCCAATGCAGCTCGTGCTTCTTCCATTTCTGCTCGCGCCGGATGATCTTTGTCGTCACCGACCGCCCGATGTTCACCAGCCAGGTGTAGACCTCGCCCCGGGCCGGGTCGTACTCGCGCATGTGCCGGAAGGCGCGTTCGAAGATTTCGTTTACCGCCTCCTCGGCAAGGTCCTCGTTCTTGCCCAGCCGGTACAGGGCGAAATTGTATATCGCCGTCACGTACAGGCGGTAGAACTCCTGTACGGCCGCACGGTCTCCGGCCAGAATGCGGCCCATCACCTGCTGCTCTCTTCCGTTGCGCATGCGCTCTCCGCGGATTCCGGAGAAATATAGCACAACGCAGCACCGAGTCCCTCGCGTTTTTTCGGAGGGTAAGCGGAGGAACGCGTAGCCAATGCGACGCGTTTCGGCTATACTACCAACGGATTTTGACACATGAAGGACTATCATCTGCATTCGGATTTCGGAGACGGCCGCTCGACAGTGGACGAAATGGCTCGGGCCGCCAAAGCGGCCGGGTTCCGGGAAATCGCGTTCACGGAGCATTTTACCTGGCTTTTCTCCGAGTTCCGGAAGATGGGTAGAAAGGGCGGAGTCACCATACGCCGGGAGCAGATCGGGGAGTTCTTCCGGCAATGTGCCCAAGCTGAGCAGAAGTACGGCATACGTGTCTTGAAGGGGCTGGAGATCGGGTATCTGGAACAGGACAAGGCCGCCACGAAGAGACTCGTCGAGACGGTCCACCCTGATATCGTACTGTTGGCGGTTCACCATCTCGAGCTGTTGGAGGAGTGGAAACGGGAGGAACGAGTCGACCTGAAAGGCTACTCCATCTATCTGTCGCCCAGTTCTGTTGTGGAATTTGCGCGGCAGTTCGGAGGGTTCGACAGGTTCTGCCGCGCGTATTTCGACAGGCTGAACCATGCCATCCGGGCCGGCTTCGACGATTTGTGCGCCAAGGTCGGAGTCGCGCATCTGGTCGTCTTCGCCCGGAGCCCCCTGTACCAGGCGGATCCGCCGCACGACATGATCGAGGAGTGTCTCGCGCTGATCGCGAGCAAGGGGCTGGCGTTGGAAGTCAATTTCCATCATTTCCAGGAAGGGCAGACGCCATCGCGGCCGCCTTTCGCCGAGGCCCGGCGGTTCCTGGACTTGGGCGGGAACCGGGTGTGGTTCGGCAGCGACGCACACGGCACGGAGGAGGTCGCGAAGGCTGCCGGGGATTACCACGTGTTTGAGCAGCAGATGCGAGTGGGCTAGCGGGCCATCCCGAACCGGCCGTGGACGCCTGCCATCACGGGATCCATGCCTGCGAGTCGATCTTCAACGAACGCGACCTCGCCCTCCCCGTTCAGGGTCCTCATCTTTCGCGGTTGGGCCTGCGCCTGGCTTGACAATCCGGTCCTGGTTTGTATACAGTCGACCGTCGATTGTGCGAATTGCTGGATATTGGGTGGATAGGCGTACCGAGATGGGCCGGCCAACGCGCGCGGATGCTGTTACGCGGAGGGAGAGTACAAGATGAAGCTCAGACATTCGGTGATGATCGGGTTCATGGGCCGGCAGGCGGACCGGTTCCACGAGTACCAGCCCGCGCAGGATCTGGCCACGCGGCTGGAGATGGTGAAGCGGGTGAAGGGGATGGAGGGGATGGAGATCGTGTACCCGAGCGACTTCGCGGAGGTGAAGGAGACGGTGGCGCGGGTGAAGGACTCCGGGATCGCGGTTTCCGCGTTAAACGTGAACATCAAGGGGCAGAAGAAATGGCAAGCCGGCTCGCTTACCGCCGCGGACCCGAAGCTGCGCGCGGAAGCCGTGGCCGATCTCAAGACGGGTCTGGACCTGGCGGCGGAGCTCGGGACGGACATGGTGACGTGCTGCCCTCTGATCGACGGACACAACTACAGTTTTCAGGCGGACTATACGCAGCAGTGGGGGTGGCTGCGCGAGGGGTTTGCCGAGGCGGCGAAGCACCGGTCGGACGTCCGGCTCAGTCTGGAATACAAGCCGAACGAATCGCGCAACTTCTGTCTGCTCCGCGACATGGGCCGCACGCTGTATCTGTGCGAGCAGATGGGATTGCCGCACGTCGGCGTCACCATGGACGTCGGCCATGCGCTGTGCGCGGGTGAGACGCCGGCGGAAGCGATGTGTCTCGCCGCGCAGGCCGGGCGGCTGTTCTACGTGCATTTCAACGACAACGGGCGTGAATGGGACTGGGACATGCTGCCGGGTTCGGTGAACCTCTGGGACCTGTTGGAGATGTTGTTCTATCTTGAGCGGCTCGATTGGGACGGTTGGCTGTCTTACGATGTGATGACGCGTGACGGCGATCCCGTCGCGCAGATGGAGGCGGCGATCGAGATCGTCAAGACGGCTGAGGCGCTGCTGGGCAAGATCGGCCGGGACAGGCTGGCGGGGCTGGTGCGGGAAGGCATTCCGGCCAGGGCGATGGCGACGTTGATGAAAGGGCTGGTGTGAAAGAACTTGCTCGCGAACTGACTCGCGAACTGACTCGAGCAAATTCCCGAGTGAGTTCTCGAGCAAGTTGGGCAGAGGGAGGCGGGAGATGGCGCAGGTCAGCATCGACGGCACGGAATTCCGGATAGACGGCGAACCGACCTACGCGGGGCGCGAGTTCGAGGGGTGCCGGATCCAGGGGTTGCTGTTCAATGCGCGTGTGGTGCAGGCGACGTTCGACGACGCGAACCCGCAAACGCGGAAGCTGTGGGCGTATCCGGACACGGGCGAGTGGGACGCGGAGCGCAACGTGAACGAATTCTGCGCCGCGCTCGAATCGTGGCGCGACCACGGGGTGCTGGGTTTCACGATCAACTTTCAGGGCGGCGGGCCGCGGTACAGCGAGGCGATCTACACCGCGTTCGACAACAACGGGTTCACGCCGGACGGCGCGGTGAAGCCGGCCTACGCCCGGCGCATCGAACGGGTCCTGGCGCGCGCCGACGAGCTGGGCATGGTGCCGATCATGGGGTTGTTCTACTGCGCGCACCTGAAGAAGCTGGATGGCGAGCAGGCCGTGTGGCGCGCGGCGGATGCGGCGCTGGCGTTTCTGGAGTCGACGGGGCGCCGGAACTTCGTGATCGAGGTTGCCAATGAGATCGAGCCGTGTGTGGGGCGTTCGGGTTATGCCGTTTTCGCGCCCGAGCGCCACCACGAGATGGTGAACCGGCTCAAGGCCGCGCATCCCGGTCTGCTCATTTCGAGCAGTCACGGCGGCGCCAGCGTGGAGAAGGGGCGTTGCCTGCCGACTCCCGCGCTGCTGGAGGCGGTGGACTTCGTGCTGCTGCACGGGAACGGCAACCGCGCGCCGCAGTTGGAGGCTGCCATTCGGCACGTGCAGGCGATGCCCGAATACCGGGCCAACCCGAAACCGATCGTCATCAACGAGGACTCGCCCGGGATCCCGAATCTGGATGCCGCCTGGCGCAACGGCGCCTCTTGGGGCTATTACGACCAGGGGTTCGCCGGTCCGGACGCGTGGGGCGGTGACGCCTACGTGGATTTCCGGTCCAGACCGCGCGAGGCGCGGTACGAGGCGCTCAGCGGCTTCCAGACCCCGCCGGTGAACTGGACGATCAATACGGAGCACAAGCGGGCGTTCTTCGGGCGCGTCGCGCAGGTGACCGGGTACGACCGGAATGTCATGTAGCCCTTCGGGCTGTCATTGGGCGCTGCGCGCCGTCATTGGGCGCTGCGCGGTGATGAGCATGGGGTGGATGACGCGTCGCAAATGACGTCTACCCCGGGAACCCTTCCTGCCTCAACCGTCTTCCCACCTCCCGCAGCACGGTGTCGTCTTCCGGGTCGATCGAGCCGTTGGGCAGCGGCCCGCTATTGAGCAGCAGATTGCAGTTGCGTTGGCGTGCGGCACGAAGGGTTTCCCAGACCTCGCCGGCCGTCTTGTGTTTGCCGGCCATTTCCTTCATGTAACCCCAGCCCTTGGGCGTCATCGTCGTGCAGATCTCCATCGGTTTGCCGGGGTCGCGCTCGACGGCCTTGTGCTCGGGCGCGAAGAAGTCTTCCGTTCCGAGCAGCCCCTGCTTGTAGGAGACCAGCACCTGCGGCTGCAGGCCGTGGATCATGTCGTAGAGGTCCTGACACCGGAATTTCTCTTTGGGCCCCGAGAGCGGCACGGCGATCCCGTCCAGCCAGATACTGGCGATCGGTCCGTAGTTCGAGAGCAACTCCCTGATCTGCGCCGTCATGAAATCGAGGTAGATCTGGAGATGGTGTTCGGGGCCGTACGTGTAGGCGGGTTCGGGCGGATCGTATTTCGGGCGTGCGCTGCCGCCCCATTCGTCGTTGTTCGGCGCGTGCGGGTGTCGCCAATCGCGACCGTGGGAGTAGTACAGGCAGAGCCCGAGCCCGTGTTTCTCGCACGCCTTGGCCAATTCGCCGACCAGATCGCGGCCGGCCGGGGAATTCACGCTGTTGAAGTCCGTCTGTCTGGTGTCGAACAGGCAGAAACTGTCGTGATGCCGCGTGGTGATGTTGACGTATTTCATGCCGCAGTCCGCGGCGAACCCGGCGATGTGGTCGGCGTCGAATTTCTCGGCGGTGAACCGGTCTTTCAGCTTCGCGTACTCGGCTACCGGGATCTTTTCGCGCAGCTGCACCCACTCGTGGCGCCCGAGCAGGGCGTACAAGCCGTAGTGCAGGAAGAGGCCGTATTTTGCGTCGCGAAACCACTGGAGCGCGGCCGCCCTCGGGTCTTCGGCATAGAGTGTTTCATAGTCCTTCAGATAGCAGGGCACCTCACTCATGTTGTCTGTCTCCTGTGTGTATGCGATGTCGGACTCCCCACAGCATAGGGTATCACATTCCGACTACGATCCGCTATGGGTAGGGGCATCATTGTTATGTGTTTTCCCACCCCTCTCCCGTGCGCGACGCGCACACTGGAATCCTGCCGGGCTTTGGCGCGGCGCCAAAGCCCGGCAGGATTCCACGGGGCAAAAAGTGCCGCTCGGGGCCGGGGTTCGGGGCGGCATCGGCCTTGCTTGTCTAATCGGCCATATGAGGAAAAGGAGGCCCTGAAGATGGCTTTGGGTTTGGAGAACGGTCAGGTCCGGCGGGTGCGGGCGGCCAAGGTACGCCGGCCCGGTGTTTCCATCGTCATGCCGGTCCGCAATGCCGACCGCTACGTTCGGGCGGCAGTGGAATCCATTCTGGCGCAGACCGGCATCACGTTCGAGGTCATCGCGGTGGACGATGACTCGCGCGATGCTTCGGCGGAGGAGCTGCTGTCGATACGCGATGATCGCCTGACGGTTCTGTCGCTTTCGCGCAAGATGGGGATTTCGCGCACGCGCAACATCGGCTCTCAACACGCGCGGGCGGCCTGGCTCTGCGTATTCGACGCCGATGACCTGATGCTGCCCGAGACGCTCGCGCCGTATTTCGCTGCCGTGACGGCCCGGGAAGACGCGTTCTGGGGCTACTGCGGGCTGACGCTGGTTGACGCGGGCGGCGCTCCGCTCGGCGCGCGGATGCGCAATCCGTTCGATCTGCTGAAGCTGCTGCAGAAGAACATCATCCCGCACCCGATGGCGTTGGTCCGGCGCGACGTGTTTGTGGAGGCCGGTGGGTACGACGAGGATCTGCCGGTCGGCGCCGATTACGACTTGTGGCTCCGGCTCCTGGAGCAGGGCGATCCGGTTTTCTTCGATGAGACATGCGTTCAATACCGGCAGCACAAGGGCAACATATCCAAGACGGCGGACACGTCGGCGCGGGTGCGGTCGCTGCTCGATCACCGCGTGCTCTACCCGCACCCGGATCCGCACCAGGAGCGCCGCCGCGTTTTGCTGCGGCACGCGTTGCTGCTGCTGGATGCGGCGGCGGGCCGTCGCTGGCGTGAAGTGATCGTGCACGGCAGTGTGCTCATGGACGGCGGCGTACTGGGTTTCGAGCTGGACCGCCACATCAGCGAAGCGCTGCGCGCGCTGGGGCACCGGCGCGAGGCGCTGAACGTTGCGCTGATGTGGGTGGAGAAACTCTCGCGGGGGCAGCGCCTGCTGCCGTACGAGTCGGTCTGGACCCTGTGCCAGGCGCTGTCCGTGGCGGCCGAACTGCAGGATTCGCGGGTGATTTCCGCGCTGCTGCCCCTTGCGGAGCGGATGATTCCCGCGCTGAAGGACCCGAACGTCGGCATGGCCACGGAGGTGGCGCGGGACCTGCTGCGCCGGATGAGCGAGCCCATGTTGGTGAACTGAAGGCAGAAGCGGCGGCACGACGTGCCGCTCACGCTGAACCGCCCGGGGGAAGCGCCGAGCCGGCTCTTCCCCGTTGCATCCGCCAAGCGTGCGCACGAGCGGATATGACCGCACCCTATGTAGCCGACTGCCTGTGTTTCTCGAAGGACCGGCCGCTCCAGCTGGACGGCTATCTCCGTTCGCTGGCGCGCGCGATGCCGTTGCCCGTGCAGGTCACGGTGCTGTACGCGTGCACGGCGCCCCAACTTGCCGCCGGCTACGCGGACGTGGCCCGGGCGCATGCCTCGGTGCGTTTTGTTCGCGAGCGGCAGTTCGGGCCGGATGTCGACCGATGGCTCGCGCAGGTCCGCGCGCCGCTGATCCTGTTTGGCTGCGACGACGTGGTGTATCACAGGCCCGTGGACGTGGTGCGCGCGGCGGAAGCGCTGGGCGACTCAAAGCGCGTCGGTTTCTCGCTCCGGCTCGGGCGGAATATCCGGCACACTCACGATCGGCCGGGGCCGGTTGCCGCGCCGCGCTTCACCGTCCAGGCCGGCGTGCTGAGCTGGGCGTGGCCGGGCGCGGACGCGGCGTGGGGCTACCCGTTCGAGCTGGACGGCACGCTGTACCGCAGGGAAGTCGTACGGGTCATCCTGGGCATTCTGGAAGACAACCGGCGTCGGGCCCCGCAGCTTGAATGGCGGCACCCGAACCTGCTGGAACTGCAGGCGAACAGGGTCCTCAAGCAGCTCGGCCTCCTGCCTGAGATGGCCTGTTTTGAGGAGTCCAGGCTTGTGGTCCCGACGGTGAACCGGGTTCAGGGCCTGTTCGACAATGCGCTTCAGGGCCGGGCCTGGTCGTGTCTTGAGCTTGAACAACGTCGGGCGGGGGGGGAAGAAATCGACGTGGCTGCGTACGGGACGCGCACGTTCGACCGTATTCATATCGGGGAGCTGTTTCTTCGGCGTGCCGTTTGCCCTTGCGGAACGCCGCGTGCCGCCGTATGATAGAACCGTTAAAATCAATGCTTACAGGGGGTCCGAAAGCATGCCTGCCAATGTCGAAGTCAAGGCCAGGGCTGGGGACTATCACGCGTTGACGGCCAGGGCCGCGGCCCTCAGCGACACACCGGCACGCATCATTCGCCAGGAAGACACCTTTTTCGACACGCCGAGAGGCCGTCTGAAGCTGCGTGTGTTTTCGCCGGAGAGCGGGGAACTGATCTACTACGAGCGCCCGGATTCGGCGGGCCCCAAGCCGTCGACCTACCTGGTGGCGCGAACCGACACCCCCGCGCTGCTCGCTGACGGGCTCCGCGCGGCGTTTGGCGTCAAGGGTATTGTGCGAAAGGAGCGAACGCTCTACATGGCCGGGCAGACGCGCATCCATCTGGACCGTGTTGAAGGGCTTGGCCGGTTCGTGGAGCTGGAGGTCGTACTGCAGCCGGGCCAGACGCCGGCGGACGGGGCGCGGATTGCCGAGGCGCTGATGGCCGAGCTCGGGATACGTGACGCCGATCTGATCGAGGGTGCCTACCTCGACCTGCTGGCCGCGCCGCGCACCGGCGGGTTCCCCGACTGAGAACTTGGCGATGTTCGTGTCCTTTTCTGCCCGCGAAAGGTCGCAAGAAATGCGCGAATCGTTCGGGCCTGTTCTTTTCTTGTCACGGAATGGCGAACGAGAGGATACGCGATGAAGGCCATGGTATTGACGGGCATCCGCCAGATGGAGATGCGGGACGTGCCGGATCCTGCGCTGCGGACAGACACGGACGTGCTGCTGCGCATGGCCGTCGTCGGAGTGTGCGGATCGGACGTGCACTATTACCTGACCGGCCGGATCGGGAGCCAGGTGGTCGCGTATCCGTTCCCGGTCGGTCATGAATGCGCGGCGGTGGTGGAGAAGGTGGGCGGTGCGGTGACGCGGCTCAAGCCGGGCGACCGGGTGGCGGTCGACCCGGCGATGTCGTGTCACGCCTGCGACCAGTGTGCCGCCGGCCGGCCTCACACGTGCCGGGATCTCCGATTTCTCGGCTGCCCGGGCCAGGCGGACGGCTGCCTGGCGGACCGCATCGTGATGCCGCAGGAATGCTGCTTCCCGGTGGCGGCGGCGACGACGATGGAGCAGGCCGCACTGGCCGAGCCGCTCTCGATCGGCGTGTATGCGGTGCGGCAGTCGGTGCCGATGGGCAACGCGCGCATTGCCGTTCTCGGTTCCGGCCCGATCGGACTGAGCGTGCTGGCGGCGGCGCGATATGCGGGCGTCGAGCGTGTCTACATGACCGACAAGATCGACGCCCGGCTCGCGGTTGCCCGCAAGGCCGGCGCGGACTGGGCGGGTAACCCTGAGCGGACCGATGTCGTGCGCGCGATCGAGGAGCAGGAACCCCTGCTTCTGGACGCGGTGTTCGAGTGCTGCGGCGAGCAGGCGGCGCTCGACCAGGGGGTCGAACTGCTGAAGCCGGGCGGGAAGCTGATGATGGTGGGGATTCCGACCGTTGACCGCGTCTCGTTCGTGCCGGACCAGATGCGGCGCAAGGAGCTGTGCCTGCAGAACGTGCGCCGCCAGAACGAGTGCGTCAAGCCTGCGATCGACATGATCGAAAGCGGAACGGTGGACGTGGCCTTCATGATCACGCATCACTTCCCCTTCGAGCAGGCCAGGGATGCGTTCGAGCTGGTGGCGGACTACCGCGACGGGGTCGTGAAGGCGATGGTGCGGTTCGAAACTTGAAACTTGAGACTTGAAACTCGAAAGCTGTACCGCGAGCTTTCTTTCTTCCCGTTCTGAAGGCGCTCGTTGCGGGAATCGAGGGTTGCCACGACCCCGATGATCGTATGTTCACCCCTGAGCTGTTGCGTCGTGGCAACCCTTTCGATTCCCGCAACAACCGTGGGCCCGCGCGAGGCACTGGCGGCAGGAGACCACCCCTTTGCGATCTCCGCGAGCTTGAGCGAGTCTTCAGGCGGGCGAGAGAGACCTCTGCCTTTCGCGCCTTTTTCGCGACCTTTCGCGGGCCATTCTCCTCACACCGGCTCGCACAGCGCGAGCAGGTCGTCGACATGCGCGGTGGCCAGGCATTCGACGGTATCGGCGGCGCCGTAGTAGATCTTGACCTCGCCGCTGTCTTCCAGGATGGAGGCGCCCGGGAAGATCACGTAGTCGCGGTAGCCTTTGGCCTCGTATTCGTATTCGGGCTCCGGGACCAGGACGGGTTTCCTGCACAGGCCGATCAGTTTGTACGGGTTCTCGCGGTCGAGCAGCATCAGCCCGGCCGAGTAGCGCTTGGGCCAGTCGCCGGACCAGCCCCAGCCCTTGCGGGCAGGGTCGATATCGACGCCGTGGATGACCGCCAGCCAGCCTTTCTCCGTCTTCACCGGCGGGGCGGCTGGCCCCATCTTGTTGTTGACCCAGGGCAGAAAGGCTTCGTCGTTGGGCAGCAGCAACTCGTGGTCGCCCCAGTACCGCCCGTCGGGCGAGGCGGAGATATACGTGTCGAACCGGTCGTGGCGGCCGACAAACGGCCGTTCGAGCCGGATCAGCTTGCCGCCAACCCGCTCGGGGAAGATCACGTGGTTCCGGTTCGATGGGACGCCGACGTTCAGAATCTCCCATCTCTCGAAATCGTCGGTGACGGCCGTAGCCGCGACGACGCCGCGGCGGTTGAACCAGCCGGTCATGTAGACTTTGCCTTCCAACACCGTGAGCCGCGCGTCGCGCAGTCTGTACATGAAGTGGTCGGGCTGATCGTGGAACAGGGGTTTGGGCGCGACGTCCCACTTGACCCCGTCTTCGCTGAAGGCGAGGCCCTGGTTCACGCCGTCCAGCCGTTTGGCGTCGGCATCGCCGTAGTCGTTGCGGAAGACCATGACGTAACGCCCCTCGTACTTGCAGACGCCGGCGTTGAAGACGAGCGTGGCGTGATAGGGCACGTCTTCGGCCGTGAGCAGCGGGTTGTCCGGATGGCGCGTGATGGCGGGGTCCGTCTTCCATTCGATGGGCGCGGTCTGGCTCATGCGGGTTCCTCCCTTGGAGGAGGGAGCGTAGCACAGCGCGCGGCAGGGGCGGAAGCGGAATCCGGACGTGGCCGCGGCCGCCAGGCCGTGGCAGGGGGGCCTGCCCGTTTGAGCGTCCCGTCGACGGCCTGGCGGCCGCGGCGACATACGCGTGATGAGCCGGCCGGGCCGGAACGCCACATTCCTCGTTGTCAATGGGTGCGCTTTGTGCTACCGAGAATGGCTGCGGTTCAAGGATGCCGAGCCGGGGCTTTTCAGGCCACGCTGGCTCATGGCCCGCGTTCAAGGGAGAATGATGAAGACAGCCAAGATCCCGAATCTGCGGTTCGAGCACTTCTTTCGGTTCGAGGAAGTGACCGATTTCGTTTCCCGCTTGGCGTCGGCACGGCCGGGCCTGGTGGTTCTGGATTCGCTGGGCAACTCGCGCGAAGGCCGTGCGTTGCACATGCTGACGATCACGGACCGTCGCACGGGCGCGGCCGCGGACAAGCCCGCCTATCTGATTCACGGGAACATTCACGCGGCGGAACTCTCGGGCACGCACGCGGCGCTGTTCACGGCGCGGCAGCTTGTGCTGGACCATCCGCGTTCCGGTCTGTTGCGGCGCGCGGCCTTTCATATCGTACCCCGCATCAACCCGGACGGCGCGGAGTTCGTCGTGACGACCTCCGGAATGGTGCGCAGCCGGACCGACCGGTCGGAGCGCGAGCCGAACACGCTATACCAGGCGGATGTGAACGGCGACGGGCTGATCCTGACCATGCGCCAGCCACATCCGGACGGGCCGTTTGCCGCGGACCCGAAGGACAGGCGCCTGCTCGTACGGCGGACGAAGGACAGCAAGCCGCCTTTCTACCGCACGTTGCCCGAGGGCCTCATCCACGATTGGGACGGCAGCGACGAGATTCGGGTCGAGGGGCGCGGGTTCGACTGGAACCGGAATTGGTCGTATGACTGGCGCCCGGAGCCGGAGCAGGGGGGCGCCGGCGACTTCCCGTTCAGCGAGCCGGAGATGCGCGCGCTGGCCGAGTTCATGCACGGCCGGCCGAACCTCTTCGGCGTGCTCGGCTATCACACCGGGCCGGCAGCGGTGCTTCGCCCGCCGTCGACCGGCTCGGACAACGACCTGAACGAGGGCGACGTTCGCGTGATGCAGGAGCTGGCCGAGTTCGGCGCGAAGTACACGGGGTTCCCGGTCGTTCCGGTCGTGAAGTATCATCGCAAGAACGCGCGCGACATCAACCTGCGCGGCCATTTCCACAACTTCGGCTATCACCACCTGGGCCTGTTCGTGTTCGAGTTCGAGCTGGGCATGTTGCACAACAGCGCCGGGATCAGCACGGAGCGCCTGTTCGGTGTCAAGGACGAGCCGGAATATGAAGCGCTTGCGCGGCGCATGATGAAGTGGTGGGACCGGCAGAAGAAGCGGGACAACATCTTCGAGCCGTGGAAGCCTTTCAGCCACCCGCAGCTCGGCCGCGTGGAGATCGGCGGCCTGCTGAGGCGGCACATGGCGGGCCCGACACTGCGTGACTTGAAGCGGATCGCGCGGGGTACCTATGCGTTCACCCTTGAGCATGCCTCGCGACACCCGTGGGTGCAGATCGAAGAGCTCGCCGTCGACCGGGTCGGGGCCGGCCTCTACCGGGTCCGGGCGCGCGTGGCGAACCGGGGCCACTTCCCCACGCACATCTCGAACAAGGGCAAGGCCCTTCGGCGGTTGCGCGCCGTCCGCGTCGCGCTGGAGCTGGCCGAGGGCGTCGAGCTGCTCTCCCGGCAGGGGCACGTCAGCGCCGGCCATCTGGCCGGCCTGACGGGAAGTCGAACGCTGGAGTGGTTCCTGCGGGCGCCGGAGAATAGACGGGCGCTGGGCGCGATCCGGGTGCACGGCGGCACCGGCGGCAACGTGCGGGCGGCGATGTCAGCGCCGTGACGCCGTGCCGGGGACGGGAGGCCGGGTGCCGGACAGCGGATGTTGGCGGAGCAAGGACGGGAGCGTTCGCGGGTCATACTCGCACTCGTAGTCAGCAATCGAGACTCCCCGCGCCACGCGGTCTTTCGAGGATTGATTACACTGTCATCCCATAGTGCCTGATTTTTGGGCAAGGAGCCGTGGTTTCTCGAAGGAATTCGAGTTCCGTTCAGCACCTTGATTTTCGGTTTTTGATCAGGGGCTCATGATGTTCGTCTCATTTGTACATCTGGCTGTCCCACGGGGCTCAGGCGAATCCCGGCAAATACGCCTGTTCAGGGCTTCCTCGAATGCGACCGGGTGGTTTGGCTGTCCCATAGGAATCAATCAATTCGCCGAGGCTCCATCGACGCCAGAGGACGGCACGCAGAACCGTGAACAGACGGGTGAAGCTGTGTGCCCAACCGTGCAGGTAGGCCAGATAGCGCAGCAGCAGATGAACCAACAGGCCCATCCACAGCTGCCAGCGCACGGCGTTGGCGCTATAGCCGAGGAAGTCGGACAGTTGCAGCGTCTGCTTGATTTCCTTGAAGAACACTTCGATATCCCAGCGGCACCGATACAGTTCGCTCACCGTCCAGGCGCTCCATTTGAAGTTGTTCGTCAAGAAGGACATCCGTACCTCCTTGCCGTCCACCTCAACCAAAGCGCTCACCCGCCGCAAGCGCTGCGGATACGCTTGCCGGGAATAGAAGACGGTCAACTCGATGATTTCGTCCTGGAGAATTCGTGGATTGTTGCTGTTGTGCAGCCGCTTGATCACGCGGCACTGAAGATTGTCTTTGGCCCGACTAACCCACCACACCTCGCGTTGCGTCATCTCGAACAGATGCCCAAAGTCCACGTACGCCTTGTCAAACACCACGATTTCGCCCGATTCGAGGCCCGCGCACAGAGCACGTGCTCTGCTGTTATCGTGGAATCTTGCAGTGTCAATGATGGCACACTGCGGCAGGAAACTCTGCAGGTTCAACCGCAGATGACACTTGGCTGCCGCCTTGCGGCGTCGATGCTTCGCCCAGTCCATGCAGTTGGCCACAAGTTGAATCGTCGTCGAATCCATCGCATGGATCACTTTGCGAAACCGTCGAAGATAGCCCCGCCGCACTTTGCCTTTCGCAAATCCCGGCGTCTGTGTCATCAGGTGCTCCATCATGGCCCAGTACAGCGCTTGGCCCATTGCGCTGTCCCGCACCTTATTCGCGTGCGACAAAGTGTTGCGCGTCGGAGGGATCGCCCCTCGAAGTGTCCCCAAAACTGCGCTATTCATCCGCAATGCGTCACACGTGTCATTCAGGCCGATGGCGTGCGTCAATTGCGCGTACAACAGCGAAACGACGTGACTCCACGGCGTAAACGTACGGCTTCTCTCATCCACCCCGTACGCCTTCGCACACTTTTCCACCATGTGTCCCGGAATCAGATTGCACAACTGCTTCAGAATCGTGTAAGAATGTCTGGCTGGAATGTAGGATCGTCTTTTCATAGTACCCGCCTTTTGGCGGATTTAGACGCCTCATTCCAGCTTTTTTTTCGCCCTGCTGTGGGATGCTAGTGGATTGATTACGAGAATGATTACGAGAATGATCGAACGCGAGCGGCATGTCCGGCGACAAGATGCTACACGTCGTACCGGCCGAACTGCCTGTAGGCTTCGAGCAGGGCGTCGACATTCTCGAGCGGCACGTCGGCCTGGATGTTGTGCGAGGTGCACGCGATGTAACCGCCGCCGGGCGCCAGCGCGCGGAAGGTGTCCCGCACCGCACGCCGGATGTCCGCCGGGCTGCCGAACGGCAGCGTCTGCTGGATCGAGATGCCGCCCTGGAACGCCAGGTCCCGCCCGAACCGGCGCTTCAGCTCGGCCGCCTCCATACCCGCGGCTTCCGGCTGGAGGCTCTGCAGGACGTCCAGGCCCCGCTCGATAAGGTGCGGCACCAGTTCGCAGATACATCGCCGGCTTCAGTTGTGCAATGCGGTTGAGCCGAGTGGTGTGTGGCGCCGCCGCTGTCAATGCCAACTGTTGGCAGGCAGCCATTCTCATTATGGCGGCGCCCCGGTGAAATCCGTTCGTAGTCAAGCCCGTTCAGCCGCAGGCTGATCGGCCTCCGGCCGAAA
>JAFGHX010000101.1 GCA_016929905.1 Kiritimatiellia bacterium
CGGCCGCGGCTACAAACAAACGTCGGTGCAACACGTTGTCAAACTCACCGCGAAGCTTCCCGGCGAGGCACGGTGCACCGCGAGCTCCGCCTTCGCCCGGCCCAGGGGATGACGAGTCCGCGAACGGCCGGCACGGCCGTGACCACTCAGGAACGCGCGGAGTTTGCGATCCCGTTGGAGCCGGCGGGTCGCCGCGCCGAAGGCGCTTCCGCGAAGGCGGGTCCCCGCCGGACGATCCTGGAGCGCACGGCAGGTGGCCCGCGCGGCGGAGCGCGCGGGCCACCGGAGGAGGGGGTCGTTTGTCGCCGGGCAAGGTCTACTTGGTTTCTGTTGCGGAAAGGCTCCGTTCCGGTCCGCGGCTCGCCGCAGCCTCGCCCTCCATTGAGAAATCGGGCCGCTTTCAAACGTCCCTGGAGGGCGAAGCTGCCTGCCCGCCATAGCCGCCGCGGCGAAGGAGGGCGCTGAGCCGCTTTCCGCAACAGGAACTACTTGGCGGGCACGGGCGCGGCCGCCTCGGCGTGGTAGGCGAGTTTCAGCACGACCAGGCGCTCGCCCCAGTCGTCGAAACACAAGTAGGTGTCCGTCCCGGAAATGAACCGCGGCAGGGTCAGGGCGATCTCCTCGCCGCCCGGTTTCATGGCCAGGGCGTCGTCGTGGTTGCCATAGCGTCCGAACCGGAGGATGACGTTCCCCGCGGTGTCCAGGACGCCGATCGAGCGGCGGTAGGCTTCCGGCACGTACGAGCGTTTGAACCAGTCCAGGTGCGCCCGGGTCGAAGGGCAGGTGCAGCCCGCGGGAACGGCGGGCGAGTATCCCGCGTACATCCATTCGGCGCCCTCGATCCAGGACTCGCCCGAGCCCATCTGCGCGGGTCCGAAGGGGCCGTAGCTGACCACGTCCGCGGGGCGGTCGGGCAGGGGATCGAGCCCGACAGCCGCGTTCTTGAGCAACCACCGGACGCCGTTCGGGCGGGTCTTCATGTACGTGTAGGTCACCGGCGTGCGGTTGTACCGGTCGAGCGGCTCCTCCGCGCCCAGGTTCCCCCCGCGCTGGTGGAGAAACGGCTTGCCGCCGACCAGTTTCGCGCCATCGTTGGCGAAATACAGGCAGCCGTCCTCGTCCATCATGGAGCCGATAACGAGCTTGCGGGCAATCACGGCCGCCTCCTCGCGCAACTCGCCGGAAGCCTCGAACGTCCAGATCGTCCCGCCCGCCAGGGGGATGCCGGGCTGGCGGCGGATGAAGTAGGTCTGCTCGCCGCGCTTCTCGGCTTCCTGGATCGAGCGGAGAAACTCGGAGTAGCGCTCGGGGCCGGAACCCTGGCCGAGCCGGTCGCGCATGGCGCGCCCGGCGTCGGCCGCGGCCCAGCCTTCCGCTTCCATCTTGGGCACGTAGTAGATGTTGCATTGCTCGGCCACCTCGCCCCGCATGGTCACGCCGAACCCGTCCTGGAAGAATTTGGCGCCCGGCTGGTCCTTGACCGGGAGGATCCCGGTCCACGTGCGCCGTTGCGGGTGCTCGCTGAACACGCCGTAATCGTAGGGCACCTCCTTCATCGTGAAGACGCGGCTGTGGGGCAGGCGGAACTTTCCCATTCCCCGGTAAGGCTCGGCCGAGTCGGGGTCCAGGCGGCCGACGCCTCGCATGTAAAACCCGGGGTTGAAATGCGCGTGCAGGTAGCCGCGCTTGTCGAAGGCGATGTCGTCGGTCCCCCCGTAGAGCGAATACTGGCCGAGCAGCCGGCCGGTCTTGAGGTCGAACACGATCCGCGTGGCCTGGTTCTTCTCCCAAGTCCACCAGAGGGTCTCGCGGACCGGGTCGCAGACGACCTTGTCGTAGCAGGATCCTTCCCAGCGCCCGAAATAGTCGGTTCCCCCGAGCGCCTCCATCTCCTCGTCGAAATCCACGATCTTCCGCAGGGCGCCGCCGTCCTCTTCCCAGACCGTGACGCTCGGGCCCGCACGATCGTAGTAGCTGCTGGTCGTCGTGACGCCCATCCGGCTGACCCCGCCCGCGACCCACACGCGCGGTTTCGGCGCCCAGGAATCCACGGCCATCACGGCGGTGTAGATGCCGTCCACGTGGAACTCCTCGCGCGGATTGTCGAACGAGGAAAACTTGGTCAGGCGCTGCACGCTGCGCCCGCCGACGCGCCCCTGGTGCTGGACGTAGATTCCGCCGGTCTTCGCGTGCACGCACACGAGGCGGGGACGGTCGGCCGGAATCGTGAGGAGATGCCGGCCCTCGGCCGAGAACACCTGGACCCGGTTGTTGAAGGCGTCCGCCACGTACACGCGGCCCCGGGCGTCGCAGGCGATCCCACTCGGGTTCTGGAACTCGTTCGGGCCGGTTCCCTGCTGAAACTCGGCTTTCCGCCCCCGCAGGGTCATCCGCCCGAGGAACGGTTCGGCGGGACCCTCGCCCTCGACGTTCAGGCGCATGACCACGGGGGCGGACGGGCGGCCCCCGGCCGAGAGCCCGGCGGCGTAGAGCCAGCGGCCGTCGGGTGAAGCGGCGAAGCGCGGGTACTCATGCCCCGCATCGAACGGCAGGAACGGCCGTTCCGTCATTCCGCGAACGTCCGTGGAACCGTCCGTGTGCAGGTAGTAGAGCTTCGACGGCTCGCGGCCGGAGCGGTATCCCTGACCGGCGTTGCAGAAATACATCCGGCCGCCGGCGATCGCGGGCTGGAAATCCACCACGCCCTTGCCGCCGACGCCCGGCAGCAGGTTTCCGGCGTAGCCCATGTCCTGCATGATCAGCGGTCCGTGATGGCTGCGGCGGCCCGGCTCGTACTCGACGAAAGACCGGCCGCCGAGCTTCGATTCCGGAAGATGCGAGGGCGGGGGGGTCAGCGTGGCGACGTACCCGCCGTCGGAGTCGAACTTGCGGATCGTCACGTGGCCAAACCCGCCCTGGCCGCGGACCCACACGTAGACCCCGTCCGGGTCGGCGGCGATGCCGAGCACGAAACCGGGGAGATTCTTCGGGTGGCTGATGCCGAGCAGCTTGTCGAACACCGGCTTGAGGCCCAGCGAGACGCGCGCACGCGTCCGTTCGGGCTCCCGGACGTACACGCCCAGGTCGTCCTTCCCGTCCCAGACAATCCGCTGGCTGAGGCCGTCCCGCTGGAACGCCGGCGGCGCGTTCGGCCCGAGCACGCCGGAAGCCAGGTGCCGGACCACGCCGCCCC
>JAFGHX010000102.1 GCA_016929905.1 Kiritimatiellia bacterium
GCCCTTGGGAGATGATGGTGCGCAGCGCGCTGGACAGGTCGCGCGACGCCTGCTGGTAGAGGATGACGTTGGTGAGGAACAGCACGAGGATCAGCCCGACCAGCGCGATGGCGATGCCGACCAGCTTGTGGCCGGGGGGCTCGATCAGGTCGCGCGTGTCCAGGTTCTGGTAGGCCTGCGGGCAGATCATCCCCGAATCGTCGGTCTTGACCTCTTTGCGGATACGGACGGCGATCTCCTTCATCTTGCGCTCGAGATACTCCGGCTGGCCGGCGTACCAGCCGGTAAAGCCGAGCCCGATGCAGGTGTAGAAGATGACGAGCCGCTCGGCGGCGGCCTCACTCGCATCCGCAAGCGTTTCGTCCAGCAAATCGTAGAACTTCTCGTCGCCCGCGAGTTCGTTACGTTCGTAGGCGAGCCGTTCCTTGTTCCAGCGGTCCGAGAATTCCTGTTTGCTCTCCGCGATCATGGAATCGACGAAGAACATGAGCGGCAGTTCCACCTTCTCGTAGGCCGCGGAGAGATTGGCGCCGCCGGCGGCGCTCTTCATCTGGCCGAACAGGGCGAGGATCTCGCCGCGCACGACGGCAAAGTCCGCCTTGCTCCCCATTCGCGCCATGCGGTTGAGGCGGCACACATACTGAAACACCGGTTCGCAGACGTCAGCGAGCGTCATTTCTTCCTGTTCCCCGCGTCGCTTGGAACGGTCATATACAGCGTGATCTTGAAATCGGAAGACTCCATGCCCGGCCAGCGGATGGCGATGGCCTTCTCCTCCGCGATCCGGTCCCACATCCGCGTGCTCTCGCCGCGCAGCAGCCGGAAATAGGTGAGCCCGGCTTCCGACGGCAGTTCCAGCGGCGGCATGCGCTCCAGCGCAAGCTTGATTCCCCATATGGCGCGGCTGGCCAGGCTCTTGGCCATGACCTTGAACTTGTCCTGGTCCTCCACCACCGTCGCCATCCCGCGCGGGTCTTCCCGGGTCCGGATCCCGAGGAAATATTCGTTCGGCAGCGTGAGATGCTCCTCGTTCAGCGCCGCGAGCAGCGCCTCGCCCTCCGGCTCGAACGGGATCTGCATGAAGCTCGGCGCGACGGCGCCTCTGAGCATGGACCGGATCTTGGAGGACAGTTCCTGGAACGCGAGCGCGGGGCTGTCGTGGTCGTAGGCGGCCGCCTCGAACTGGTCGCGATCGGGGTACAGGGCCGAGAGTTCGCCGAGCAATTCGCGCAGTTCGAGATACATCTCGAACGGGGTTGTGGCGGGCGCCAGCACCATGGCCGGCAACCGCGCGCTGAACCGGTTCAGTGTCCCGAGCCGCAGCATCTGCTCGAACTGCACCCCGCGCATGTTCTCGATGGAGAAGCCGCCGCGGCTGATCTGGAGGACCAGTTCCTTGCGGCTGGCCGCCACCTGGTTGGCCAGGTCGCGCAGCAGATCCCGCAGGATCGGCGAGCCGTGGATGGTGAGGCACGGCGGAATGAACGCGGCGTCCCGGCGCGGCAGCCCGACGTCCTCGCCCGCCGCGTGCGCAATCTTCATCAGCGGCAGCAGTTCGAGGTCCGACGGGTCGTCGTCCTCGAGCAGCAGCCGGGCGTTCACCAGCCGCAACCGCATGGCCTGCGGGTTCTCGCCCGTGTTCTCGTCCGGGCGCTCCACTTCCGCGACGCGATAGATCCGTTTCACGCGCCAGTCTTCGTGCTCGCCGCCGTCGACCACGTTGCCGCGCTCCCCATACCAGAGCGGCACGCCCAGATACACGGTGAACGAGCCACGGCCGGACTCGAAGGGCTCTTTGATGTCCAGTGCCGGCAGTTCGCACGCTTCCGGCACCCGCACTTCGACGCCGCTCGCCATCACGACGTGGAGCCGGTCGAACTGGATCAGCATGTTTTCCAGCGCGTCCGGCGAAAGCTGCATGTCCACCACACCGTACGGATACGACCACGCCAGCCGCCGCTCCGCGCGGAGCCGCTCCTGCAGGTGCCGCTGCATCGCCTGCAGATGGTGCGGCTGCAGGAACAAGCCCTCATGCCAATGCACTTCTCCCGTCACCGCCATGAATCCTATCCCCCCTCCCAAAACTTGCTCGAGAACTTACTCGAGAACCTGCTCGAGAACTTGCTCGAAATCTTCGTCGTAATCTTTGTCGACACCCCACGCGGCGCCTTCCAACCTTCCAACCTTCCAGCCTTCCAGCCTTCCAACCTTCCAACCTTCCAACCTTCCAGTCTTCCAGATCTTCCAGCCGCGCGCTACCCCCCGCTCTTCTTCATCAACGACTCGGTATACTTCGCGATCGTCTCGCGGATCGCGTGCTCGATGCTCTGCTCCGTCAACTCGGGCGCCATCTCGACGTATCGGTTCCAGCACTTGTATTCCTTGCTGGAAAGCAGGCCGCCCCCCTCGAGCATGACCTGTGCTTCGATCTCCTGCGGCGTAAACTTGGCCAGGTAGTTGCGCGCGAACTGAGTGCCGGCCTGACCCATCCCGGCGATCACCGACGCGGTCAACCGGCGCAGGGCCTCCACGTGGTTCTTGATGTCGAGCGCGGACACCTCGCGGTCGGCTCCGGCGAAGCGGCCCATCTCGGCAGCCAGCTCGCAGGGGCGCCTGACCCCGGACCGCGGCGCGATCGTGCGCCAGGTATTCCACATGAGCTGGTCCTCCACGTGCATGTGTTCGACCAGCAGGACGAGCAACTTCACCGCGCGCGTGAGGTCAAGCTTCGCGATTCCGAGCTTGTGCATCAGGTACTGCAGCGCTTCCTGCGTCTCTTCCGGGAGCACGATCTCGGCCGCCGTCTCCGGCGTCGGGCCGGCCGGGCGCGGGGCCGGGGCCGGGGCCGGGGCCGGGGCCAGGCCCGCCTCCTTCAGGCGCGCCAGCAGCGCCTTCCTCTGCTGCCCGCCCATTCCTTTTGCCAGCTCCAGGAACCGGTCGATAACCGCTTCCGGCGGCTCGGGCTCCGCCGTTGCCGGCTCCGGCGCGGGCGGAGCAGGTGCCTCCAGTTTCGTCTCCCACAGCGGGAAGCAGTCCTGCACCGCGCTCAGGAACTCGCGGCGCCGGTCCGGCAGCACGGACTCCAGCGCGCGGTCAAGCACCTCGGCGATGTATTCCTGCCGCTTCTCGTCTGACTCATCGGCAAAGCTGATCTGCACCATCCGCAGCCGGCCGGCCGTCTCCGTCACCTTCCGGGCGAAATCAGTTGGTGCGGCACTCAAGCTCGCCTGCTCCTTTCCGAGTCGGCCGGGACCGCTGCACACACGGCCGCGTCCGGGGGCGTTGCCCCAAAATGTCGGGCGTATGCACACCTCGGCCGAGCCCCGACTATAGCAATCCGCCAATCGCGGCGACAAGCCTTATTTCGGAGAGAGAGGGATCGGCGGACTGGAGGATTGGAGGACCGGGGGACGGGAAGGGTGGAAGAGTGGAGGGGTGGAAGGGTGGAGGGGTGGAAGGGTGGAGGGGTGGAAGGGTGGAAGAATGGAAGGAGGGAAGAGTGCGTCACAACTCGCGGATGTCGATGCCCGATTGCGACGATGATTGATGCGTGACCGGACTCCTGCCGGCATCCGGGCCCTGCTCACTGCGCGCGCGGCAGGCGCGAGGTGACGCAGAAGACGCCGTTCGGTTCGATCACGAGCTGGATTTCGCGCGCTTTCCAGCGGGCGGGGTCGAGCGGGAGAATGAGCCGGCGCGGGTCCTTGACGTCCTCCTTGTCCTCGAAGACGCCGTGCAGGTCGGCCAGCACGAAAAGGTGTTCGGCCCCTGTCGCGGCCCACCGGCGCCAGACGCCGTCGTCGTGCTGGAGCACCTGGACCTTGGGATGGTTTGCGCCGAAATGCATGACGTGCTTGATGTACGGGTCCTTCTTGCGGTTCGGGTTCCAGTAGTCGCCCATCGACAGGCTCTGCAGCAGCCGCCCCTTCACGGAGTCGAGCGCGATGATGTGCACCTCGACCGACGGCAACATGCCGGCCGAGTCGGCCATGGAATCGGACATATTCACCGTCACGGTATAGCCGCGTGCACGCGGCATGGTTCTGCAGCCGAGCGGCACGATCATCGCCAGCCCAACACCCAACACCGCCAGCCCGATGCATCGTTTCATATCTCTCTCCTTGATCCGCAACTTACTCGAGAACTTCCTCGAGAACTTGCTCGAACCCCACATCACACGCGCAGGACACGGACTGACACGGACGAACACCGACTGACACGGACCGGAGCCCTGGGGGCTGATTGCCGGCTTCCGGCCCACCCTCACGCCTCAACCGTCACCTTCTCGATATACCCGTCGATCAAATTGTGGATTTCCCTGTTGAACTTCCAGTCGGCCACGATGAGGCCGCGCGTCTTGGCCGCGAGTTCCCGCGCGTCCTGGGCGGCGCGGTCGAACACCTCGTGCAGGGCGCCGGGCCGCGCGTCGCCGTAATCGCGGCAGGCGCTGAACCCGCTCACGCCGGGCAGCATGCGCACGAGCATCGCCAACGCGTCCCACCAGAGGGTGGGCGGCACATAGGCGAAGGCCTCGTCGGGGGTCAATGCTTCGGCGACGAGCCGGTGCGGCCCCATCGACGCGCGCCACCGTTCGTCCTGGCTGAAGAGCCAGGCGATCCGTTGGGCCAATGACCGCTTGTCGGCGGCGCCTTCCCCGGCCTCTCGCGCGAGGCTGATGAGTTCGTCGACGGCGACCGACAGCTTCGTGTTCGCATCGACGAGCAGTGTTTTGGCGCCGAGCACGGCGAGCGCATAGAGATCGCACGGGGTACTGAGCAGCGGCATGGATTCGAACGGCGTGTTCTGGAGCGGAACACCTTCGGCCGTCTTGAGCGCCGCGGCGACCGGTTCGGCGAACGTGTGCCCGACGCTCCTGAACCGCAGTTCGCCGCGCGCCAGGGCGCTGTCCTCCTCCACGTACGCATAGAGATCGACCGCTTCCTTGCCGAGGTTCAAGCGCAGCCGCACGAGGTCGTGGCGGTCGACCGCGAGCTCATCGGTTGTCTCGAGCGTGCCCTCGATGACGGTGCCCTTGCGCTTGTCGCCGAGCAACTGGCGGATGCGGGCGACGCCACGCCCGTGCATCGCGCGCCCCGCGGAGGCCGGCCGGTAGATGGACACGCCCTCGCGCAACGGCGTGAGGAAATGGCGGACTTCGCTCGATTTGAGCGGGAGCGTCACCGCGTCGCCCGCATCGGTCAGCGCGGGTTCCGCCGTCCACAGAAAGGGCAACGCGGACCCGTGCGCGGCAAATCCGACACGGACCGATTCGTTGGTGAGGTTCAGCAGCGGCCGCTGCTGCTGCCGGACCAGCGCACGCGCCGCTTCGAACAGCGCCGCGAGCAGCCGCAGCTTCAAGTGCAGCGTTTCGACCATACGCCCGCCGGCCCCTTCCAATCCGAGGAAACTGCGCTGCGAGTCGTGCGCGTCGGCGAGCCGGGCGCCGGCCCCGTCCGGATCGATCCGCGCGCGGCCGTGCGCGACGCCGTCCCATGTGCCGCCGCTCAAGACGGCGAGATAGTCGTCCAGGCTCAGCGGGCAAAACGGGCGCACCAGCAGCAGGCCGCCTTCCGGGTTCAGGGGCACCAGGCCGGGCGCCTCCCCTGCCACCTGGCCCGGCTCGACCGTATGCGCGTTGGTCGGCGCGTCGGGCGTGAGCGGCGCGAACGACGGCTTTCCGCCGCCGCTCACATACAGGTAGCGATGCAGCGTGGTGCTGTAGGCGGGCAACTGGTGGTGCGCCAGCAGCGCGTCGTCCTCGCACAGACGCCAGCACGCGTCCGCCGAGCCGGCCGTCGGGCAAACGGGCCGCCCCGCCTCCACATCGACGTAAACCGGCGCCGGATGCGCCCGTTCCCAGCCCGTCGTCAGCACCCCGCCGCCCGGCAGCCCCGTCAGGGCTTCCGCCGTCGCCGCCCAGCGTGCGTCCAGAACGGCATTGCTCAGCGTTTCGCGAAAGGCGGCGGGCGTCCCCGCCACGGCGGATACGGTCTGTACCCACAGCTCGACCCATTCCCGCACGAGCCCGCCGGCGTCCGTCACGCAGCCCAGATAGACCCGACTGTCCAGGTTGTCGCGCAGGGCGACCAAATGCCCACCCGCCTCCGCCGCCTCGCCACGCACCAGCACGCAGAGCCGCAGCGGGCCATCTGCCTGATCGGGGTGTACGGGCACGGCCGCGTACCCGTCGGGACACCGGCGTGCAGCGGATTCAGGGTCGGAGTCCGGCATGAGCGTTACCCTCGTTGAACGAAACAAACGGACGCACACACTCTCTCGGTTTTCGATGTCGCATCGGCGCCATTCAGCGCGACGCGCGGGTCCGGCCAAGAGCTTATGGGGTGACCGCGCCAGTGTCAATTTCTTTCACGGGCGCCATTCCCCGTCAATCGGCGATTGACTCGGGCGATGGGAGCGAGGATGATGACGAAAGGAGATCGCGCCGACCAACAGGAGCACGCCCATGATCACACACCGAACCCGGCTGCATTACCTCGTCCCCGCCGCCTTCGTCCTACTGGCCGGCTGCGGGCCGGACGGCCAGGGCCAGGAGGAAACCGTTCGCCGCCCGGCGGTAGCCGGCCGGTTCTACCCGGGCTCGGCCGCAGCGTTGCGCGCGGAGGTCAAGGGTTATGTCGAGAAGGTGCCCGCCCAGGAAGCGGGCGGCGAGATTCTGGCCGCGCTCGCCCCGCACGCGGGCTACGTGTTTTCCGCGCCGGTCGCCGCCTACACCTACAAAGCGCTGGCCGACACGGCGTTCGACACCGCCGTCATCATCGGGCACGACAGCCACATGCCGGGCGTCGTCGCCCTGCTCTGCCCCGTCGCTGCGTTTGAGACGCCGCTGGGCAAGGTGCCCGTCGACCGCGACATGGTGGACAAGATGCTCGCGTTCAACCCGGGCATCCGCGCGGTGAGGCAGGCGCACGACCGCGACCACACCGTCGAGGTGCAGCTCCCGTTCCTGCAGTACTACGGCCGGGCCTGCAAGATTGTGCCGGTCCTGTTCGGCGAGCCGAGCCCCGCCAACTGCCGGATCCTGGCCGACGCCATTACGGCGGCGGCGGGCGAGAAGAAGGTGTTCGTGCTGGCCAGCACGGACATGTCGCATTACCCGCCCTACGCGGTGGCGAACAAGCTCGATCGGGCCACGCTCGACGTGCTGCGCGGGCTGGACATCGAGAAGCTCTACGCGCACCTGCAGCAGCAGGAAGCCGCGCTGCCCGGCTTGCAGACGGCGCTGTGCGCGCGCGGCGGGGTCGGTACCGCCCTGCTGTTCGCCAAGGCGCGCGGCGCGAACGCGGTCCGGATCCTGCACTACGCCAATTCCGGCGACGCGCGGGGCGGCAGCAAGGACGGGGTCGTGGGCTACGGTTCCGCGCTGCTGGTGAAGACGGCGCCGCCCAAGTCCGAGTAAGCGGCCCGTCCGGGCAGTGTTGAGTCGCTCGTTCGAGACCAGGCGGAACGGCCCGCGAAAAGGCGCGAAAGGGACGCGAAAAGCCATTCGGTGAGCAGCGGGTCGCTGGGTGGTCATGCGGCAACTTTGAACGGTTTGCGCCGACTCAGTCGTTTCGGGAACCGCGCCCCACACGGCGCAAACAACTCAAAGTTGCCGCGTCCGCCTTTCATTAATTCCATTCTGAAGGCGCTCGTTGCGGGAATCGAGGATTGGCGCGAGGCCGTCCGCGCTTGGCTACTTCTCACAGTCCTGCCGCGCGCCAATCCTTTCGATTCCCGCAACAACTCTTGCTCGCCGAGACTTCCCGGCCGCAGAGCCAGCCCGCCTTTGCGACCTCCGCAAGCTCGAGCGAGTCGCCAAGGCGGGCGAGCGAGACCTCCCTTTCGCGCCCTTTTTGCGCCCTTTCGCGGGCAAGAACCGCACACGATTGGCCTGAGCGCAAGCTGCGGACTCACCGCTCCCCGCGTCTGACCTTCTCGCGCGCGAAGGCCTGCACGCTTGCCGCCGGGTCGGTCCCGTCGCGATTGAACGAGATGTCCGCCACGAACTCGTACTTCCCGAGCGCCATCACCCCATGCCAGTGCCAGCGGTCCTGGCGCAGGCGCGCGACGCCGTGTTCGGCCTTGAACGGGGCCACCTTGTACTTGCGCTGCGCTTCCTTGTTCGCGATCTGCATCGCGCGCACCGCGGCAAGATGCAGCGTGGTCTGCGGAATCACACCGCCTGCCTCGGGTGCGCCCGCACTCGGCACATGGTGTTCATCCAGAAAGGCGACCTGCACCGTCACGTTGGCATAGACTCCCTTCGCAATGTACAGCTCGCGAATGTCCTGCGCCGCCATGCGCGGCGTCTTGCCCGCCACGTGCACCATGCCCAGTTCCGGGAGCGCGACCAGCCCGTTCTCATCCACGCTCAGACGAACCAGATGCGGCTGTGTGATGCCCGTCAACGCCACCACGATCCCGCAGCCCGGCTTGCCGCGCGGCAGCGACCGATTCTGAAGCACCGGTTTCGGCGGTTGCTTCGTCGTGCAGCCCGCCACCATCATCAGCGCCAAGAGCATCAAGCCAATACTCTTCGTCTTACTCTCCTGCCACGACGTAGTCCCGAAGGGACGCAGTCGGGTTGTCTTGCTCGTCCTCATCCCCTCCGCCCTCTATGCAGCAAGAAGCGCCATTATGCTTAGGCCGCCAGTGTACACCATCCCCCACCGTGGCCCCAAGCGCATAACGACATCAGACGACAGAAAGGAGCGATCTGCGGGTGGTCCGGCTCGCCGCGTCGCGCCTGCGGCGCAAGCGGCCACTTGGCGACTTTGTCGCCGACGTGGCGAGACGCTCTCCATGGGGAAGGAAGTCCTCGGTCATCTGAAAACGCCACTCTTCCACTCTTCCTCTCTTCCAACCTGCCGCCCTGCCTTCCCCCCCCCCCAGACGAATGACGGTGCCGTCCCCGCCTCAGCGCGACTGGTCGGAGAACGCACGGTTCATGCGGGTGATCGTGGCGACCAGTTTCCGGATGAACTGGTCCTTGAACTTCTCGCGCAGCTCCGGGGTCATCGCCGTGAACATTGTGCGGTCGATCCGGATCAGAATCACGTTCTCATCGGCGACCACCGTCGCGTTGCGCGGCGTGTCCGTCAGAAAGGCTATCTCGCCGAACGATTCGCCCGGCTTCATCTTGGCGACCGGCGGCGTGCCTTCTTCCACGACCACACTGACCGTGCCGGAGAGCAGAATATAGAAGGAAGAGCCGCTGCCCCCCTTCTCCACCACATGCTCGCCGGCCGCGCACACCACGAGTTCCGCGTGGTTGTCGAGCAGCCGGCGCTTCGCCTGCGGCGAGAACCCCTCGAAGAACGCCAGCTTGTCGAGCGCGTGGCGGATCCGCTCCCATTCCATCTTCTTCAGGACCTGCACCGCCCCGTACCCTCCTTTCGACCGCCCGCTCGTTCACGAGCAGCCTAGCACAACGGCGCCCGCCGGTCCAGTGGCGGCCGGGACAACCCGCGGCGATGGATCGCTATCGGGTGCCAGGTGTCGGGGGCTCGACCGAGGGGACCGACCCTGTCCCTGGCGGGCCGATGGGGGGACAGAATTGGGGGACGGGCCCTGCCCGCGTTGGGCGCGTTGGGGACAGGCCCTGCCCGCGGGCCCTGCCCGCGGTGCCTGCGGTGCCCGCAGGGGACAGGCAAGAGCACTGCGTCGGGGCCGGCGTTGGGGACACGCGCGTTGGGGACAGGCCCTGCCTGCGGAGCCCGCACGGGATGGGCAAGTGCACCGCTTGATACAAACCTGGCGCAAAACCTCGGCTTTCCGGTATATCAAGTACTTTATTTTTTTTGATTTTTTTCTTGATTTCGATCTGGACGCGTGATAGCCTCGCACCCAAGCTGGTCAAAAGGGGGCTGCTAGCCGTGTCTGAAGAGCCGAGAGCCGTTCACGAGATTGTGCGCGAAGCGCGCCGTGCGAAGCGGATGACGCAATCGGATCTGGCCCGCGCGGTGCAATGCACGCAGTCGGCGGTGAGCATGTTCGAGTCGGGCCGGCGTGACGCGCTGGCGCGGCCGACGGTGCTGGCGATCGCGCAGGTTCTGGGTCTGGACGCGGAAGCGCTGCCGCTGGAGGCGCGCCGAATCGGTCCGGGCGTGGCGCTGGTCTTGAAGCGTTGTCCGTTGGACAGTTGTCCGCGCAACGTGCCGCAGGTGATCGAGGGTCGTCTGGTGTACAGGCCGACGCTGGTGGAGGCGCCGCTCGACGACCAAACGATCTGCGGGGAGTGTGACGAGATTCTCGAGTCGTCCTGTCCGAACCCGGACTGCGGCGCACGGCTGGCGCCGGGCAGTTTCTGCCGGGTATGCGGCACGCCGCTGGTGACGGTGACGCACACGCCGAGCGGCAATCTGCAGGCCTGGGCGGACGCGCGGCGTGCACGCATCCGGGAGTTGCGCGCGATGACGCGGCCGGAACGTTACGGTTTCATACTCAACGAGGAGACGGAAACATGATTCAATCTATCCGACGCAAGAAGCAGGTGATGTTCGAGCTGAAGGCGGAGACCACGATCGCGGCGGCCTCGGTCGGCGACGACTGGGCGCAGATCGTGATCCTGCACCTGGACCCCAAGACCGGCGCCGTCTATCCGATCCGGGCGAAGCACGTGCCGATCGACACGTTCCGCCACCACACGCCGTCGCTGAGCCAGATCAACGCCGCGCTGGAGAAGTGCTGGCGCGGGCTGCGCGGGACCACCCCGCTGGACTACGGTCGGTTTTTCCTGTGCCTGCCGCCGTGGTGCTGCGGCAGTCGGGGCGACTCGCGCACGATTGCGATCGATTTCGACCCGCGCATCCCGGGGCTGCGGACGCCGAAGGTGACGGCCCATCACGTGGCGCGTCTCGAAGAAATGGTTCGGCAGGAGGTGGCCCGGTCCCAATCCGTCGTCGTCGACCTGATCCCGCACCATTTCGTGCTCGACAGCGGGCGGCGGCTGGCCGATCCGGTGGGTGCGACGACCAAGACCCTGAAGCTGGAGGCGTATCTGATCCTGGCCGAGCAGGGCACGGCGCAGGGCATCGTCGACGGGCTCGCCGACATCGGCATCCGGGTCGACGCGGTGATGTCGCCCTGGACCGCCGCGGCCAACATTCTCGCCCGCGAAGAGAAGGAACAGGGCGCGGCGGTGATCGACGTGGACCGTCGCAACACGTGCTGCGCGTTCTTTTCGGAGGCGACCATGGAGTATGCCACGCGGGTCGAGGGCGGCAGCGCCGACGTGCTGGAGTGGATCGGCGCGCACCTCCGGATCCCGCCGGCGGCCGTGGCCGACTGCGTCAACGAGTGGAAAGAGATCCTGACCCCTGTCTCGTGGGACAAGACGATCCAGCGGCTGCCGCTCTTCCACTGGGCGTCGACCCATCCCGGCCTGCGCGAGTTAGACGCCGCCGCCGCGCTGGCCGCGGAAGCGCTTTCTGAACGAATCCTGCAGCGCGTGGTTGTTGCGCAGCGTGAGATGATGATAGAGCTCAAGAGTCTCGTGCTCGTAGGAGACGACATGCTCACGCTGCGTGCGCTGCAGGGAATTCTCGCCGACCGCACGGGCATCGCCTGCCGCGTGGCCATGCCCGAGCGGGTGCACGACGTGACGGATGTCGAAATCCGCGCACCGGCCCGCGCCGTGGGGCTCGTGCGGGAAGGGCAGGCCCTGCCCGAGCACCGGCGCGTGTTCGCGCTGCCCTACAACAGGCCGGTGCTGCACATCATGAACCAGCGCGTCAATACGCGCGCGCGCCAGGCGTTCTGGTGGGCGGTCAAACACTTCTCCGAACGCGCGGCACGCGGGTTCCGGCGCAACAAGGACAAGCAACCGCTGCCCTCGGCGAAGCGAACGAAGCTGCTCGCCCTGCCCCGCCCATCGGTGGCCGAGCCGCCCAAACGCCGCCGGCCCGCGCGCCGGTATGGGAGTCTGATATCGCTTCTATTCTAAGAGTAAGACGCAGAGCATCCTGACCGCAAAGGCCTCCTTTGAACGGCTTCGTTGCGGGAATCGAGGATTGCCGTGCCGAACACGCCGCATTGGCACGGGCACCGTCACGTTGCGGCAATCCTTTCGATTCCCGCAACAACCTCAGCTCAGCCAGACAGGCCACGCAAGACCGCAACGCCCTTTCCCTCCTCTTTCCCTCCCCTTTCGCGCCCTTTTCGCGCGCTTTTCGCGCGCTTTCGCGGGCAACTCCCCTCCACCCCAAACCGGGACTTCCCTGAACCCCTTCCACCCACTACAATGCCTCGCACACGATGACCGACCATCCCAACAACCCCGAACTCCTCGCCCCGGCCGGGACGCTGGACGCGGGGCTCGCCGCGTTCGACGCCGGCGCGGACGCGGTCTACGCGGGGTTGGCCCGGTTCAACGCGCGCGAGCGCGGCCGCAATTTCACGCCCGCCGAGCTCTCGAAACTGGTGGCCTATGCCCGCAAGCACGGCCGCAAGGTCTATGTCACGCTCAACACGCTTGTCAAGGAAGGCGAACTCGATGCCGTGCTCGAGATGCTGGCCGAGCTCGCGGTGTTGCGGCCCGACGCGGTGATCGTGCAGGATCTGGGTGTCGTCCGCCTCATCCGCGAGCATTTCCCCGTTCTCTCGATCCACGCCTCCACGCAGATGGGCATCCACAACAGCGCCGGCGCGCGTGTGGCGGAACGGATGGGCATCGCGCGCGTCATCCTGGAGCGTCAGATCACCTTTGCCGAAATCGCCGAGATCCGAGAGCACTGCGCGATCGAACTGGAAGTCTTCGTGCACGGCGCGCTCTGCTGCAGCCGGGCCGGTGCCTGCCTATTCTCCTCGTGGATGGGCGGCTGGAGCGGCAACCGCGGCAAGTGCAAGCAGCCCTGCCGCCGCCGTTATTTCTCGGATTCCGGCAACGGCTTCTTCTTCTCGACCAAGGACCTCTACACGCTGGAGTCGATTCCCGTGCTGCGCGCCATGGGAATCGCCGGGTTCAAGATCGAAGGGCGCCTGCGCCAAGCGGATTACGTGCGGCGGGTCGTTGCCGCCTACCGCCTCATGCTCGACGCCGCGCCGGACGCAGGGCCCGAAACGCTCAAACAGGCCAGACACGTCCTGGGCGGCGCGCTCGGCCGGAAGTGGGCAGCCGGTTTCCGGTCTGCCGCCGAGCTCACGCACGTGATCCAGCACCGCGCGCTCGGCGCGAGCGGCCTGCTCTGCGGCCGCGTCCTGGAGACCGACGCGGGCCGGTTCCAGGTGAAGCTGACGCGCCCGCTCCAGGTCAAAGACCGCATCCGGATCCAGCCCGATTCCGGCGACGAGGGCCCAACCCTCACGCTCACCCGCCTCACGGTGGACGGCCGGCCCGCCGCGCGTGCGCGCAAAGACCAGACCTGTTGGATCCACTTCGACCGCGAGGTGCCAGCCAAGGCGCTGGTCTACAAGCTGGGCGAAGAACCCGCAGACGCGACGGCCCGCATTGCCGCTCTGCCCGAAGCGCCCGCGACGGTGGATCTGGAGATCGCGCTGAGTCCGGCAGAGTCGCCATGCACGCCCGATGGCGGGCCAGCCTCTCCGCCACGGGCGAGTCTGCCCGCGGTGCCGGCCGCCGGGCGCGACGCCTGCATCTGCGTCCGTGTGGCGGGCACCGAAGCCGCCTGGACCGGCACACTCGAACTCCAGCACGCGGAGAAGCACCCGCTCACGGCCGACCAGGTGGCGTCCGAATTCCGGCGGAGCCGCTCGCCACGATTCGACGCCGGCCGCGTCGCCGTCAGCGTGCCGCCGCAGGTCTTCCTGCCTGCCAGCCGGCTGAAGACGTTGCGCCGCGCGTTCTGGGATTGGGCGGAAACACACGTTGACGCGAATGCTGTCCGGGCCGCCTGGCGCGACCGCGCCGAGCTCGCCAGGCAGGCCCTTTGTCGCGAGCCTTGTCGGAACCCGCCCCTCCCACCCGCCGCGGTGGTGCGCCTACCCGGCGCCGAGCGGAACCCGGTCCCGGGCTCCGTCACGGCACGAGCCATCTCCGATTGGTCGACACCCGAAGAGGAAGCGGTGCTGCCCGATTTCTGCACGGAAGGGGAACTCGCCGATCTGCGGCGGCAAGTCCGGGCACTGGCCGCCCGCGGCGCGCGCCGGTTCCGGGTGACGTCCCTGTTCGGGTTCGACCTGCTGGACGGGTTGGCTCCCGGTCTGATCACGGCAACCTTTCCACTGCCCGCCTGCAACTCGGCCGCAGTGCAGGAGCTGGCCGCGCTCGGCGCGCAGCGGGTGACGGCGTGGGTCGAGCTCGACCGCGCGGCGCTGGACGCGCTGCTCGCGCGCTGCGGCGGGCTGTGCGAAGTGTTCGTCTACGGCCGGATCCCGCTGCTCTCGTCCCGCTACCGGCTGCCCGCCGCCGGTCAGATCCGCGACAGCCGCGGCGCCCGGTTCACCGTCGAACAGGACGGCGCGCTCACCTGCCTGTTCCCGGAGAAGGTACTCGCCATCCCCGCCCCTGCGTGCGCGGGCACCTACACCGATCTGTCGCATGCCCGGCCCGGCGAGCCGCAGACGGACGCGTTCAACTACTTGCGGGAATTGGCGTGAGACGTGCGGTATGCGCCTGCCCTGAAACTTGCTCGAGAACTTACTCGAGAACTTGCTCGAGAACCCCTGCCGCAGCGGCGGGATCGACAAAGATTACGACAGAGTTTCCACCCTCGTTATATCCGGCGCCGCGCAGCGCGCCGGGGGCCTTGCTTCCCTGAAATCTGAAGTGGCGCGGGCATTCCGGCCCGCATGAACGAGTTCTCGGAGACAAGACTGCCCCCGCCCTACCCCGCCGCCTTGGCGCGTTTGCGCCACTGTTCGGCCTTGCCGGCGTCCTGGGTCACGCCGCGGCCCTGGGCGTACATGTCACTGAGCGATTTCATGGCGAGCTTGTCGCCCTTGGCCGCTGCTTTCTGGAACCAGTGCGCGGCCTGCGCGTCGTCCCGGTCGACGCCCCAGCCCTCTTCGTACATGACGCCGAGACTGTTCATGGCGCTCGCGTCGCCGCTCGCCGCCGCGCGCCGGTACCACTTCACCGCCTGCCGATCGTCTTCCGTCACGCCGCGCCCGGCGTCGTAGAGCACGCCGAGATTGAACATCGCGTCGACGTGCCCGGACCGCGCCGCCTTCTCGAGCCACTTCAGCGCTTCCGGCCGGTTGCGCGGGATGCCCTCGCCCTTGCTGCACATCATACCGAGATTGAACATGGCGCCGGGATCGCCCAGTTCAGCCGCTTCCCGGAACCATTTCACCGCTTCCTTCCTGTCGCGCCGCACACCGTCCCCTTCCCGGTACATCACGCCGACGTTGTACATCGCGCGCACATCGCCCAGTTCCGCGGCCTTCTCAAACCAGGTGAGCGCCTGCCGCTTGTCCTGCGGTACGCCCTCGCCCTGCTCGTACATCATGCCCAGGTCGAACATCGCGTCCGTGTTGCCCAGTTCCGCCTCCTTGCGCAGCCGGTCCAGGCCCTGCCGATCGTTCCGCGCCACGTCTCGTCTCCTTCCGTCTCGGACCGTGTCCGAGACCTTGTCGAAAACCTTGTCGAGCACTTTGCCTAGAACGCTCTGCAGCAGGTCGCCCGCATCCGCCTGCGCCGAAGCGGGACAAATTCCGGTACTCGGCGTTCCGTTCACATCCAATGCCGGTGCACAATGATCTTGTCCCCCGGTCTCAGCAGCGGATCATCGTCTTTGCCGCCTTCGATCCGCACGATACTGTAGAACACACGCGCGTCGCCCCTGTTCACCTGCACTTTGCGCCTGTTCGCATATTCCGTGAAGCCGCCGGCAGCGATGATCGCCTGCGTCAGCGTCATGTTCACGGGCAACGGCAGCGCGCCGGGCCGCTTGATTTCGCCGCGAATGAAGCACTGGTCCACTTCCGCCACGGCACTCAAAGAGACGATGCTCACGTCGATGGTGCGGTAGTAGCCGCCCTGCATGTAGGCCTGCTCCACGAACACTTCGGCCTCGCGCGTGGTCATGTCGGCGATCTTCACGCTCTTCACCAGTGGGAGCCGTACGCAGCCGCTGTCGTCGATCGCGTCCTGAAACCGGTTCTGGCCCGGCACACCGTAGAATTCGATCTGAACCCGGTCCCCGCACCGAAGCCGGCGCTTCACCGCCACGCGGGCTGGGTCGTCTGTCGGGAGCCCACTGCGCCGATGCCGAATCGTCAGCGAGCAGCCCCCGGCCATCAGGGCGATCAGCAGCAATGAAACCATGACACGGGGCAATCGTTTCATTCTGACGCACCTCCTTCTGTCAGGGCGGCTCAACCGCGAATGCTGAGGACTTCGGCACGCCTTCACGCGCACCGACGCGGCGAGTAGTATAGCAAAGGCGGCGCCACAGGCAAGAACGAAGCGTGCCCCTTTTGCGTCCTTTGCGCCCTTTCGCGGCTATCCTGTCCGCTGTTCGCTTCGACAAGGTGCTCGACAAGGTGTCCGTTCTGGCGGGGTCGGCTCGGCGGCTGGCCGCCGAGCCTTTACAGCGCAATCGGCTCGACCCAACCGGAGCCACACACAGACAAGCCGCCCGGCCGACGCCGCTCCCGCGAAACAACCTTGGGCTGCGACCATTCGTTGTGTTCACGACCGTAAGAACCGCTATACTCTGTTCAGGTACGGGCTTGACTACAAACGGCAGAAACCACCAGATATGCCGTTTGTAGTTAACGCCGTAAGGCGTGCGGACGGTCACCACCACCGGGATCTTTGCCGAACTGAACGGTGCCCCATGAACACTCGCAACAAACGGAAACACGTATTTCGCCCATCGCCACGGGCGCACGCGCGCCGGCTGTCGGTCATCCTCGCGCTGGCCGTATGCCCCGGCTGCGCCCTGCTCTCCGAGGTTAGCGTCAAGGCGCCGCCGGCCGAAACGGCAGACGCGACCGCGCACGGCGCGCTCACGCTCGTGGAAGGGGTACGCGTGCTCACGCTGCGGGGAGAACCCTACCGACGCGGGTTCGCGCACGGCAGCCTGCTGGCCCAGGGCGTCGTGGACATGGTGGACGCCGTCTGCGGCTCGAACCTGCTCATCGCCGAACACGCGAATTACGAGAAGATCGTTTTGCCGCTCGTCAAACGGTTCGTCTGGACCCCGGACGAAGAAGCGGAGCTGCGCGGCATCTACGACGGCGTCATCGACCGGCTCGGCGACAAGGCCGTGCCGCCCGGCCTGGGCCGGCCGCTCACGCCGGACGATCTCAAAGCCTACAACACGGCGGGCGATTGGTACCGGCATGCCTGCTCCTCGTTCGCGGCATGGGGCACGCTGACGGCGCAACAGCACGTCTGGGTCGGCCGGAACTTCGATTTCCCCGCGACAAAGGCCTTCTTCGCGCACCAGCTCATCCTCGTGCACAGACGGATGCCCGGCAAGAAGGCCTGGGCAACGGTCTCCGCGCCCGGCCTGATCGGCTGCATAACGGGCATCAACGAGCACGGCGTCTTTGTCGCCGTGCACGACGTCTTTCTCCCGTTGCGGCCGCTCGGCAACGCCTATGTGCCCAGGCTGCTGGTCCTGCGCCGAATGATGGAGACCTGCGCGCCGCGCAACCTCGAGGAACAGGCGCTGCCGGTTCTGACGGCATGCACGCCCATGTTCGACAACAACATTCTGCTGGCAGCGCCGGTCACCGACGGCACAACGCCGGCGCTCGTGTTCGAGTACAACAACGACCCGGCCAAGCCGTCCTATGCGACGGTGCGACGGCCGGAGGACGTCGCCAACGAGTTGAACCGCCAGATGATCACGTGCACGAACCGCTACCGCAAACGCGAGAGGGACAGCGTGGTGCGGACGACCGCCGGCGCGCCGTTGGTCGGGGCGACCGCCTATCGTTCCGAACTCATGTTCAACGTCGTCAAGGCCAAGACCCGGCGCGGACAGCCGGTCGACTTCACTGTCGGGCGAAAGGCGATGGGCGCGGTGCGCGTGCCGCTGACCGTACATACGGTCGTGGCGGACCTGAACACGCTCGAGTTCTGGTACGCGCCCGGCGAATTCATGGCGCCGCCCGGCCCCCGCGATTTCGTGAAGATCCCCGTGAAAGACTGGTTGCGGCAGGATGCGGAAGAATGACAGCCGGGCTGCGGCATTGACCATTCGCAGCCTCCCCCCGCTCCGCGCTTGATTCGAGATTACGAGTGCGATTTAGGAACAGAGAGGGGATCCTCCGCTTTCCCCGATCGTTATCTCACTCGTAATCTCTGATCCCGGCGGAGCCGCAGCGGTTCTCTGTCGCCCCCGCTCCGCGTTTGATTCGAGATTACGAGTGCGA
>JAFGHX010000103.1 GCA_016929905.1 Kiritimatiellia bacterium
GGCCGCTCGCGATGCGCTCCTTCAGAATCTGCTGAAGCTGCGCATACTTGGGAAGCGGACTGGCCGGGTCTATCCGGCTGCTCATCGTGCCCTCCCCGTGTTGATCCCGCTGCGATAGATGCTGTCCACCGGCACCGTGGTCTTGTGTGCGTGGTTCGAGCTCACCGCGCTCAAGCCCCGGTCGGCGGATCGGTGGGCCGGAACCGGTACCGGCTGCCGAACGCGCAGATTTCGTCAATGACATGCAGGCCGATATCGAGGATGTCCCGGTGGCTGTCCGGCCGGTTCAGCCAGCCCTGCGGGAACTCGCTCACCAGCGGCAACGCGCCGCAGGCGTGGTAGACCATCGGCTCCTGGCTCCAGACCTCGCCCGACTGTTCGACCGGGCGCTGGGTGATGCCGCTCTTGGCCAGCCCGGCGCGGCGGCACCGCATGCCGACCAGCGCGGCAATCTGCGCGACGCGCTGGCGGTAATGCGACGGGATGAACGCGCTGGGCGACAGCACCAGCGTGCCGTTGTTCGAGTGCGAGAACAGCACGCCGTCCGGCTTCTCGCGCCGGCAATAACGCAGCAGCGCCGTGGTCTCCGGCTGCGCGTCCGCGCCGAGCGGCGGCTCCCCGCACAGGTTGATGCCGGCGTCGTTCATGTAGGTGCCCACAATCCGGAAATCCGCGGCGGTCATCGGCTGATACAGTTTCGAGGCGGGCCAACGCACGATCTCGCCGCTCTGGTGCATGCCCTGCGTGATCATGGAGAAGTAGTCCGGGTTCACGTTGATCCAGCTCACGTGGTCCAGCGCGCGCTCGCGGCCGTCAACGTTCAGCAGCGGGATGATCAGAAACCGATGCTTGCGGCCCTCCTCGGCCATCGCCGGCCACTCGCGCCCGAGAAGGTCTTGGCCCGTTACCACGATGTTCAGATAGTTGAGCATCGCGACGGTCCCCTCGAACTCGGTCCCATGCGTGGCGCCCACGAACAGCAGCACCTGCCGCTGCCGCTCGCCCTTGCCGTAAAACGCGGTCGGATCGCGCCCCGCAAGCGCCTGGCACAAGCTGCTCGAGGTCGCGCCCGGCAGCATCTCGCGCTCGCCCCAGGCGGCCGCCACCAGCACGCGGCCGCCTGCCGTCCTCCCGATTTCCTCAACCTCCACCCCCTCGAGCGATTCGAGGAAGTCTCGAATCTCATTCGGCTTCGTCAGCCACCAGGGTGGCGCCTGCCTCGGGTCCATGCCCGGCAACGGCAGCGCCACGCCCGGCTCCGCCTGTGATGTCGTCTGTGTCATGGGATCCTCCCGCTCGCCGCCCCGCTCCCGCCGGATATGGATTACATTGATTAAGCAATGTAAGTGTGACGCATGGCCACGGGTGCGTCAACCCCGGAATGGGCCGGACGCCGGATGCGCGCTCAGGGGCGCGTCTACGGGCGGCCTGAGCAGGACTCATGCCGGTCTCTTTTCGAAAGACGCGGCTGAAATGGACCGGGTCGTCGAACACGGGTGTTGAGATTTCCAACAACCTTGTGGTCGATTCTAGCGGTGTGCGCGTGTCCAACAATTCTGTGACTGCGGCAATCAGCACTGCCGCTGATAGGACCAATGCGGGCTTCGCCCGCAACCCAGCGATCAGATGTCGGAGATCAGAGGTCAGCGGCTTCTCAGCAAGCATGGCGTTCTGCCTGACCTCTGACTTCTGCCCTATAGGTATTGGATTCCATTCCTGGTCACGAAATGGAACCTACCCCTTCTTTCGTTCGGAAAGTGGATGCGCTTGGCGATCAGGTCGGTGAGGCACAGGTTGTTCAGCACGGTGCGCAGCGCCCCCGACGATTCGGCCCTGCCCTCGAGTGCGAGCGCGATCGCGCGGTTGCTCACGCCGTAGTGCTTCTTGCCGATGAAAGAGCGCTTTGACCCGCCAGCCCGGTTTTGTATGCTGGTTGCATTCCGGGCAAGCCGCTCCATGTCGGTTTTTCTGTCCGGTAGGCGCGTTCGGCGGAATCTATGTTGGTGAGGAGTGCGTTTGGCCATGGGTGACGCAACGCAGGGCAGTGACGGCGAACTGGTGACCCGTTTTGTGGAGACCGGCTCCGATGCGGCGTTCGAGGCCCTGGTGCGGCGGCATTCCGGCATGGTCTTTGCCGCGTGCCGGCGCGGGCTGGGCGGGAACGCGGCGCAGGCGGAGGATGCGGCGCAGGCGGTCTTCATCATGCTCGCGCAACGGGCGCGCAGGATACGCAACCGCCGTGCCGTGGCCGCATGGCTCTTCTGGACGGCGAACTCGGTGGTATCCAACATGCGGCGTGAAGCGGCGCGCCGGCGGCGGCGGGAACAGAAGGCAGTAGCGATGCATGAAGCGGAACACAGAACGGAATCCGGCCTCTCGTGGTGGACCGGGATCGAAGAGCATCTGAACGAGGCGATCTCGGGTCTGCGCGAGCGCTATCGGCAAGCGGTGGTGCTGCGCTTTCTCGAGGGCATGTCCCAGCGGGAAGTGGCACACGCCATCGGCTGCTCCGAGGAAGCGGCCAGGAAACACATTGCGCGCGGGCTCGAAGGCCTCCGGCGCAACCTGGCCCGGCGTGGCGCGGTGATACCGGTCGCGGCGCTCGCCGTGCACCTGGCCGAGCAGGCGGCCGAGGCGGCCACGGCGGGGCTGGCGGCCTCGTGTCATGCGGCGGCCATGGGCGCGGTGACTGGCGGGGCCGTGGCGGCGAGCGTGCCCATGGGCATTGCCAAAGGCGCGATGAAAATGATCCTGTGGGCGAAAGTGAAGACGGCGGCGGCGGTGGCGGGGGCCGTGGCGATCGCCGGGGTCGGCGCGGCTGGCATGGTAAAAGTGCTGGCCGAAACCAAGCCCGCGCCGGCCGAAGAGATCGCGCGGCAACCCAGCTCCGTTTACGCACCGCCGGACCCGTACGCGTTGTTCGGGGTCGAGAAGTCGGGTCGCGGCCGCGAATGGGATTTGCTCATGCGCTACGGTTCGGACTCCGTGAACATCGGACGGCAGCCCATCGGCGGCAAGACCTATTGCCACAATCCGGCACTGCAGCCCGGCGAGGCCCGGCGCTTTCTGGCGGACATCACAGCGCGGCAGCAGAAATCCGCCGGTTCCGTGCCCAAGACCTGGTTCTTTGCGTTCGGCCCTCTCAACAAGCTGACGAGCGCCGGTGTGCTGGGAAGCTCGCGGCCCTCAGCAGGTAACTACATGGACGAGGCCACCGCGCGGCGGCGCTGGCAGGAAAGCGTGAACGGGAAATGGGACCGCGTCATCATGGAAGCGGCCCGCGAGCTGGTCAAGCTGCGCGAGAAGGGCATGAAACGGGTGGTCATCGGCTTCTATGGCGGATGGGGCGGCGAATACAACATGTTCCTCCCGAGAAACCTCGATTTCGCCCGCTATGCACGCCAGGCCTGGAACCGGTACGCCGGGATCTATGACCAGGTCGCCCGTGAAGCGGGCGTGCCGGGGTTCTTCCTTTTCGATCTGAATCTGGTTCAGACGGACAGAACGCCGGCGGCCGTCTGGCGCGAGGCCCTGCCCCTGCGCGACGGGGATCGCAAGCCCGATTTTATCGGGTTCGACAAGTATGACAATGGCAGGGTGAAGCTGGACACGCCCGAGAAGTTCGTTTCCAACCTGCGGCCGAACATCGTGTTCGTCTGCGAGCTCGCCGTATCGAACAACGTGCCGCTTACCGTGCCCGAATGGGCCTGCGGCGCCGATGGAGACAATCCGGAGTTCTGCCACCTGATGGCCGATTTCCTGCACGGCTGCGACGGCACGGTCCACGCCGGCAAGGGCCGGCTCGAAGGGCGTCTGCCGAAGAGGCTCTGGCCGCGGCTCGGGTTCCACATCCAGTTCAATCCGAGCACATCCGAGACAGCGAAGCACTCGCTGCAAAACAATCCCAAGTTCGCGCGGGCGTTCATCGAGCGGTTCGGGATTCCCGCACAATCCGCCCGGAACACGAACGGGCCGTGACGAGCATCAACTGATGTGCTCGTTCGGCAGGAGACATATAGGAGGGCACACTCCTCGACCGTAATCGTCGCCCGTTATCGTCGACCGCTCTCCCTTGTCCGGCCTTGACCCGATGGGAGGAACCGGTGCACGATTACGGACGGCGATTACGGTGCACGATTGGGAAGCCGAACAAGGCGCGTGGAGCGTACGGCTTCCAGCCGCCGCTCACGCGCGACGTTCGGCAGGCAACGGAAACGACGAAGTGGAAAAGACGAGGGCCGGAGCCAACGTTCAACATTCAACGCGCAGATGCTGCAGCGATCTCTCCCGTTGAAAGTTGGACGTTGGACGTTGAGCGTTGAGCGTTGGGCCCAAGAACAGGGAGCCGAA
>JAFGHX010000104.1 GCA_016929905.1 Kiritimatiellia bacterium
CTCCCCCCCCCCCCCTCGCCGCTACAAGATACCGTCGTCCAGACCGTTGTCCAGCCCTTTGTCAATGCCCGCCTACTGGATCAGGTACTCACTGAACTCGACGTCGATGATGGCGCCCTTCATCTTGTCCTGGATGGCGGAATTGACCTCCGCCATGATCTCCCGTTTCAGTTCCTCCGGGCCGCGCCGGCCGCCGAGCTCGGAGATCCGCTTCGCCTTGCACACGCGGATGATGCGGTCCTTGATCATGGTCTTGTAGTCCTTGAGATCCTCCTCGAGCCGCTTCTCGCTCAGGACCAGGTGCACGACGACCTTCAGGTAGCGGGTGTCGGCCGTGCCCATGATGTTCACGGTGATGGGGTCGATCGTGTAGATGATCCGTTTCGGGGGCAGGCCCGCTTCGCCCTGCTTCTTCATGGCGGGCGACTGCGTGGCCTTGAACACGAAGAACGTGATCAAGGGCGTCAGGATCACCGTGATGAAGCAGGCCGTTATCACGAACAGCGTTCCCGAGCGCGGCGGGCCGGCCCGTTCGGGAACGGGCCGCGGTCGCTCGGCCGGTGCGCCGTCTGGTGCGCCGGCTTCTTCGTCTGCGATATCCACGTTGGCCATGGTCAGGTCTCCTCACCCGGTACGTCGGCTTCAGGCGAGCCGATCTGCGTTCTGTACTTGTGAATCATGAGAAGGGTCGTCTGTTTGGCGCCTTCGGGCGGGGGCTCGATGTGCAGCGCGTGTGCGTAGCCCACCGCGCGCATGCGGTCGCGCGAAATCCGCGCGCGCTGCTCCAGGTACCGTACGAGCGCGGCGGCCCGCTTCGTGGCCAGCAGCTGGTCCTGCACCTCGTCGCCCGTCTCGGTGCACAGCGAGCGCACCGTCAGGACGACTTCCGGCAGGCTGTACAGAATGCCGCCGATCCGGTCCATGAACCGTTTCGCCTCCTTGTCCATCGCGGCGCGGCCTTCGGCAAAAACGATCGGCGTGGGAATCTTCAGCCCGACGCCCCGGTTGATATACTCCGTGCGCAGATACCCCACGTCGGCGTACATGTCCTCCCACGTCATCTCCCGGGAGTAGCCGATCAGCATCTCGTCCTTTTCCTGCTCCTTCACCTTCGGATATGTCTTGGTGAAGGTCGTTCGCATGTTCGACCAGAACGGGAGCAGCCCCAGCGCGCCCTTGATCCCCAGCGCGTCCCGGATGGAACCGATCCCGATCCGGAACCCCGACTCCTTCTCCTTGGCCATCGTCAACATGGTGATGAAGAACGTGAGCAGAATGGTCATGAGCGCCGTGTATTGCGCCATGTAGGGCGGCGCCCCGATCGGTTCGCTCAGCTTCTGCCGCTTCATGCCCATGGCTAGTCCCACTTGTCGAAAATCACGATCTCTTCGGGCGAGACCTGGTGGACCTGCCGCTTCTCCACGATCAGGATCTCGATCCGCTCCGCCGGCAGGTCGCCGCCCGCCAGCGCCAGGCGCGGCCCCAGCGCGGCCCCTATCCCGAACCGCTGGCGGGTGAACCCGCAGGCCTTGCACAATGCGTCCGCAAACACGGATGCCCGCGCCGCGGCCAGGCCCCAGCCGGAGCGCCACGCGGTGGTGTCGGCGATGGCGACATCTTCGGGCACCACGCCGATGATGCGCACTTCGTTCGGAATGTCGTAGACCAGGTTGCCAAGCCCCTCGAACAGGTCCTTGTGGTCCGCGCGCAGTTCGGCGTTGCCCGGCCCGAACACGGGCGCGGTATGAATCACGATCGACAGCCCCTCGTCGGTCATTCGGACCAGGATCTGACGCTGGATCGCCTCGCTCTGTTCCTGGAACCGCTTCAGCATCATCGGCGCGCTCAGGCTGATCGGCGCCAGCTTCTTCTCGTCCAGCGGAATGGGTTCCGGCGAGCGGTTCAGGCTGGTCATCCGGAACGGGGTCGGCTGCAGGGTCGGCATGATGCCGAACGCGCCGCGCAGCGCGCCCATCAGCTCCAGCAGCTTGGCCTCCTCCATCGCGGAGAAGGTGATCAGCATGACAAAGAACGTCACCAGCAGCGACATGCAGTCGCCGAAGGTCAGCATCCAGCCGGGCGTCTCGATCTCCTTGGCCTTGCTCATGCCGCCTTGACCTCGCTTTGCTGGCGGAGGCTGGGTGCCATGTAACTGCGCAGCTTCTCCTGCACGACGCGCGGGCTGTTCCCTTCCTGGATCGCGAGGATCCCTTCCAGGACCATCATCTTCATCGCCACTTCTTCAGCCGTGCGCTGCTCGAGCTTGCCGGCGATCGGGGTGCAGATCAGGTTGGCGATCAGCGCGCCGTACAGCGTCGTCAGCAGCGCGACCGCCATCCCCATCCCGATGCTGGCCGGGTCGTCCATGCTGCGCAGCATGTTGATCAGCCCGATCAGCGTGCCGATCATGCCGAACGCCGGCGCGTAGTTCGCCATCGCCCGGAAGATCGAGTGGCCCACCGCGTGCCGGTCCTGCATCGATTTCATGTCTTCTTCCAGCACGTGCCGGATGATGTCCGCCGAATTGCCGTCGACCGCCATCTGAAAACCCTTGCGCATGAATTCGTCGTCGAAATTCGCGATGTCGTCTTCCAGCGCGAGAATGCCGTCGCGCCGCGCGCGCAGCGCCAGATCGGAGATCTGACGGAAGATCAGGGCGTAGTTGTCCGTACGCGACTTGAACGCCGTGCGCACGACCCGCATCGTACCCAGAATCTTGGGCAGCGGGAAATTGATCAGCGTGGACGCAACCGTGCCGCCCATCGTGATCATCACCGACGGAATGCTGATGAAGATCATCCCGCCGCCGCCCATGATGATGGCGGCGGAAATCACGATGAGACCGAAAAAGATACCGATTATTGTCCCGATATCCATACACGCTCCCCTGCAACGGCGGCGCCCGGCTGCCCGCTCAGCCCATCACCTGGCTGCAGCCCGAAACACCCGGTCCGGGCGGCGACTCCTGCGGCTCGTCGCCCTCCGCCAGCCGCAACATCGGATGCAGCGGCTGACTGCAGCGCTGCTTGTACTCAATCACACGTTCGGCGATGACTTCCGGTTCCTCCTGCGCGTAGATCCGCACGCCCGTCGCCAGAACGATCTGAGTCTCCGGGTTCGATTCCACGTACTGGATCATGTCCGCGTTCACGTACCGGGTCTTGCCCTGTAGATCCGTTACTTGTATCATCGGTCGTACCCCCACCCGACATAAGCTGTTCCGGCCGGAAACCCCAGAAAAACCGTCAGAATCCGCACTTTTGGCGCCGCGGAGCCCCCTCCTGCCGGGTATCCGGGCGCCGGCCGCCACAGCTCTTGTCAGCCAAGCTTCGGGATCCTACCACAAATTGTGCGAAAAAGCACGGCCAAACCGGCGGGAATGTGCGGAAATCCGCCCGTCTCCCGCGCCCGGCGCGGGAAACCAGCGGATCCCCCATTCACCCACACCGCCAAGCCGTCAGCCGGATCGGAGGCCGTTCGTTCAAACAAGGGGCGAACCGCGAATGCACGCGAATGCACGCGAAACGGCCCAGCCGTTCTGAAAAGACACCCCTGACGCGAAGCGCCTTCCACCGTCCGCTAGGCTGCCTGCGGCTGCCAAGGGGGATCGGCGCCTGCATCGCCATTCGCATCTATTCGCGTTCATTCGCGGTTTCCCGGGGTTGCCCGATCAGCCTCCGATCAGGCGAGAATTACCGCTTGAGCGACATCAGTTCCAGCAGCATTTCGTCCGAGGTCGTGATGGTCCGGGCGTTGGCCTGGAAGCCGCGCTGCGTGATGATCATGTCGCTGAATTCCTCGGCCAGGTCCGTGTTCGACATCTCCAGATAGCCCTGGAGGATGCTGCCCACTTCCGGCAGATTCGCGCCGGCGGCCGGCGGTTCGGCAGGGCTTGCCGCCGCGGTCCAGCGGTAGAGGTTGTGGCCTGCCGCCTCGAGCCCGTTGTTGTTCTGGAACATGACGATCCGCACCGTATTCGGCGTCGCCGTGTTGCCGGCCGTGTCGACCGTGGTGATCGTGCCGTCCTGATCGATCGAGAAGGAGGCCAGCGTGCCGCCGCCCGGCTCCAGGTTGATCGGCAGGCCGTCGGTCCCGATAAGCGTGTAACCGTCCGGCGTGATCATGTTCACCGTATTGATATCCGCCACGTCCAGCACGTAATCCCCCGCGCGGGTGTAGAAGATCTCGCCGGCCAGGTTCTGGACCAGGAAGAACCCGTCTCCGTTGATCGCGATATTCGACGGGTGTCCCGTCTCCATCAGCATGCCGCTGCCGAAGTCGCGGGTGATGCCCCCGAATTTCGCGCCCAACCCGATCTGCAGGCCCGGCGTACGCGGCGCGGGCGCCCGGATCGTGTCGATCATGGCTTCCCGGAACGTCACATCGCTCTGCTTGTAGCCCACGGTATTGACGTTGGCGATGTTGTTCGCAATCACATTCATGCGCTGCTGGTGCACGCGCAAGCCCGATACCCCACTGTCGAATGACGGCATCATATTGGGTTCCTCCTTCTGTCGCTGTGTGCCTAGTACGTGACCTGTTGCATACTCACAATATCGCTCATCGGGTAGGTGTTGCCGTCGGTCAGCCGGATGAGCGTCTGCTCATTGTCCCACCGCACGCTTTCCACCATGCCCGTCACCTCGGACCCGTCCTTGAGCTGCAGCCTCAGCATCGCACCCGTGAGCAGCAGCGACTGGATCAGGCTCGACTCCTGATGGTAAGACCCGAACGTTTCGTTCAGGTTCTGCATCTGTTCCAACGCGCTGAACTGCGCCAGTTGCGCGACCATCGCCGTGTTGTCCATGGGGTCGAGCGGGTCCTGATTCTGGAGCTGCGCGATGAGCAGCTTCAGGAACTCCTCCTTGCCCATGTCGCCACCCGGCGTGGGGCTTGCGCCCGCCGCGCCCAGAAGCTCAGCGGTCTGTTGCGTACTGCCGATTTCCATATCCGCGCTCCTTCCCGGCCCGGTGTCGGCCGGGTCGATTTGTCCGTCGTCCTACGCGATCAGCCACACGCCGTTCCGGCGGGGCCACCCCATGTGCGACTGATCGGGAACAACGGTTTCTACCGCTTCCGAAACAACAAGATCCTCCGCTTCGCCACGGCGTCCACGGCCCGCCTGTTCGTACAGGTCCTGCCGGGCCTGTGTCTGGTTGTTCTGTGTTCTGACATCGAACTGCGACAGCTTGAAACCGGCCTCCTCCAGAATCTGGCGCAGGGCGCTCTCCTGCTGGTCGATCAAGCGCCGGACGGCGCTGTTCTCGACGAAAATTTCGAGCTGAACGGCGCCGCCGGCATCGCGGCAGTTCAGCGTGACGGAACCGAGGCTCGGCGGCGAGAGCCTGACGGTCATCGATTTGGCCTTGCCCGAGATCAGCGTCAGCACGTGCCGGTCGAATTGTTCGAGCAGGGTCTGGATCTGTTCCGTTCGTTCCAGGAATTCAGCCGCCTGCGCGGGCTGGACCGGCAGGCGCGCGGCGGCGGTTTCTTGCGCGCCCAGCGCGTGAGCGGGCTCCGAAACGGCGTGCTCGTGCGCCGTGCGGGCCAGGTTCCGCAACGGATCGTCCCGTTCCTCGCGTTCGCGCTCGAAATCGCCCTCGGCGCTGCGCTGGACGGTGACGGGATCCTGTTCGGCATTCTTCGGCGCAGGGGCGGGAACCGGATCTTCGCCCTGCGTCTCGGGTTCGACACGCGGCTGGCTGGCCGCGGCGGTCCCCTGCGCGCCCTGCGCATGCCGCGCCGGGCTCTCCGGCTTCGGCAGTGCCGCCGGCTCGACGTGCACCGGCGTGCCCGTCTCTTCCGCCGGCGGCCGGCGAGAGCCCGGCGCGTCGCGCGCCGGCTCCCCCTCCTGCACGGCCGATTCCCGGGCAGCACCGGGTTCCGGGCTGTCCGTTCGTGCGCGTTCGGCTTGGTGCACCTCTTGCCCGCCCCGCTCTTTGGCCGTGTCCGTCTCATTCCCCGGCGGGGTCGAGCCGGGCTTGGCGCGCTCGGCGGGCCGGCTGTCGTTTTCCACGCGCGCCTGGCCGGATTCCGCCTCCTTGCCCTCAGAGTTGGCAGTCGTCGGCCCGGCGGGTAGCGACTGTGCGCTGTCGACGGCTTCCGCGGGTTGCGGCTGCCCCGCCCCGGTCTCCCCTGCGGGTGCCGGGGCGGAGAACGCGTCGGCGCCGTCCGCTGTTGCCGGCGCGGGCTCATCAGGCCGGCACTCCGGCGCCGGCGGCTCCTCAACAGGCCCGTCGTGCGCCGAAGACGCCTCCGCCGGCTCTTCCGGCTGCGCGTCCGGCTCGCCTTGATCGGCGATCGCCGGGCCCTGTTCGCCGTCGGCTGCTGGCATCGCGGGTTCCGTTTCGCCGCCGTCCTTCGCCGGCGCCGAATCCGTTTCTCGCGGCGCGGGACCTTTCGGGCGCGGGGCCGAGCCGCGTTCAGGCGGCCGCGCGCCGTCGCCGCGCTCCGGCGCGGCGGCAGGCCGGGCCAGATGCCGATCGACGACCTCGGCGAAACCCGCTCCCGACTCCGGTTCGCAGCCGGCCGGCGCGCCGGCCGCGCTTCCGCCTTCCGCCTGCAATCCGGCGCCGGGTGCGCCTATGGCCATATCCATGATCACGGGGTGGTTCTCCTGTCCGTCTCGCTGCGCATCTTGCGGATGATGTTCCCCCACTCGACCGCCAGCTTCTTGTCGGCATCGTCGCCCGTCGCCACCACGGCGTCCAACACGCCGGCGGCCTGGCGCTCGCCCATCAGGTAAAGGATCTTAGCCGCGCGGACTTTGTCGTCTTTGCGGAGAATCTGGGCGACGTTGTCCGGCTCCATCCGCCCGTACACCTCCGCCAGGCGGCGCAGGTTCTTCCGTTCCGAGTCGCTCATTTCCTGTACGTTCGCCTCGATCTGGGTCTGCAGCGTCTCGAGCCGTTGCCGCAGGTCGAGCAGGATCGCCTGCTCGTCCGCAATCTTGGACTTCGCCGCCTCGATCGCCGTCAACTTGCGCTGGTACTCGTTCTTGGTGCTTTCCAGTTCCTGGCGCAGCTGTTCGACCAGATCCGCTTTCTGCGGCCGGATCGTGGCCGTCGGCGCCGCTGCCGGCTGCTCGGCCCCTGCCTCCTCCTTCGGCGCGGGTTGGAACGGCACGTGGCCCGTGGCCAGCGTGTAGCTCAGCAGGCTCAGCGCCAACGCGGACACGATACTCATCAGCAGGAACGCGCCCGTGACCGCGGACCCCGCCCGCGAGTCGCCGCCCGCTCCCTTCAGAATCGCCAGCAGCCTTTTCATGCTACACCCCGCTTCGGAGGGCCTCCGGTTCAGTGATGAACGCCCTGTTCCGCCGCCCCCCGCACGTAGCGTTGGGCTGAGATTTCGTCCATCTGTTTCTGCTCCAGGCGCCGCTGCGCCAGGAGCCAGCGTTGCCATTCGATATCACGCAGGTGTTCCAGGCTCTTGCGTTCCGTCATGACGGCGCGAAGTTCCTCGCGCAACCGGTTCACCTCGACTTCGTCGGTCAGGACGATCCGCGTTTGCTTCTTGATCCGGCTGCCGAGCAGGCGCCGATAGCGCAGATGCACGAACAGCTCGTGCTGGTCGGTGTCGTGCCCGCTCAGCCCTTCGATCCGCCTGCTCTCCCCGTCGAGCAGCGCCTTCAGGCGCAGGAGCGCCTCGCGGCTGATGCGCAGACGCTCGAACGCGCCGGCCAGCCGCACGCGCACGGCGTCTTCGAGTGTTTCTTTCGTTTCCAGCACTTCCTGCAGAGAAAAGGCAAAACGTTTCATGCCAGCGCCTTCTCCAGTTGCCGCAGCGTCTCGTCCCGGTCCACGGCCTCCGCGGTCCGCTGGGCGAGGAACGCCTTGATCCGGTCGATCTTCTGGACCGCCTCGTCGATTCGCGGGTTCGCCCCTTTCTGGTACGCGCCGATGTTGATGAGGTTCTCCGCTTTCTGGTAGACCGCCAGCAGGGCGCGGAGTCGTTCCGCGTGGGCACGGTGGTCCGCGCCGGCCACCGCCGTCATCAGCCGGCTCAGGCTGTTGAGCACGTCGATCGGCGGGTAAAGGCCCTGCGCGGCAATATCGCGCGAGAGCACGATGTGCCCGTCGAGGATCGCCCGAACCGAATCGGCGATGGGGTCGTTCATGTCGTCGGCCTCGACCAGAATGGTGTAGAACGCGGTAATGCTGCCCCTGTCCGAAGCGCCCGCGCGCTCCAGCAGCCGGGCCAGCAGCCCGAACACGCTGGGCGGATAGCCCTTGGTGGTCGGCGGCTCGCCGACCGCGAGCCCGATTTCGCGCTGCGCCATGGCGTAGCGTGTGATGGAGTCCATCAGCAGCAGCACGTCTTCGCCCTGGTGGCGGAAGAACTCGGCAATCGCCATCGCCGTGGCGGCGCCCTTGATCCGGAGCATCGGCGATTGGTCGGAGGTCACCGCCACGACGACCGACTTCGCCAGCCCCTGCGGCCCGAGCGCGTTCTCCACGAAATCGCGCACCTCGCGCCCGCGTTCGCCGACCAGCGCGATCACGTTGATCCTGGCGCTCGAGTGCCGCGCAATGCTGCCCAGCAGCGAACTCTTCCCCACGCCGCTGCCGGAGAAGATCCCGAGCCGCTGCCCTTTGGCGCAGGTCATCAGCCCGTCGATCGCCCGGATTCCCGTGGTGAAGACCTCGGAAAGGCACTGCCGCTTCATCGCTTCGGGCGCGCTCGAGTCCAGATTGACCGGGATCGTCTGTGCGGGAACGGGTCCGCCGTCGATCGGACGGCCGAGCCCGTCAAGGACGCGGCCGAGCATGCTGCGGCCGGCCGCCACGCTCAGGCTGCCGCCCGGGAACACGCGCGCCCCGGGTCGTATCCCGCTGAGATACTCGACGGGCATCAGCAGCACGTGCTGGTCCTTGAACCCCACCACCTCCGCCGCCACGCGCCGCACGCCGCCGGCCTCCTCCGTCTCGATCCAGGCCAGGTTCCCGATCGAAAGCTGCGGGCCGACCGACTTCACCGTCAGGCCGACCACTTCCGAGACGCGGCCGACCGCCTGGCCGGCGCACTCCGTCGCCAGCCCGGCCAGCAGCGGCAGCAGATTCAGGTTGAGGCTAGTCTGCATCGGCGTTCCGATACCGTTTCTTCAGCGTTTCCCGGGCCATGTCGAGCCGCTCGGCGACGCGGGCGTCGAACCACCCGTGCGCGCTCTCCACCACCACGTCGCCCGGCGACAGCGCAGGGTCCCGCACGATGTCGACCTTCGCCGGATCGATCGGCCCACCCGCGCCCGCCGGGTCCGAATCCAGCAGCGCCGCGTCCGCCGGATGCAGATGGACCCTGAGGCCCGGGGCATGAATGACGGGTTCCACCGTCTCGCGCAGGCTCTTCGCCAGCCGCTCGGCGTCCGGCATCTGGTGCCGGACGATGATCTCGGCAAGCTGCACGGCCGCGTCGATGACCTGCTCGGCAATCTCCGCGCGGACGTTGCGCTGGTAGCTCTCGTAGGCCAGCTCGAAATCCTGCCACAGCGCCACCAGTTTCCGGCGCTCCGCCTGGGCCTCCTCCCGCGCCTTGGCTTCGCCGCGCGCGAACGCTTCGCGCCGGATCGCGTCCAGATCCGGCGGCGGCGGCGCGGGCGGCGGCTCCGGCGCGGCCGGCGCGGGCGGCGGCGCGGGCACGGCCGCCCGCTCGAGGTGCGCGTTCACGCCCGTCACCACGAAGCCGGACACCCCGCGCGTCAGCAGAATGTGTCTAGATGAAGACATCCTTGTCCTCTTCGCTGCGGGAAACCGTGATCTGGCCGCTCGTCTCCAGCGCCCGGATGATGTTCACGATCTCGCGCTGCTTGTTCTCCACCTCGCTCAGCCGCATCTTCGGCGAATACTCCATGTCTTCCTTCAGCCCCTCCGAGGCGCGCTTCGACATGTTGCTGAAGAACTTCTCCTTCAGCGCGACCGACGAATTGCGCAGCGCGATCGCGAGCACCGAGGTGTCGATCTCCTGCAGAATCCGGCGCACGGCCACGTCGCTGAGCTTGACGACATCCTCGAAGGTGAAGAGCCGATCGCGCAGCTCGCTGGCAAAGACCGGCGAGCTGTCCTCGATCGCCGTCATCAGCTCGTCTTCCAGCGCGTTGTCCGAGTGCTGCAGGATGTTCGCAAGCACGCCCACCTTGTCCTCCGTCGCCACGCTCTTGCGCGATTTGCTGCGCACCAGCTTCGATTCGAGAAACTGCTCGATCCCGGAAATGACGTCTTCGGTGGGCGGCATGTCCGCCGTCGCCATGCGCACGACCACCCCGGTCCGCACGTCCTTCGGCAGCGCGCCCAGCACGTCCGCCGCCATCCGCGGCGAGACGAACCGCAGGACCAGCGCGATGATGCCCGGCTGCTCGTGGGCCAGGATGCTCGCCAACTGATCGCCCTCGACGTCGCGCAACTGCTGGAACGCCGAGTCTTTCCGCTCGAACTGATCCGCCAGCAGCGCGCTGGCCCGCTTCTCGCCCACCGCCTGCGTCAGCAGGTTCGTGGCCAGGTTCGCATCGCCGAACACGCCCGTGCCGAATTCGGCGATCTCGCGCAGGCACTCGTTCACCACCTGCTCGCGCACGCGGCCGGAGACCGCGCCCAGGTTCCCAATGGCCGAGCTGAGCTGCGCCATCAGTTCCGTCGGCATCTGCTGCAGAATCGACGCCGCCATCTGCTCGTCCAGGCTGGCCAGAAAGATCGCCACCTTCTGCAGCTTCGAGAGGTTCTTGAGCTCGTGTGCGTTGGCCATCGGTGTGCGCGCTCCAATCGGCCGCGGGGTAAGCGGGCTAGATATTGCCCAGCGTGTGCTTGATCCAGGCCGCGGCGGCCTTGGGATCTTCCTTCAAGTTCTCCATCACTTCAACAATGTTCAGATCCAGATCCTTGTGCTCCTGAAGCCGCGTGCCGTCCGGCGCGGCCCCGGCGTCAATCGCGCCCGCCGCCCGCGCACCGGCGCCCAGCGCCTGGATCGGGATCCCGACATCCGTGCCTTGCACCCCTGCACCCGCTATCATCCGGCGGGCGATCACGAAAACGACCAGCAGCAGGAGCGCCACCAGGATCCCGCGGCCCAGCGATTCCAGGCTGATCGGCAGCTCGGCCCACCACGGCGCCGCGCGCAGGCCCGGCGCCTCCGGGAAATCCATCTCCTTGACCGTGATCGTGTCGGACCGGCCGAGCGGCGCGTTGTTGACGCAGCCTACCGCCGACGCCACCAGGTCCTCAATTTCCTTCAACGCCGCCGCGTTGCGCGCCTCCGCATCGCGCGCCACGCAGACGCTGACCGAAAGCCGCTTGATCCGCGCGCCCGTCTCCAGCACGCGCTGCACGTCGCCCGGGACGAGGTATTCGGTCTGGATGTTCTCCTTCTTGCTCGTCGACATCGCCTGCTCCGTGGTGGCCGCGTTCGGCTGGAGCACCGGCACGTTCCGCGTGACCGTCGCCGCGCCTTCCAACGACGAGGCCGGCCGGCTCGTCTTCTCCGTGGTGATCCGTTCGATCCGCGGCACGCGCCCCTCGCTGTCGTAGTTCTCCAGCCGCTTCTCGACCCGGCTGAAATCCACCTCCGCGCTCACCCGCACGATCGAGCGTTCCGGGCCCAGCGCGCGGTCCAGCATCTCCTGCGCCTTGCCCGCCAGCTCCGCCTCGATCTTGTGCTGGGCCGCAAGCTGATCGTCCGCCGGCAGCGTGTCGTCCTCCGTCGGCTCCGACGGCGCGGACAACAGGCGCCCCTCCTGGTCCACCACCGTCACCGAGGAGGCCGCCAGCCCGGGTACCGCGCTGGCCACCATGTGCTTGATGCTGTTCACCTGCCGCGCCGGAATCGTGCTGCCGCCCGTCACCGTCAGCATGATCGAGGCCGACGCCGTCTTCTCCTCGCGCGAGGCAAACAGCTTCTCTTTCGGCAGCACGAGCGTGATGCGCGCGGCCTCGATGTTGCGCATCGAGGCGATCGTCCGCTCCAACTCGCCCTGCAACGCGCGCTGGTAGTTCACCTTCTGCGCAAAATCCGTCAGCCCGAACTTCGGCTGCTCGAAAAGCTCGAACCCGGCCGCCGTGTCCTTGGGCAGCCCCTCCGACGCCAGCAGCAGCCGCGCCCGGTACACGTCCGAGGCCGGTACGTAGAGCGAACGGCCCGAATCCTTGAGCTGGACCGATACGCGCTCTTCCTCCAGCTTCTCCCGGATCGCCGCGGCGTCCTTCAGCGCCAGACCCGCGTACAGCAGCCGGTACTCCGGCCGCGTCCCCCAGTACAGAAGCCCGGCCACCACCGCGATGCACGCGGCAAGCGCCAGTGCAAGGCTGATCTTCTGGTTGACGCCGATCCGCTTCCAGATCTCACGGACCTGAAGCAGCAGCACTCGAACCACTTGGGGCGTCATAACGCTGTCCTTTCCCCTCAATGACCCCTGCGGTCAACGCACCCGCCTGTGCAGCGAACGCTACGGCTGCATCTTGACTACCGACTGGTAGGCTTCGAGCAGCTTGTTGCGCACCTGCATCATCAGGTCGAACGCAATCCCCGCTTCCTCCAGCTTGACGACGACGTCGTGAATGTTCGTCGTCTCGCCTGTGATCAGACCCTCGATCGACGCGTCCGCTTCCTTCTGCAGCGAGTCGACCTGATCGATCAGCCCCTTGAGCACGTCCTTGAACGGCAGGTCGCCCGGCTGCGGCTCCCGCACCGCTTTGCCCGGCGCCGGCTCGAGCTGGCCTTCTCCCAGCCCGATCCGCAGATCCTGGTTTTCGGGCATCATGTTCATACGATCGATTCTCCGCTCCACGCGGACCATTGGCTTACGGCTTGCCTATCTCCAAAGCGCGTGTGGCCATCTCTTTCGCCATCTTCATCGCGGCCAGGTTCGCCTCGTACGCGCGCGAGGCCGTGATCATGTCCACCATCTCCTCGATCGGACTGATATTCGGCAGTTCCACGTACCCCTCCGAATCGGCGTCCGGATGGCCCGGCCTGTACTTCCGGTCCGGCGGCCGCGGGTCTTCCAGAATGTCGCGCACCTCAACGCCGCGAAGCCGGTCCTGCTCCGGCTCCGCCTCCAGCGCGTCGCTCAGACGCGCGGCAAATATCGCCTCTCGCCGCCGGAAAACCTTGCCGTCCGGACCGCGGGTCGTCTCCGCGTTCGCCACGTTGTTCGCGATCACCTCCATGCGGGTCTTCTCCGCCGTCAACCCGCTGGCGCTGATGTCGATTGCCGGTATCAAACTGATCTCAGACATCGTCCTTCCACCTCAGCCTGGCGCGGGGGGTCAACCCCGCCCCTATTTCCCGCTCACGGCTTTCTTCAAAAACTTCAGCTTGTCGTTGAGCGCCCGCGTGGCCACTCGATAAAGCAGCTGATTCTGGCTCAATTCTCCCAGTTCCCGGTGCGTCGAGACCGTGTTGCCGTCCGGACGGGCGGGGGCCGTGCCGTCCTCGTACAGGTCAGCCTGGACCTTCTGAAAGGCCTCCGGGTTCCTGGCTTTCAGTGCGCTGACCAGCGCGTCCTTGAACCGGACATCGTGGCGTTTGAAGGCCGGCGTATTGACGTTGGCCAGGTTGTGCGCCAGGACCTTCTGGCGGGTGGCCGTAAGATCCAGAACCTTATTCAGGAGTGCAATAGTGTTGTCCATGACGGTTTCCTTTTAGCACCTCTCGTGCCAACGCCGGCCCGGGCGCCAGCGGGCCGCTACGGCATCGGCTCGGCCAGAATCTCCTTTTCACGGTACTGGTTCAGCTTGTTGCGCAACGTGCGAATGCTGATTTGCAGCAGCTCGGCGCTCCGCTTCCGATTCCCGCCGGTCGATTCCAGAGCGCGCAGAATGGTCCGCCGCTCCATTTCCGGGATACTCAGCGTCTCGATCGCGGGCTGCCCGGCGGCCTTGGGGAGCTCGGCGTGCCCGTTGCGGATTTCCGCGGGCAGTGCCGCGAGGCCCAGTTCCGGCCCCTCCTCCATCACACAGAGCCGCTCGACCAGGTTCTTCAGCTCCCGCACGTTGCCCGGCCACGCGTACCCGGTCAGTGCGTGCATGGCCGCCTCGTCGAAACGCAACTCCATGCGTTTGCGGCCGTTGGTCCGTTCCTTCATGTTGTGGTCGAGGAAGGCCTTGGCCAGGACGGGGACGTCCTCACGCCGCTCGCGCAGCGGCGGCACGTGGATGGGCACGACGTTCAGGCGGAAGAACAGGTCCTGCCGGAACTCGCCCTTCTCGACGCAGCTGGTGAGATCGCGATTCGTCGTGGCAACGATGCGCGAATCGGTCTTGATCGTGTGGGACCCGCCCACCCGCTCGAATTCCTGTTCCTGCAGCACGCGCAGGAGTTTCGCCTGCATGCCGAGCGGGATCTCGCTGACTTCGTCCAGCAGGAGGGTTCCCTTGTTGGCCAGTTCGAAGCGGCCGATGCGCCGGGCCACGGCGCTGGTGAAAGCGCCCCGCTCATGGCCGAACAGTTCGCTGTCCATCAGCGTGGCCGGCACGGCGGCGCAGTTCATCCGGATGAACGGCTGGTTGCGCCGCTCGCTCAGCGAGTGAATGGCCAGCGCCACCAGTTCCTTGCCCGTCCCGCTCTCGCCCGAGATCAGGACCGACGACGACGCGTTCGCCACCCGCTCCACGCTCTTCATCAGATCGGCGATGAGCCTCGACTGCCCGATGATCTGGCGCCCCTGCGGCAGCTTCCAGCCGAGTTCTTCCTTGAGGTAGGCATTCTCGGCCTGCAGGGTGACCAGTTCCTTGGCCCGCTTGATGATCAACTCCACCTGCTCCGGGGAGAACGGCTTCATCAGGAAGTCGTACGCGCCCATCTTCATCGCGTCCACCGCCTTCTCCACGGTCCCGAACGCGGTGATGACCACGGGCAGGGTCTCGATTCCCTCCTTCTCCAGCGACTTGAGAACCTGCATCCCGTTGAGGCCCGGCATCTTCAAATCGAGAAACGCGAGATCGAACCGGCCGTCTTCCAGCAGGCGCTTGGCTTCAAGCCCGTTGCTCACTTCCGTTGTCTCGATGTCGTTGCGGGTGAGCGTCTCCACCACGAACTCGCGCATGAGCGCGTCGTCGTCGGCCACAAGCGCTGTTTCAATCGTACTGATCATGGCTTACCTCCACGCAGTGGCAGGACGAGTTCGAATGTCGTCCCTTTCCCCGGCCGGCTCTGGACATCGATACGGCCGCCGTGCGCGGCGATGATCTTGTGGCTCAGCGAGAGCCCCAGCCCGGTTCCGCCTTCCTTTCGTGTGAAAAACGGGTCGAAGATGCGGGTGAGATCCTTGGTCGAAATGCCGCAGCCGTCATCCTGAACGGAGAACTTCACCCGGTCTGGGTTCTTCACGCAGCGGATGCACACCTGCCCTTCCGGCAGGCAGGCCTCGATGGCGTTGACACCGAGGTTGACAAGGACCTGCCGGAGTTGACGTACGTCGCCTTCCAGGCGCACCGGGCCCGCCGCCGGCGTCACCTTCAGCGTCACCTTGCGGCTCCGCGCCGTGCCGGCCAGGCTTTCCCGGACGCTGCTCAGCAGCGTGGCGGCATCGAAGGGTTCGTACTGAAGCGTCATCGGGCGCACGTAGGTCAGCAGATTGGTGATGACATAGTTGAGGTTCTTCGTGCCCTCCACGATCTTGTCGGCGAGCCGCGAATAGGCGGGCCGCCCTTCCAGATCGCGGCGCAGCAGCCTGGCAAACCCCTCGATTGTGCCCAGCGGGTTGCGAATCTCGTGCGCCACGCTCGCGGCCATCTCGCCGAGTGCGGCCATGCGCTCCTGATGCTGGACGCGGGTCTCCAGGGCCCGCAGCACCGTGATGTCGCGCAGCACTTCGACCGCGCCGAGCAGGGCGCCTTCCGGCGAACGGATCGGCGAGACGCTGGCCAGCACCGTCACCCTGCGGCCGGCCGCCCCCGCGGAACAACTGCGCGGCTCGTCGCACACCACTTCCCCCCGCTCGAGCGCGCGGCGCAGCGCGTCGCTGTTGCCCAGCCCGTTCGTGATCCTGCCGTAGGGCCGCCCCTCGATCTCCGTGCGAGGCAAACCGAGCAGCCGTTCGGACGCCGGGTTGCAGCGCTGAACGATGAAATCCGGGTCGACCACCAGCACCCCGTCGGCCAGACTCTCCAGAATACAGCGCAGCCGGCTGCTGACCTGTTGCAGCTCGTCCACCTTGTAGCTCAGGGCCAGGTTCTTCGCGTTCAATTGCCGGTTCGCCTCGGCCAGGTCGCGCTTGAGTTTCCCGAACGCGGACAACAGCAGCCCGCTCTGATGGTCAAACAGGGTGAAGGCCTCGCGGATCCGCTCGAGGGTCTCCGGCCCGCATTGCTCGAGTGTCGAGACGTCCATCGTTACACTCCCGAGTAGCAGCGCAATGCCGCACTCCGCGCGACGCCGCTGCACGCCGGCTGCCGCGCGACCGCGCCGCTGCGAATCTCCTTGTCCATGATCAGGGCCGACTCGAGAAGGTCGCCCACTTCGCACAGCAGCCGCTTCGCGTATGCTTTGTTCTCCGGGTCCCGGCACGATTCGACCGGCTTCTCGGGCAGACTGCGCAACAGCGCCAGTGCGCTGGTCAAAATGCGGTCCGCCTCCTGAAGAGACGGCTGATCGATCGGCGGGGTTTCACGGGCCGTCGCCTGGGCGGCCCGCATTCTCTGGTAGAACTGGACGAGCTGCCGGCAGCGCTCCCTGCCCTTCACCATGTTTCCGATTACCTGTTCTTCATTCATAGTTGTCTTTCAGGTATTGCGTTATTCGCGCCACTTCCGTATCAACGGTCCGGGCGACGGCCAGCAGCGAGCTCACGTCCTCTTCTACCCCGATCGTCTTTTTCGCGGGTTTGGCGGCCATTCTGTCGAGATACTGGACAAAATCCGAAACCCCCTTGTCTGTAAGCACAAACGATGCCAAACGCATGAACCAGCCCGAAAGCGGCAGCGTGCCGCTCACCCGCGCGTCGCCGGCGGCCACTTCCAGAAGCCGCTCCATGCCCACCAGGTCCCGTTTTTCCTCCAGTTTCCCGAAACAGAGCGTGTAAGCCCGGCTGACGAGGTCCGGATTCTCCTCCTTCGGGAGCCGGCCCAGAATCTCCTGAAGCCCCGCGTCGGCTTCCTCCGGCGGCTTGACGGCCAGCCCCAGCAGCAGCTGTTCCAGCTCGACACTGGCCGCGATCCGCGGCGGCGCGTTGCTCAGATCAATCAGGGCAAACCGGCGTTCCGCCTCCCGGTTCTGCCCGACACTCGCCGCAATCGTTCCCCAGTGATACGCCGCTTCCGCGAAGATCGGGCCGGAATCCAGCGTGTAGCAGATCTCGCGCAACAGGTGGTTGGCTTCGGCCTTCTTCCGGGCGGCTCCGGCCTTGTCCTGGTCGGCTTCGGCCTTTCGCCCCATCTTCAGCAGGCAGCGCGCGGAATGGAGCATGGCGCGATAGACCGGCTCGTCTTCGGGTGCACTCTCGCGCTGGGAGATCTTCATCGTCTCCAGCAACGCGATCTTGTCGTACTGCTGTTTGGCCAGGTCAAACAGTTCCAGCTCCTCACACAGCCGGCCCAGCCGCATGAGCACCTCGGTCGCCTGCGGGTTCGTTGGCTCCTCGTCGATCGCCGCTGTGACGGCCACCAGTACTTCGGCGAAGGGCGCATCGCTCGCCGTCAGGGCGTCGACCAGCAGGAACAGCGCACGGCCCCGTTCGGGCGCGTCCGGGAATTCCGTCAGGTACAGCACCAGCGCCTCGCGGGCCTTGACATACTGTTCCCGCAGCAGGTGGACCTCCGCCTTGCCGAACAGGGCGGCCGCACGGGTTTCGGCGGGCACAACCGCGGCCAGCACCTGCTCGAAATAGGACAAGGCCTTGGCGTGCATCTTCAGTTCGATGGCCGCGTCAGCGGCGCGCACATACAGCGCGCCCATCTCGGCCACCGAAAGCGGAGCCTGCATGCAGCGTTCCAGAATCTGCAGCGCCTGCGCATGGCGGCCCTCCGCCTCCGCCTTGTCCGCCAGCCTCAGCAGCTCTTCGACCGTGTTGGCTTCCCATTCCACACGGTCAAGCGCGCGCTGCAGGATGGCGTCGGCTGCCTTCGGGTCCGCTTCCATCTCGCTCATGCGGACAAGCATCAGCATGACATCGTTGTCGTACGTGGACCGGCTCCGCCGCAGCAGCGCCGTGAGCCGTTCCATCGCCTCGGCCTGCCGGTTCGCCGCCGCCAGCAGGCGCGCGGCCCGGAACAGACATTCGTCGCCCGTCTCCGTGTCCAGCGGCGCGAGGCGTTCGCAGATGTCGAGCGCGGCCTTGCGCAACTCGGCCCGCAGCACGTCCGGCTCCCGTTCCTCGCCCATCTGCCGGCGCCAGCGCTCGAACCAGACCGCGTCGTCGGCGATCCGCTCGTAGATGGCCGCTTCCTTCGCCGCGAACATTTCCTTCCAGTCCGGCAGACTCCGGTAATCGGCCGCGTCCTGCCACAGCCGGTAGGTGGCGTCCCATTCCCCGAGCTTGATCAGCGCGTCGAGTTCCACCAGGATGAGCTCGGCCTGATCGTGCGTGCCCGTGGTCAGGGCGCGCGCCTGCTCGCAGTGGTTCGTTGCCAGCGTCGCATCGTTCAGCAGGACCGCCGCCTGGAGAATGGTCTTGTGCAGCAGGATCTTCTGTTGTCGGTCTTCCTGCTGTGGAAGCGCCGCCTTCAGGTACTGGACCGCCATGATCGCGTAGGGGGCCGGCTCCTTGTGCGCCACGTCCAGCAGGAACGCGCCCATCGCATGCGCCGCCGCCGCGCGAGTCTGCGGGGTCCGCGCCTGGTCCGTGGCGGCCTGCAGCAGCGCGAACGCCTGGTCCGTCTGACCCGCGCGCGCATAGAGTTGCGCCGTCTCCACGTCCCTCAGCGGCGCACGGTCGCGCCTGTCGTGCAACGTGTTGACCATCCGCAGGAACGGCGCGCGCAGCGACTCGATCGCCAGCGTGATCAGAAGCGCCACAACCAGCGTAGCCCCCACCCGGGCGTAGCGGGTCGGCAGCACCTTCTCCAGTTGCCTTTTAACCGCGTTGATCACGGCGCGTCGTCTCCCGGTATCCCCGCGAGAAGCGAGGTCCGCTCGCTGAACGAGGTCGGGCGCCTGCCCAGCGCCTGCAGCGCGGCGGGATCCGCCAGCAGATCCGCTTCATGCTGCGCGCCCAGCCGCCGCAATACCCGCTCGACCAGCGGCGTCATGTTCGTCAGGCACAGGCGCCCCGCTCCCTCGCGCCGGCGCGCCGCCATATCCGCCAGGAACAGGACCGCCCGCGGACTGATGTAGCGCGTGGCGAACAAGTCCAGAGCCAGCCAGCCGGCCGCGGCATGCCGCGAATCCAACTCGCGCAGTTCGGCTTCCAACAGGGCGGGCGGAGCGGGGACCAGCGTGAACCGACCGGCCAGCGCGGGATCGGCCGGCCCCGCGGCCCCGGGGCCGGCCGCCCCGCGCGCCGGGCCGACTGTGCGCGCGGCACGGCCTTGCGTGAGCGTGATGCCGGCCTCCGCGCGTGCGACCGAATCGACCAGTCGGCGCAGAGCCGGGCTGACCGGCAGCTCGCCTGCAACGCGGAGGTGCAGTGCCTCGTCCGTCCACTCGACTCTGGCGCCGTCCGCTCTGCCGTGCTCGATCAGCTCCAGCAGCGCGCAACCCGCAACCCGTGCCGCAAACGGATCGCAACCGTCGGAAACCAGCGCCGCCTCCGCCTGGCGAAGCGAGCGGGTCCAGAGCTCGTCCTGCCCCCTGTGAAACGGGCAGAGCGCACGCTGCGGTGCTCGCGGCCACAGGCAGAAGGCGTTTCCGCCTTCCTCCTGTATCCACGGGTATGTCGCCGACGGGCTGTCTCGTACGCCGGAAAACGTTTCCCAGGTCCGAGCCGCCAGCCGCGCGGCCGCCGTCGGCTCGATCCGCTTGCCCGCCAGGGACCGGGCCAGATGCGTGGCATCCATGCACACCAGCGCCGACACCGGCGCCGGGCGCCCGTCTGCCGGGGCCAGGACTTCCCACCGGCCCGCGGTGTCCGCACAGACGACGACGAACGCCTGCCCTTCCGCCCCCGCGTAGGCGACTTCCCCGGTCGCCACGCGCAGGACGTGCAGATCCCACGGGCGGTCGCGGTCGATATGCGCGAGCAGCTCGTCCCGGCATTTCTCACGGAGCGCATCTGCCGTCGCACCTGCCGGCACGTGTCGCGCCAGCGCCTGGAACACCAGGGCGATTCGTTCCGCCGTCGCCTGATGCGTGCGGCCGGCCTGTGCGCCCGCCAGCAGCAGAATCCAGGCCGCACCGTCGGAACCGGCCGCGACTTCGAATGAAGTGGCCGTCGCGGGCGAGTAGGCGCAAATCTCCAAGTGCCAGCCCGGCCCCGCCCAGATGCCGGGCACCCGGGCCGGCGAGGCGAGGGCCTCCAGCCCGGCAACAGGCCCCGCTGACGCAGACGGGCCCGGCTCCCTCTCTTTCGGCAGCGCCCGGGCGATGGCTTCCTTCAATGTCTCGCCCTCCAGCGGTTTCTTGAGCACGGCGCTCAGGCCGAGGCGGGTCTGCAAGTCGGGATCGATATCTTCGGCCTCGCCGCTGAGGCAAATCACCGGCTCCTGCCGCCCGCTGTCGCGCAGCGCCGCGATCAGGTCCGAGGCAAGCCCGTCGCCAAGCCGATGATCGCAGATCACCAGGTCGAATGGGTTCGCTTGCCACAGCTCCGCCGCGCGCGCGCAGCTGTCCGCTTCCACGACGGTGCAATGCAGCGCCTCGATCACCTTACGCCCCGTGAACCGCGCCAACGGTTCGTCCTCGACGTAAAGGACCCGCGTGGTGGGCGCATCGGTCTTCATGCGTCTGCCCTCTCCACCCGACTGCCCTGTCCTGTTCGTTCACCAGTCATACTTGCCGCTCGGCGGAAAGCGCGGAATGATCAGTATCTCACCCGGGCGCAGGCTGTCGATGTCCTTGACCCGGCGCCGGTTGGCCTGGCGAATCAATTCGGCCTTCGTCGCGTCGCCGTAGACCAGTGGGTCGGCCGCAATGGTATTCAGTGTGTCGCCCGCCTGCACTTCGTAGAACTCGAAGCGGCCGAGCCGATATTCGTGCAGCGTGTTGCGCAGCCCCTCGATCTTGTCGGCCAGGTTCTGCTTGTCTTCCTCCAGCAGCCGGATCTGTTCGGCCGTCTTGGCCAGATCCTGTTTGAGCGTTGCCGTCAGCGTCTGCTGCTCGCCCAGTTCCTTCTCCAATTGCGCTATCTTCTTGTCGCGGCGCAGGATCTTCTCCTGGTCGGCCTCGTGGGCCTGGACCGCCGTCTGGAGCTGCTTCAGCAATTCCGGGTTCGAACGCAGACTCGGGAGAGGTTCCGGCGTCGGCTCCAACAGCTCCGGCGCCGGCAAGGGCGTCGGCGTGCTCGGTTCCTGTTTCATGTCGGGAGGTACGGCCGCCGGCGGGACGGGTGACACCGGCGGCGACGCCGGTGCGGCGGGCGGGGTAGGCGCTTCCACCTGCCCTGCGGGCGGCGCGGGCGGTGCCTTCTCTTCGGGCCGCGCCTGCGCCAGAACCGGCCGGGCGGGCGGCGTCAAACCCAGATCCCCGTCCACCTGCACGGGGGCTTTCATCTCAAGCCGCGAAATCATGGCGAGCGTCGGAAGCCATGGCTCATCGGCGATGCTCTCCCAGCGGCCGCTCTGGTGCGGCTCCTGCCCGCACGCGCAGCAGACCGCCGTGCCTGCAACAAAGCTGAGAAAGAGTAACCGACGCATGGACATACCTCCCCACACAGAGACACCAATCCTCCAGCTCCATAGCACACACCATGCCATGCGGCTTGTGCGCGTCTGCCGAGCCCCAAGACCGCCGGAATCCGGCCAATCGAAGCCGGTCGAATGCCCGAATGACAGGCTCCGGATGGGGCTGTGTCGCAAAAAACGTCAAAAGGGCGGGAACTCCACGGAGCCGAACCGATTGGGGCGCGGGAAACGCCCGCACTGACGTAGGGGACCGGGCAGGACTACACCTCGCTTTGCTCCAACCCGTATTCCGCGATCTTCTTGTAGAGCGTGGTGCGGTGGATCTTCAGGATATCCGCGGCCTTCGACCGATTCCCGTTCACAGAGTCCAGCACGGAAGTGATCAGCTTCTTCTCGCCGTCCGCCAGCGACATGGGCACCCACGCCGCCTGTTGGGCCGGCGCGCCCGCCGCGGCCGGCGCGCCCGGCAGCCCGAGATCGTCGACCGAAATCGTGTCGCCCGTGCAGAGAATGACACTGCGTTCCACAACGTTGCACAGTTCCCGAATGTTGCCGGGCCAGGAGTAGCGCTCCAGCAGCGTCGAGGCGTCCGGCGCGAAATCGGAGGCCGAGCGCCCGATCTTCTTGCTGAATATCTTGAGGTAATGCCTGCACAACGGCATGATGCAGTCGCGCCGGTCCCGAAGCGGCGGCAGCGTGATGGGCACCACACTCAGCCGATAGAAGAGATCCTCGCGGAATTTCCCCTCCTGGATCCTTTCTTCAAGGTTGCGGTTTGTGGCGGCAATGACGCGGATGTTGACCCGGGTCGTCCGCGCGCTGCCCAGTCTGCGAAATTCCTTCTCTTCGATCACCTTCAGGACCTTGCCCTGCAGGTTCAAACCCATGTCGCCGATTTCGTCCAGGAAGACGGTGCCGCCGTCCGCGGCCTCCAGCAGGCCGATCTTTCGGTTCTTGGCGTCCGTGAAGGCGCCCTTTTCGTACCCGAAAATCTCGCTTTCCATCAGCTGTTCCGGAATGGCCGAGCAGTTGATGTCCACAAACGGCTTGGCGGCTCGCGGGCTCAGCCGATGGATCGCCTTCGCCAGCAGCCCCTTCCCCGTCCCGCTCTCGCCCAGAATCAGAACGGTCGTGTCACCCGATTCGGCGACACGCTGCGCCTTCTCGAAAATCTGGCGCATGGATTCCGTCTTCACAATCATGTCGCCCAGCCGCCACACGTCGTCTGCCGCATCCGTGGTGAGCCGCGTCAGCGAGTGAATCCGCTGGCTCAACTCCGCATTCTCCTCCAGATGCCGCACGATCTTGCCCAGATGCTCGCCGTCGAACGGCTTGGGCAGATAGTCATACGCGCCCTTCTTCAGCGCGGCGACGGCCGTGGGTACGTCCGCGTAGGCCGTCATGATCACCGTGTGCACGTCCGGCCGCTCCGCCTTTTGCTCCTCGAGATAGTCCAGCCCGTCGCCGTCCGGGAGCTTCATGTCGAGCAGGACCAGGTCGAAGGCGTGTTCCTCGCTCAGTGCCCGGGCTTCGGCGAGTGATTCGCAGGCGAACACCTGATGCCCCCACCCGCTCAGTTGCCCGTACAGTGTCTTCCTCTGCAGCTCGTTGTCTTCAACGACCAGTATCTGGAGCTCGATCATGCCTGCTTCATTCCTTCCGCTGACAGGCCGTACACCGCCTGATCCGTTGCGATCTCTCCCGCCGCCGTACAGGGAATCGTCATCTCGAGCCGCAGCCCGGCGTCCGCCCCGCATGCCGCCTGCAGCGCGCCGCCCAGGCCCGACACCAGCCGCTTGGCGATGCTCAGGCCGATGCCGATGTGCCGGGCACGCGTCGTGTAGAACGGCAGGAAAATCTTTTCCAGCTCCTCGGGCGGAACCCCTTGCCCGGAATCCGCAACCTGCACATGCAGCGCCTCGGCCGATGCATCGCCGCTGAGGTGAACGGTCCCCGCCGGGTTCGCTTCCACCGCATTCACCAGTATTTCGCCCAGCGCCGTTTCAACATGTTGGCTCGTGCTGAGTATGGCGGCTTCCGCCTCCGGCGTGAGCTCGACGCGAAACGAGGCAGTCGGAAACTCGCCGTGCAGCCGAGAGACCTCCGCCGCAACGATGTCGCCCAACCCCGCTTTGTGGCCGGGCGGCACGTCTTCGAACAGAAGGTTCAGACGATCGGTCAGTACGCCCACCTGCCGGCACTCGTTCAGAATCAGAGGAAAGTACTCCCGTTCCTGCGGCGATAGACGCTCGTCCAGTTCGCTGGAAAGCAGCTTCACCGCGTTCTGAATGCCGGAAGCGAAATTGCGGAGCCGGTGCCGCAGGACCTTGTTCAATCGTCTGAGGTCGGAATCGTCCAGTTTCATGAGTTCGTGTCTGACATCGCCGACGCCGGCGCCGACGTTGCGTTGGCGGGAATGTTAGCACAGGTACGCGCCGAAATCACGGAAAGTTTTTCGCGGCGCGAGAGGCCGGCTCAGGCCAGGTCGTCTTCCGCACGCTGGGCCAGACGCCGGAGCTGTGCCTGCAGCTCCAGCCGCGCCGCGCTTATGGGGTCGGCTGGCTTCTCCGGCTCCTCTTCCGCCTTCGGTCCTGCTTCGTCCGGCGGTTGGTCTTCCGGCGCCGGCTCCGATGGTGCGGGCGGCCTGTCCATTTCTTCTTCCGGCTGGCCCGGCTCGTCCGCCGGCTGGCTTGGCTCCTCTGCCGGCTGGCCCAACGGCAGGCCGAGAGCCGCCGCCAGCGTCGAGGCGTCCAGTTCCGGCTCTGCCTCGGTTGGACCAGCCGCCGCCTGCACCGGCCCCGACGAGGGTTCCTGCTCTTGCTCGGCCGGCGTGTCAGCGGCAAGCGGCGGTTCGGCCGCTTGCTGGGCGGCCGCCTGCGATTCGGCGGGAACGGCTTGTTCGGCTCCCCACGTGTCTTCCGACCCCGTCTCTTCCAGCGGCGTGGCCTGCAGCAGCATCGCCTCCAGTCGCGCCTGCGCTTCCGCCTGAGTCAGCTGTTCCCACTCCAGCTCCCCCTGCGCCGGGGCACCGGCCTCGCCTCGCGCGAGCGGCAACTCGGCCTCTGCCAGGATTGTCGGCTCGGAGTCCCGAGCAGCCGAGGCCGTCGCCTGTGGGGGCGCCTCCGCCGCGGCCAACAACGGTTCCCAAAGCAGAGCCGCCTCCGCCGGTTCCGGCGCCGGCGCCTGGCTCGCCGCGGCGTCTGACGGCCATTCGGCGGCGACTTCGGCCGACGGCGCGGATATCGGGCCTTCGGCCTCGCCTGCCGGCACGGCCGGCTCTGCTGCCACGAGCGGGCTTTCTCCTGCAGCCGCTGCCGGCTCCGCCTGCACCACGGCTCCACCCGTCGAGGCCGATCCCTCGGCCAGATTTCCGTACACTTTCTCCAACTCGTCCGTCGCCTGGGCCAGCTCCTTGGCGAGCGATGTCTTCTCCTGCACAGCGGCCTTCAACGCGGCTTCGCTCTTGCTCAGACGCTGCTTCAGCGTCGCCATTTCGCCCTGCAGGCTCTCAACCTTCCGGTTCACCTCCAGGCCGGCCGTCTGCTCCTGCTCAAGAAGCGCAGTCTTCTCATCCAACAGAACCTGTAACGCTTGGCCCCTGCTGTCCGAGCCGCTCGCCTCCTCGAGCGTCGCACGGGAGGATGTCCAGACGCCGTGACCGGCCGAACTGAACGAACGGGCCGTATGCCAGATGATCGGAATCCCGGCACGCCACGCCCAGGCGCACAACACCGCGCAGCCTGTCGCGAAAGCGGCTGCAAGAATCGACACGTTGTCCGCGGCGCCTGTGGAGATGAAAAAGTTCACGTACGCAATGTTCCCCGTCAGCGCAGGCCAGACAGCCGAGCCGGGCCCCACGGCGTAGACGGCGACGAAGCAGTACGCGGCCAGCACGCGCACCGCGAGGCTGCCCGATCCGTTCGCATGTCCCAGGGCCAGCACGAGGACGTAGGCGCCCACCATCACCATCACGACTCGCGCACGGTCCAGGCTCCAATTGAACCGCCGCGCGCCGCGCGAAATCAGGACGCTGCCTGCAAACCAGGCGACGGCCACAACGGTGAAATAAATCGCGTTCGGTGTCCAGCCCGTCGTGAACAGCCGTTGCCCTCCCGCCCAGCCGATGCCGCCCAGCACGCAGGCTTCCATCAACAGCAGCATCCAGGATTTGCGGTCCAGCTTCACATCAAGCGCCTCTGTAGAGTCTCGACCCTGTTACGTCCGGCGCCGCGGGGCGCACCCGGGGCCTTCCCGACCAGGAAGCCGGGGTCTCCCGAGCCCTATGCAAACAAGCTGCATGCCACGGCCCGGGATCCTCCCGTTTCTATCAGAATTCGCCCCGTTTGGCACGCCCAAACGCGAGAATCCAGGTTCTGGCCTCGCTCCTGCTTACTTCGGTGCAGAAGGAGTACCCCTCGCCTGATTTCGGCTCGACCGGGCTCGGCAGGCCATCGGGGGAGTCTACCATGTGCGGAATTGTCGGCATTTTCAACATAACCGGCTGCCCCGAGCTGCCGACCGCACGGGTGCAGGCCGCCCTGGACAGCATGGCCGCACGCGGGCCCGACGACGAAGGCTTGTACTCCGGGCCCGGTATCCTACTCGGGCACCGCAGGCTGTCCATCATCGATCTGCAAGGCGGCCACCAACCGATGGTGGACGGAACGACCGGAACCGTCCTCGTTTTCAACGGCGAGATATACAACTACCGCGAACTGCGTAACGAACTCGCCGCATGCGGTCCCCCGTTCCAGACCCGGTCGGACACCGAGGTCCTGCTCCGAGCCTACCTGCGCTGGGATACCGACTGCCTTGCGCACCTGGTCGGGATGTTCGCATTCGCCGTGTTCGATCCTTCCAAAAGACAGGTCTTCCTGGCGCGCGATCGGACGGGCGTCAAACCGCTGTTCTACAGCATGCGCAACGGACGGTTCATGTTTGCCTCCACCATACCCGCCCTGCGCTGCTTCCCCGACGTGCGCGCCACAATGGACTGCGCAGCGGTTTCACACTACCTCACAACCATCCGCACCACGTTCGGAACTCGTACCCTGCTGCGCGATATCCGCACGCTCCAGCCCGGTGAATGCCTCACCATCCGGCAGGGTGCGCATGCGCCTGCCGTATCGCGGTATTGGGAGATCCCCGTGCTCTCGCCCGAAGAGAAGCAGGATCCCGGAATCCAGCAGGCCGCCGAACATGCCGCCGGACTCCTCGCCGAGTCTGTCCGCCAGCGGCTGGTCAGCGACGTCCCGCTCGGCGGCTTCCTCAGCGGCGGGCTCGATTCTACGGTGATCGCATCACTCGCCTGCCCCCTCTCCAACCACCGGTTCAACGCCTACGCGGTTGGCTATGCGCGCGAGGGATACAACGAATGGCCGTTCGTGCGCTCCGCAGCCCAATACTACAGCATGCAGTGCGCGGAAATAACACTCGCTGAGCAGGACTACCGTTCCGACTGGGCCACACTCACCACCGCGAAGGGCCTGCCTCTCTCCACCCCCAATGAAGTGGCCATTTTCCATCTGGCCCGCGCTCTGCGACGCGATTTCACCGTCGCACTCAGCGGCGAGGGCGCCGATGAGGTCTTCGGCGGCTATTCTTACCCGTTCTTCTCCGCCTATGACTATGAGCGCGCACGCCACGCCGCACCCCAGCCCGGGACCGCTCTGTCGACCGTCGACCGGGCTATCATGCGGCTTTACCGGCGACCCTACCTCCTATGCCGGCCCGATCACTTCTTCCTGGTCAATTCTTGGGTGTCCTTCGCCGACAAGAAAGCTTTGCTGACACCCGACGTCTGGCAGGCGTCCGAGGAAGATCGGGAGGTCTTTCAATTCTACGAGGATCTCTTTACCCGGCTCAGCACGTGCTCGACCTTCGACGCCTATATGCACGTGCACGCCCGCATAAACCTGGAGGGCTTGCTGGCGCGGGTCGATTCCAGCACCATGGCCGCTTCGGTCGAAGCGCGTGTGCCGTTCACCGATCATCGGGTAGTGGAATTCCTGTTCGGACTGCCCGACCACTATAAGATCGATTGGCGCAATGCCGCCGCCAGACGGGCCGGAGAAGGGCTCAATGTCTCCGAAATCGAAAAGAGGCGGCTGATCCAGTCCAAAATACTCCTGCGCCGGGCCTTCGCGGCCCGCGTGCCGCAAGCCATCTTGCACCGCGCGAAGATGAGCTTCCCGGTCCCCTTCCGTGAATGGTTCGGGGATTGGATGCGCAACGGCATGGCTGAATCGGTCCGGGGCTCCCGGTTGCTCGGGCCCCTGTTCCGCCCTGAGCGCATCCGTGCGCTGCTGGCTGCTGCCGAACAGCCCACTTCCGCCATGGCGCTGTGGCCGGTCACGAATCTTTGCCTCTGGCAGCAGCTCTGCGGGGCGGAATTGCCCTGAGGAGGCCGCGCATGCGCGCACCAGGCCACCGTCACCGGGCAGCGTTGCCCAGCAGCCGCTCGGCGTGTGCCATGGCCCTTGCGACGTAGCGTTCGATCGAATAGCGCCGTTCCGCCCGGCGTTGAAGGCGCGCGGCGGCCGCTTGGCGGGCACCCGGCGTCCGGACCCAGGATTCGAGCAGCTTCTCGTACGCCTCGATATCCGGGCCGGGAATCGCAAAGGGCTTGCCTACACTGTTGGCGCCGGCACTCTCGGCGTGAGCGTCGCTCCACCGCATCGCGATGACCGGCACACCGCACGCCATGGCCTCGATGACACTCTGCGAGCCGCCTACCGGAAACTCGTTGGCGTAGATGTCCAGCATCCGCAGGGCGGCTCCCACGCGCGTCTGGCAACCGGCCCACACCACGCGCGAGGCCACGCCGATCGTGTTGAAATACGTTGTCTTTTCCGGCGGGACGTCGCCGTACGCCACGAACCAGGCCGAGGCATTCCTCCTTAATACGTTCCCGATCACCTCCACATAGGGCGGCGACAGGCGTTCCTGGAGATGATTGCTCAGCACGCCGATCACCGTTGCTGAGGCGGGAATGCCCAACTCCGCGCGAGCCAGCGGCGGCCCGCGCCGCAGGTCCGCTATGTCCGTCCCTTTGGCAAGCGTAATCCGTTCTCCCGCATCGGCCGGCCAGAAATCGGCTTCTCTGGCAATGTTGGCCGGGTTGTCGAACAGCGTGGCGTCCAGCCCCCGATTGAACAACGAACAGCCCGTGTGAATCGCGATCTTGACCGGGATCCGCGCCAGGCGCGCCACGAGCCAGTCGATCGGACAGGCCAGGCTCGCCTGGAAGAACGCGATCTGAATGCCGTCCTCTTCGAGCCTTCGGCTGAGATGCACGGCGGCCTCGGAGAACCGAAGGTGCCGCGAGAGCAGGACGGTGGATACTCCTCTCCCTCGCAGTTCGGCCATGAGTTTCGGGGCACGCACCTCGCTGCCCGGACTCTCAATCCCGAACGGAAACAGCGGAGTCTCCCGCACAGCCAGGTTCTCCGACGAATAGACGCGCAGCCGGTAACGGGCCGGATCCAGATGGCGGGCGAATTGCAGGACGCGCTTGCTGTAGGCGACGACATCGTCAACCAGGTTCCCGGTGATCATCGCCACCGGGACCGGCGCCTGCCCCGCGGCAACGGTCGGCGGCCGCCCTGAGGCCGTCTCAACGCCCGACTCGCACGTTGCCACACGCCTTACGGCGTTAACTACAAACGGCATATCTGGTGGTTTCTGCCGTTTGTAGTCAAGCCCGCAAGGGCTGTTCGCCGGTTTTGAGTCGGCACCCCCTGCTTGCCCCGCGGTCCCGGCCGAGACAGCCTGCGCAACCTGCTCGTAAAGGCCCGCCACGTCCAGCGCGGCGCGCGGATCGCGCACGAGCTCGAACCGGGCCATGCCGTCAAGAATCATCGCGGCGCCGCACGCCTCCAGCGCCAGGTCCCGCTGCCCTTGCGTCAGCGCGTCCCGCGCGAAATCGAGACATTCGCCGGCCGCCTCCTGTTCCTTCCCCGCACGACGGTACAGCCAGAGGATGTTCGCGACGAGCACAGGGTCAAGCAGCTTGAAGCGCGAGCGCATCCTGCGCAGATACTCAAGAACGGCCCCCTCGTGGCTGTCCCGGAACATGTCCGCCGCGCGAAGCAGGATGGCGAACGAACGCGCATGGGGGCTCGAACTCGTCAGCACCGCGTCGATCTGCCGCGCACTCAGGCGCGCGCCTCCGCGGCTCACCTCCTTGGCCAGCTGTTCGAGCGTCGGGACGCTGCCCATCGTCTCGTCCTCCTTACGCGCCGATCGTTGCCGCCGCTTCAGGGGCGGAACGCGAACCAAGCGGCCGCGTGAAAAGCACCTCGCGCCACAGCCCGAGCACGCCCGCCCGGCTGTGTTCGCGCCGCACCAGTTCGCGGCCTTGCCGCGCCACCGCGTTGCGGACCGCGGCATCCGACAGACAGCGCAGGTGCGTCAGCCAATCGGCGTCGTGTCGGGCGATGAACGCAATATCCTCGTGCCCCGCCAGCATGGCCACGTACGACGGCAGCGGGCTCACGACCGCCGGGATGCCGGCCGCCAGACAGAGCTGCAGCCGGTTCGGGCTCTTCCCGCTCGTCCACCGTGTCAAAGGGACGGGAATCACCGCCAGATCGCATTCGAAAAGACGCGCCGCGTAGCTCTCCACCGTCCAGGGCACGTACTCCACCGCAATGTGCGGCAACGCAGGGACGAACCCCTCCAGATCGCGCGTGATCAGACGCAGGCAACAGGCTCGTTCCCGGCTCAACTCCTGCAGGGCCGGCACCACCATCTTCAGGTGCAGCATGTTCAAGGACGTCCCGATCCAGCCTATCCGCAACAGGTCGCGCTCTTCATGCTGCTTGAGCGCCGGTAGCCCCAGCCCGGCCACGTCTACGCTGTCGGGCAGCACCCAACACCTCACCCCCGGATACCGCGCTTGTACCCCCCGCTGCAAGAAAGGAGTCGGAACGGTGACACAGTCGAACTCGGCAACCGCCCGGTCCACGTCCCAGTGGCGCTGCCGGTTCGCCGCCTCCTGTTGCCAGATCGGGTCGCACAGGTCCAGAAAAGTCCGGCACGTCGTGCCCCTCAGCCGCCCGGCGAGTCCGAGAACATTCGGGTCGCACACCTTCTCCACAAAGAGGGCGTCCGGGACCGCCGTCAGCCGTAACTGGGGAAACAGACTGCGCACCCCGAAACGCGCGCCCAGCGCTTCTGCTATTTCCAGCACCCTCAGCCGCGTGCCGGGCGACTCACGCCCTCCCATCGGGATCCAGGCGACCTCTTTCATGCCTGTCTTGCCCCCCTGCCCTGCCGACAGCCTGCTCGAGAACCTGCTCGACATCGCCTTGTGCCCGCTCAACACGCCGATCCGCACCCCGCCGCGCCGATCCCCGCTTCGGCCGCAGTCCGTTCCCTGGCCGGCACACCTGTCACCACGGCGCCCGGCCGGACATCTCGGACAACCACCGCGCCGGCCCCCACGACGGCGCCGTCCCCGATCACGATGCGTTGCCGAACAACCGCCCGGGCCCCCACGAAAGCGCCGCGGCCAACTCGTACCGCGCCCGCCAGGCAGGCGCCGCTCGCAATGTGCACATGGTCCGCCACGCGACAATCGTGCTCCACGATGGCGCCGCTGTTGACGATGACGTTGGCTCCCAACACCGCGCAGGCGTTGATGACGGCGCCCGGCATCACCGTCGGGCCAGCCCCCAGTTCGGCCGCCGCCGAGACGCATGCGCCCTGATGAATGGCCGGCACGATCTCGAACCCGAGCGCCCGCGCCATCTCGTACAGCCGGATCCGAAGGCTCGTATCCCCTACAGAGCCAACGCCGATGAAGGCGGCCCTGACGCCCTCGCGATGCAATTCCCCCAGGATGGCGTCGGGCCCGAGCACCGGCACGCCCGACACCCGCGTGTCGAACAAAGATGGATCGTTGTCTACCAGTCCTACGACCTGGACCCAAGGCAATGCGCCCAGAATATCGAGCACCACGCGTGCATGCCCGCCGGCTCCAATGCCGACAACTTGCGTCCTCATGCGTCCCCCGTGTAGAAGACCTTCTGGATCAGGCGGCGGTCGAGAACCACCGTCTCAAGCCGCTCCACAATTCGCGGGCCCGCACGGCCGTCGCCGTACGGGTTCTCCAGCCCGCCCAGGGCCTCGCGGAAGGCCGGCGCCGTCACGCGGGCAATGGCCTCCGAAATCGGGCCCCGCTCGCACGGCACGTCCACCACGTTCTGCGCGCGGTAACGGCCGCGCTGGCGGCTGCCCACGTTTACCACCGGCAGGCGAAAGCTGGCCGCTTCGATGATGCCACTGGACGAATTGCCCACCAGCGCCGCCGCGCGCCGCAGCAGCGCATAGTACGCGCGCGGGCCCAGGTTCCGAACCACGCGCGCGCTCTCACGCGCCGCCGCGAAGCGCGTGATCGCGTCGATAATCGCGTCCGAGCCCGTGTCCGCGTTCGGGTACGTGAAGACAATCGGCTTCCCGCACTCGGCGAGCGCCGCGCACAACTCCGCCATGCAGGGCCCGGTTCTGTCGTGTTCGAGCGTCACCGGATGAAACGTGACGAGCAAGGGCGGCGGGTCCACAGGCATCTGCAGCACACCCTCAAGCTCATGGGGCGGGAGGTCTGCCAGCCGCCGGACATTGTCCAGCGCCGGCGCGCCGCTGACCGTGATTCGCCACGGCTCCTCGCCCATGCGCCGCAGCCGCTCGCCATATCTAGACATAGAAACAAAATGGAGGTGGCTCATCTTCGTGATGGCGTGGCGGAACCCCTCGTCCATCGCGCCTTCGGTCGTCTCGCCGCCGTGCAGATGGGCGACGGGAAGAGCGAACGGGGCCGCCGCCGCCACCGCCGCCAGCGTCTCGAAACGGTCGCCCGCGACCAGCACAACGTCCAGGCCGGCGCGGGCATAAACCTCCGCGAAACCGGCCAGGCCGCGGCCCATTGCCGACGCGATGCCCTGAGGGGTGTCCACTTCCGGCGCCAGGTCCACACGGGCCTGCGCCCCGAGGCCGTCCGCCTCGATCCGGGCCCCGGTCAGACCGTACTTGGCCGAGAAATGCGCCCCCGCCGCGATCAGGTAGAGCGCCAGCCGGGACGAGGCGCGAATGCCCGCCAGCACCGGCAGGAGGATGCTGTAGTCCGAACGGCCCACCGTCACGACGCCGATTCGTCTCATAGAAACATCTCCCGGCTCAGAAGCGCGCCGGCGCAGACCGCGCGGCGCAGGCGGCGCCCCAATAGAGAGGGCAACTGCGCGGGCGGCAGCCCCGTGCCCGGACGGCGCAGCGCGACGTGCGCGCGGGTCAGACAGGTGCCGGCCGCGAGATCCGCCGCCGCCACAACGCTCCGGCGCGCGGCCGCCGCCGTTGGCGTCTCGCCCGCCGCGGGACGCTTGATCCCGTCGCCTAAAGCCGCTTCCACGGCGCGAACCGCGCCGATCAGCTCCGCCATCTGCGCCGGGGTCATGGAAGCGGCGTGGTCGGGACCGGGTTGGCCGGCGTCCAGAGTGAAGTGCTTCTCCAGGATCCTGGCGCCGAGCGCCACCGCCGCCACCGCGACCTCAATGCCCAAGGTGTGGTCCGAATAGCCCGTCGGCAGCCCGAACGCATCGGCCAGGGTCCGGATCGCACGTAGGTTCACCTCGGCCGGCGCCGCGGGGTAGTTCGACACGCAATGCAGCAGGATGACCTCGTCATTGCCGGCAGCGCGCACGGTCTCCAGCGCCGTCTGAACCTCCGCCAGGGTCGCCATGCCCGTCGAAAGGATCAGCGGTCTGCCTTTGCCGGCGACATGCTCCAGCAGGGGCAGATTCGTCAGTTCGCCCGAGCCAAGCTTGAACGCCGCGGCGCCCAGTTGCGTCAGCAGGTCCGCACTGGCCGGGTCGAAGACCGAACAGAGGAAGACGACTCCGCAGTCCCTGCAGTGCTCACGCAACTGCCCGAATGCGTCGTCGGGCAACTCCAGCTTCTTGAGCATCTCGTAGTGCGACTCGGCCGCCGGCGTGTGAAGAAGCTGGTAAGGTGCCTTGCCGGCATCTCGGGTGACCAGGCTGTCGGCGTGAAAAGCCTGGAATTTCACGGCGTCTGCCCCGGCCCGCGCCGCCGCCTCGATCAGGGCGTGAGCGACATCCAGGCTGCCGTTGTGGTTGACACCTGCCTCCGCTATCACAAAACACGGGCTGTTTTCGTCGATCGGGCGGCCCTCTATGCGAATGGGTGGCATCGGGGAACTCCTTGGGCGAGATCGCCAGCCAGCACAGGGCGGGGCGACCGGAAGATCGGAGATGTCCCGGCAGAGGGACTCAATAGGATGTCGGCCAGATGCAGATCCCACGGAGTGTCGATGTCCAGCGAGCGCTCAGGGGGCATGACAAGGGGGACGGCGCCGGGGGGGCACCAGGTCCGGGTCTGCCGCAGTACGGCGAGTCGAACAAGATAAATGGCGCCGTTCAACACGTAGAGCGGCGGGAGATCCTGGCGGCGGCACTGGGTGTGCGGGGTGGGCAGAAAGGGCTCCAGAGCGTTGTCCGGCGTGATGCGCTTCATGAGATACGGGTGGTGCCCGGCACGGGTTACGCTGACAACGGCGTCGTTGCGGCCGTCGTCAAGAAGACGAACAGCCTCCATGATGTCAGCGATGGTCCGCAGCGGAGAGGTCGGCTGCAGAAGCATGGCGTAGACGGGGACGTAGTCTTCCTGACTTTGCAGTCGGTCGAGAAGGTCGAGCACCGTGTCGATGACGAGCGTGTCGTCGCGGGCCAGAGCAGCCGGCCGCAGGAAGGGAACCCAGGCCCCGGCACGCTGGGCCACCGCCGCTATCTCCGTGCTGTCGGTGCTCACCAGGACGCGGTCCAATACGCCGCTCGCTGTCGCAGGCGTAAGCGTGTGCTCAATGAGAGGTTTGCCGGCAACGGGACACAGGTTCTTGCGGGGAACCGACTTCGACCCGCCTCTGGCCGGTACGATACCAAGGACCGTGTTCATCGACTGTACCTCGTGCGGCGGCGGGCGGGCAGAGCCCGGCCCGCCGGACCAGCGGAGAGATTGGTAGCAGACGGGATGCCACGGGGAGGGCTTGACGGGGTGTCGACGGGCACGGACAGGTTGGCACGACATTAAGCGCTTAAGTAGAGTGTTTTGTTGGTTTTTCAGGCGGGTTTTGACGAGTCGCAGCTTCGATTCCTCGCCAGAGGCGTCCCGCGGTGCTGCGAAATGTGATGGCGCAATGGACAGTGTTTCTGCATACGTGTACGAGTCCTCAGACGCGAATGCGCGACGCAGATACTTCGATTCGCGGCCGTCTTGTTGCGCGCTTGGATGGCCGGCTTCCAGAGCCCGTCTCAAAACCGGCGAACAGCCCGTTGGGCCTGAGGCCGATCAGCCTTTGGTTGAACGGGATTAACTGCAAACGCCTGAAACCCCGAGATTTGCCGTTTGTAGTTAACGCCGTAAGGCGTGTGGCAACCTGCGTGTCGGGTGTTGAGACAGCTTCTCCACGTGGGCCGCTAAACTTCCGTTCGGGGGCACTCAGTTCCCCGTCCTGTGATGCCTGCGTACATAGGCGTCCAGAACCGCAATAGCGGCTGGAGTCAACCCAGGAATGCGGCCAGCCTGATGAAGGCTTCGTGGACGGATGGCCTTGAGCTTCTCACGTGCCTCATGGCGCAGGGCGGGGACTTGGTCATAATCGAGGTCGCTCGGGATGGTCTGTGCTTCGCGTTGTGAAGCAGTGGCTATCTTGCGTCGTTCCCTGGCGATGTACCCTTCGTACTTGATTTGGATTTCAACCTGAATGACGGCTTCGTCGGGAAGGTTAGGATTGTGTCCTGGCAGATCCCGGTAGCGCACGTCCGGACGCCGCAGAAGCTGGGCCAGAGACGTCGATCCGCGGTGCGAGTTTTGAAGCCGGTCCACCTCGGCATCAACCGTCTCGCCGAGCCCTTGAACGCCGGCGAGCACGTTTTTGCTCACGATGCCAATCTCGGCCGCGTACGGAAGAAGCCGGAGCGCTGCGTTGTCCTGGCGGAGGATTAAACGATGCTCGGCTCGAGAGGTGAACATACGGTATGGCTCATCCGTACCCTTTGTGACCAGGTCGTCGATAAGAACGCCAATGTAGGCGGCGTGGCGCGGAAGGACGAGGTGGGGTCGGCCCAGCAGTTTCCGCACGGCGTTCACAGCCGCTACAAAGCCCTGCACGGCAGCCTCTTCGTAACCGGTGGTGCCGTTGACCTGCCCGGCCAGGTAGAGATTCGGTACACACTTGGTCTCGAGTGTCGGAAGCAACTGCGTAGGGTCGCAATAATCGTACTCGATGGCGTAGCCGGGCCGAAGAACTCTGGCGGTCTCAAGGCCGGGAATGGAGTGGATCATGGCGACCTGAACGTCCTCCGGCAGGCTGTTGCTTGTGCCGTTCGGGTAGACAAGATGCGTGGCGCGACCCTCCGGCTCGATGAAGACGTGGTGACTGTCCCGCTGCGGGAATTTTACGATCTTGTCCTCGATGGAAGGACAGTAGCGGACACCCGTTCCCGTTATGGCCCCGCCGTATAGGGCGCTTGCGGTGAGGTTGTCGCGAATGATCGCGTGGGTCAGCGGCGTCGTGTGCGTGAGGTAACAGGAGAGTTGCCTGGCGCCAGGGCGCCAGGGGTGCATGGCGAAGTCGGGCTGTTCCACGTGGAACATCTCCTTGGGTGGCGGCTCGCTTGGATGCCCCTCGAAATGTTCCACGTGGAACATTTCCTGGGCCGCGCGGACCTCCTGCGAAAAGAATGGAGGGGGCTCAAAACCCGGCTGTTCCTGCATTTTTCCGTAATTCAGGGTCCTCGAATCCAGGCGTGGCGGAGTTCCAGTCTTCAAACGCCCGAGCCGCAGTCCAAGGTCGCGCAGAGAAATGCCCAGCTTTGTAGCCGATGGCTCGTCCGCCCGGCCACCCGCAAAATGCCTGCGTCCTATGTGAATCGTGCCGCCAAGAAACGTGCCCGCGGTCACCACAACCGCGGCGCTCCTGAGCGCGCGGCCGTCCTCGAGAACGACGCCCATAAGTCCGTCCGACCTCGGCTGCAAGGAGTCCACGGTCGCTTCGATGAGAGCCAGACCGCGAGTCGCCACCAGAACGGCGAGCATTCGCGCCGAGTACGCGTCACGGTCGCACTGGGCCCGATTGGCGCGAACGGCAGGACCCTTTCGCGTGTTGAGCACGCGGAACTGGATGCCAGCATAGTCCGTGTTGCGGGCCATCTCGCCCCCGAGTGCGTCGAGCTCAAATACCATGTGAGACTTCGCGATGCCGCCGACCGAAGGATTGCACGACATGCGAGCCACAGCTTTCCGCTCCATCGTGACAAGCGCCGTTCGAACGCCAAGGCGTGCCGCAGCCAGAGCAGCCTCGCATCCGGCGTGGCCGCCGCCAACCACAATCACGTCGTATAGGCCAGGATGTTCCGTGTTCATAACTTGTTGACAGCAGGCGCGTCGACCGCCGGGAGATCGATCGGAACCCGCTTCGCGAGCGATCCAAGGCACCACAAAACCGACGCGGACCCTGCAAAACGCACCCGCTTGCCCTCTGTATGTAAGGCAAGCGGGGCTAAATGTGGCCGGCAGGCGGACCCACAGCCCAATGGCCGCAAGGAAGGTGGCACCCGATGTCGTGTTAGTAAGCGCATGAACCGACACTCCTAGACAGCCGTCCATTCGACTGGCACCGGGCTGGAATACCGGTGGAGTACGGACGGGCAACGGGCGGCACGGTGTCCGCACCCCTCTGTGGATTCCTCCCTATCCCCGCGACACCACGGGTCTTGAAACGCGTACGCGGAGTGCCAACAATTAAAGAAGCATGGCAAAAGCTCGCGCGGTAAGGAACGAGGGGCGACTGGGCCCCGCATCGGTCGGAAGTATGCCGGAATGATTCAGGGAGTTCCAGCGCAAATCGAGGCCAAACCCGGCGGGCGGGGCGAAGAAACACCGCGGCAGCGCGCGCGGGTTACTGTAAGTAGATGCATAGATACACGTGAGGCGGTCGGAGAGCGGGGACGGCCGGGCGCCTGAGATACGCTTGACAAGGATTTGGGCTTCTGATAGCGTGAGCCTCCGTGTGCAAGGTTGGGGGCGACAGTCTGTCGCGGTGCAGAACGTTCGGCCACGGAACCTGTGCGGTTTCTTTCGTTGCAATGAAGAGGATGTAGGATGAAATGTTCTCTGCGCCGGAATAATGTGACGTTCGCGGAGTTTGAGCTCAGCGCGGGCGAGCAGACGCTCGGGTCTGCGAATGACAATACGATCAAGGTGCGCTCGAGCGCGGTCTCCAACCACCACGCGAGACTGTTCGAGCAGGATGGGCGCGCCTATGTCGAGGACGTGGGCAGTACCAACGGAACCGTGGTGAACGGAGAGGAACTCGTTGGAGAGAAGGAACTGCGGGACGGCGATATTATCCTGCTGGGGGATATCTCCTTCAAGTTCCACGGAAGCGGCGTCGAACGGCGCGGCGCGGCCCCCGTGGGTGCCGCCAAGGCCGCCGCGCCCGCGGGCGCTGCCGCGGAACGCAAGCGCAGAAAAACAGGCGGCTCCTCGGCCGCTGGAAGAGGACTCGATATCCTGCTGTCGGCCTGGAAGGTCGCGGTGCTCGTGGCCATCGTGGGCCTGGTGGCCCTGTGGGTGAAAAAGAGGGCGGCGCAGGAGCCGAAGGAGGATGTGGAAACACGCCAGCCCGCCGCGGCAACGGCGCAGCCCGAACCCAAACCGGCGCCCGCCGGCAACGACCAATGGACAGCTACCGGCGGCGGCGACGATACGGCGGCCGGCACCACCACCGGCTTCGGCGGCGGCAACCAGCAGACCGGCGGGTTCGGCGCCCGACAGCCGGCCGGCGGCGGCTTCGGCGATACGGGCGCCGGCTTCGGAACCACCACCCCCGGCTTCGGAACCGGCACCAGACCAGAGGAGCTGGAAAAACTCGCAAAAACGTACCAGGACCGCGTGGCTGCAATCGAGCAGGAGTACGCCGACACAATCGAAAAACTGTTCACGGAGTACGGCGCCTACCTCGAGAAGTTGAAGCAGGAGGTGATGAGCCGCGGCGACCTCGAGGGAACCCTCTCGGTTAAAGAAGAGAAGGAAGCCTTCGACGCCGCGCCCGACAAGGGCCAGTATTTCCAGCAGCAATACTACGCGCGTCCCAATTCGCCACCTAATCTCACCAGGGCTCGCCAGTACTGTACCGGCCAGATGGGCAAAGCACACACCATCAAGGAAGGAAAGCTCAAGAATGAGCAGGCCGGGTATGCCCAGAGCCTTCTGGATCTTCAGAAACGATTGACCATGTCCGGCGACCTCGACGGCGCCCTGGCCGTCAAGGCCGAACGGGAGCAACTCCGATAGACTAATGCTGCCGCCTTGCGCCTTCCGGCCACCAGCCCCATGCCTGGTTCGGAACAACGCACAAGCTCTGATCAGAACCTCTCCGCCGTAGACCCAATAAATATCCAGAAAACACATTCTCATTTCAAAAATTCTTGCTTTTGCAAATATGAGAATTTTTCTCAATATTGAGAATATGGTTCAAGCTGATTGAGAATATTAGTTTTGGACAGGCCAGTTTTCCTCGGAATCAGTTCCAATCGAAAATAAACCAAACCTTTTATTCGTAGGTTGGCACGAATCTCGCTCTGTAGAGGTAAACGGGGCATATGCGACACGATATGACAGGCTCCGGACCGTGGAAAGGCACCGAAGACCCGGCTAGTCTGCCCGACGGGGAGACCCGACCACCTTCTCGCGCCAATCTGTGCGAAAGGTTGCTCCTTGTCATCGCCGAACGACACGGCCGGGGCCTGTTGAAAGAGAACACCGCAACTGGCATCTGCGGTTGGAATAGCCGGTTCGACCCGAAGTCGAGGCGAGTGACGTTGCACTCTGATCAGCCCGTACCAAGCGGCCCAGACGCGCTGCCGTCCGTCAACGAAGGCCCGGATGCCTTGGTGCGACGGCTCAGACGGGTTCGGGCCCGGGCCTGAGTGGCCCGGGGCGTCTACTCACCCCGCCGGGTGGAGCCCCAGCCGAACAGCATGGTGGCGGCAACCAGCGCCAGTACGGCTGTGCCGAAAAGGACATAGACGATCGCGAACGTGTTCCATACGGTCAGCGCGCCCTGCTGGCAGAAACGCCACCCCCAGCGGTAGGTGAATACATACGCGATGACCAGGCCCGGTCGCGAGTATCGAAACAGAAGACAAAGCGTCAGTAACGCCAGCAGAAGCATCGCCTCCCACACGGGGATCGGGACCTCCGCCCCCATGATCCCCAGCCTGTCAAGCGCACTCAGCATACTTGCTGCAGTCGTCATGTTCTAGAGACCTCCATGAAACGACACCGGCCCCCACTTTCGCTCAAAACGGTCTGCGCTCAACTCCTCCGTGGCTCGGATCTTAGCATACGCCCGAAGCCCCTACAACAGCGAAAAAAATTCCTCTTATGGCTTGACACTCTCCACAGCCGATAGTAGCTTCTCTCATACTTTCTCGTGGAAGAAGTTCCGGAAATGCCGTGCTTTTGCGAGTGATTTCTGCGAACAGGCGGCATCGACGGGATGACTCCGGGACGAGGGCCCCCGAGTCTCAGAGGTGTGACGGCTTGCGTCTGCGCAGGCGAACGTGCGACTGAAAGGAGACGGAAATGGCGCGGAACTGTTGGCTGGTTGCGGTGCTCTGTTTCTGCATGGCCACTCTGGGCTGGGCGGAACCGACACGAACGTTGCTTACCACCGAGAACAAGTACCCGGAGACCCGCCAGCTCGAGGTCGGCGTGTCCTTTGATTACGACGAGGATACAGTTTTCAATGGGTTGTCCGTCGGTCCGTATGCTCGCTATGGCCTGATGGAGAAACTGACAGGCAGTGTCCGGGTTCCTTACCTCTTCCTGTGGTCGGACTACACCAGCGACGAACAGGGGCTTGGCGACGTCGAACTCGGGTTGGACCTCTCCCCGTATGACGATGAGTACGGCGATCTGCTCTTCATCATTCCCTACATCCGGCTGACCCTGCCGACCGGGAACGAAGACGACGGGCTTGGTGCCGGTGAGATGGTCTTCACCTTTGGCACATCCGTGGGCAGCACGGTCCTGGACATCTACACGTTCATATTGGACGGCGCCTACACGTTCCAGCCGGATGAAGAAAACGCCACAGACATCAGTGCCGCGTTTATCTGGGACGCCACGGAGCGCTTCGCCATGATGCTGGAAGCCAGGATGACCGACGAACGCAGCGAAGGCGATTACGCCTACATGGTCACCGGCGCCATGAGCTACAAGGTGAACGAAAACCTGAGCGTCCGTTGGGGCGGTGGTCCCGTGGAGAACTCGCCTCAGGACGTCGTGGCTTCCTTCAAGGCGTCCTATACGTTTTAGTCCTTTTTCGCCACGCGGGATGTCCGAACAGAGCCGAGAACGGAGCCGGCGGCCTGCTTCTGAGTCGTCGGCTCCGTTCTTTTGTCTGTAGCCGTTGCGGTCCGATACGGCGCACTACAGCATGGAACCACTTTCCATACCGGGCTACGAGCTCCTCGAGAAGCTCCCCCAGGGGGGCATGAGCACGGTATACAAGGCCCGACAACTGTCCTTGAACCGAATCGTGGCCCTCAAGGCGCTCCCGCCAAGGATGGCGACCGGCGAGGAGGACATCGAGCAATTCCTTTTCGAGGCCCAGGGCGCCGCCAAACTCAAGCACCCCGGCATCGTGCAGGTCTACGACTTCGGCGAATCGCGCGGGACCTACTACTTCGTCATGGAGTTCATCTCCGGCTACAGCATCGCCGAATGGATCAAGAGAAAACGCGTCCTGCCCGAACACGATGCGCTGATCATCGCCGAATCCGTTGCCGAGGCGCTGGACTATGCGTGGGAAACCGAACGCATGATCCACTGCGATATCAAGCCGGACAACATCATGATCGATGGCGACGGGTCCATCAAGGTGGCCGATCTGGGCTTGGCCAAAACCGTCGGCGCTCTGGGCGACGTGAAAGGGCCGCTGGCCGACATTATCATGGGCACGCCTAACTACGTCGCCCCGGAACAGGCGCGCGGCGAAAAGAACCTGGATTGCCGTACCGACATCTATTCGCTCGGCGCCATGCTCTACTACGTCACGACGGGCAAGATGCCGTTCGGTGAATACGCCGAAGGCGAGATCATGGACCGCCAGATCGCCGACTACATCCCCGACCCGCTGGACGTCAATGCCAGATTGTCCGTGCCGCTTGCCGGCCTTGTCGAAATCATGATGGCCAAGCTCCCCGGCGCCCGACAGACCGACTGGAAAGCCGTGCTGCGGGACATCTCGCACGTCAAGGGCGGTCACCTGCCGCTGACTCCGCTGCCCGAAGAGGGACAGAGTACGGTGCGCCGCTCCGCCGCGCGCGCCAGAGCCCTGCGCCGGATCGCCGCACGGCGCGGCAGGCGGCGATTGCCCAAAGTGGCGCGGATCGCGATCGGCACGCTTGGCTTGCTCGCCGCCGGGCTCGGCGCATTCGGGCTCGGCCGCTGCACCGAAGCCCTGCTTGCGGAGCCTGCGCCCGCCATTCAGGCGCGCGGCGAACAGATGGCCTTCGCCAAAACGGCACGCCGCGCCCGGCACTACTATCGGCAGACCCTCAAGTGGGCCGACGCCAACCCCCAGGACCCGGACGGAGCCATACGCCGGTTCGAGTGGGTGGCCGGCTCGGCCGCCGGGACACGCTACGCCCGGTTGGCCGGGCTCGAAATTGACAAACGGAACCGCGCCAGACGGCAGGAGGCCCAGGCGGCACTGGCTCGGCTGGCACAGTCGCTCGAGCCCCTGCTCGAAGCAGGCCGCTACGACGCGGCGGCGGACCTCTATGAGAAATACGCCGGCGCCTTCGCCGAGGAAACCGGACCCCAGCGGCGCGAACGTGCCGCCGCCCTCCGCCTCAAGAGCCGCCAGGCCGAGCAGGCCCGGCTCGCCGCCGCCCAACGCGCGGACCGCAAGGCGGCGGCCCTCATCGAGGCCGTCGCCTCCAACATCGTCACCGGCGACCTGCTCGTCGCACGCCGGCTCGTCGCCGATGCGATCAAGGATCCGGAACTCCGGGCTCACCAAGGCCCGCTCGACTCCGTCAGCGCGCTGTTGCAGACCGCCGCGCGCCTGGACGAAACGATCCTGGACTCCTTCAGCAAACAGCGCGGACAGAATGTCACCGTCACCTTCGCCCAAGAAGAGGAAACCCTCGCCATCCGGTCTGTCGCCGGCGGGCAGGTCCACGCGGAGAAAATCACGCGCGTGGCCAGCGGACGTATCCGGCGCAATATCGTGTTCGGCGTAGACGACTTGTCAATGAAAGAAAAACGACTCCGGCTCGGCCTCAACGTCGAGGCCTCGCCCGAGACGGCTCTGCTGCAGGGGCTGCTCTCGCTCGAGGAAAAGGCGTTCCCGTCCGCCGCCGACTACTTCAAACACGTCGGGCCGCCTCTCGCCCAGCCGCTTGTGGCCAAGATCGGCGAAATCCAGGCGGCCGAACTCGAAGCCGCCGCCGAACGAACCATCCGGGCCCTGCTCCAGTCGGCCGGTATCCAGGTCGGCGACTACGACAGGGAGTACTGGCTTGCCGCCGTCCGGGAAAAACCGCTGGGCGAGGAGGAAGCCGCCTATCTGCGCAACAGTGCCGCCCGCTACCGCGAACACTACGGCCAAACCGCCTTCGGACGCCGCATAGAGCCGATCGTCCAGGCGCTGTCCTCCGTCGCCGCCGGCGGCGACGTCCCCGCCCGCGGTGTGATGACCCCGACCCAGATCCTGATGTTCCGCCGGGGCTTGGCCGGCCTCAGCCCCGAGCGCCAGGAAACGGAAATCCGGCGCAAGCTTCTCGAACAGAACCCCGGCCTGCAGCCCGGCGCCATCGAACTCGCCCGTGCCCCCGCCGGCCCCATCGTGCGCGTCGAAATCAACTCGCAGCACCTCCGGGATATCGGGCCGCTGGCCGGCCTGCCCGACCTGGAACGCTTCGCCTGCTACGCCTCCGCCAGAGATCGCTCACGCGGCGATGCGTCCGCTCCCGCACCGCTGAGCAGCCTCGCCGCACTCGGCGGCATGCCCTTGACCCAGGTCCGATGCGAAGGCAACCGGGTCCGGGACCTCCGTCCGTTGGGCGGCATGCCCCTCAAGCGCCTCTTCCTCAGCGATACCGATGTCTGTGACCTGGCCCCCCTCAAAAACGCGCCACTCGAAATGCTCAGATTGAACGATACCTTCGTCAAAGACCTCTCGCCTCTGGGGGGGATGCCCTTGAAGCGGCTCCAGATCGCTCGGACGCCCGTGGACGATCTGACGCCGTTGAAAGATATGCCGCTGGAACACCTCGACCTCAGCGGGACACCCGTGTCCGATATCCGACACCTCGCGGGAATGCCCCTGCGCACGCTCTCCCTGAAAAGCACCTATGTGGCCGATCTCACTCCGCTCAACGGGATGCCGCTCGAGTCCCTCAATATCCAGGATACCGCGGTCCAGAACCTCGAACCGCTCCGAAATATGCCGCTGCGCAGCATCTGGCTCGATCGGCCCAGCCTCTATCAAGCCGTGCTCCAGTCCATGCCCCGGCTCCAGAACCTGAACGGACAAAGGCTGCCCGGAAGGTGATTCCGCTCAGGGGCCGGACGGCGTGCCTAACGACCTGGCGTACTCCGCCGGAGTCATCCCCACCATACGTTTGAATACCGTGCAGAAATGCGGCGCCGACCGGTACCCGACACGGTAGCACGTCGTGGTCACGTTCTCCGCCGACTCCCGGAGCAGGTGCTTGGCGGCCTCAATCCGCATCGCACGCAGATGCTGCCGCAGGCTCATCCCCGTTTCCGCCCGAACCAGCGCGCGAAGGTAGGACGGGCTCACGCCCGTATGCTCGCACACGACGCCCACATCGAGCGGCCGGCTCACATGTGCGCGCAGATACCCCAGCGCGTGCCCCACCAGCCGGGCCCGGTGCCGCAACTGGTTCTCGGCCGCTACCGGAACCGCCTGCCGCCAGCCCGGTCCCCTTCGCTCCAGCCGAACGAACAGCTCGTTCAGCTTCAGCAGGAGCATCTGCTCGTACTGCGGCGCCATGGCCAGCGATTCTTCCTTCAGCGCCATGATCAGACGCCGCTCCTCCGCGTCCAGATGCAGCACCCGTTCCGCCAGCGTACCCGGCACCCGCCCCCGGTAGACGATGTTCAGGAAATCAAACGGCTTGCCCGCACGCCCGCGAAAAGAATGCGACTGACCGCCCCTCACCAGAAAACAGTCGCCCGTCTTCAACCCGAACCGGCGCCGCCCGCATTGCAGCAGGATGCCCCCGTAGTCGACATAGATCAATTCGTGCTTTGCCCGGTGCCCGTGCCGCCGCGCCGTGTAGCCCGCCGCCTTGCCCTTGTGCCGGACCAGCTCGAGGCTCCGCACCGACAGCCGGCCCAGCCCCGATTCCGAGTGGGTGTCGTTACGCATAAGGATATCAACGTTAAACGAATTGACGCCGCCACGCAAGCGCAGATAGGCTTTGGGCATTGAGCCATTCATGGAGGGCGTGCGCGCACATGAGCAGAAAGACGGGTCCGAGAGTCGTCATGGTCGGCGGGGGCAGCTACAACTGGTGCCCGAAACTCCTCAGTGATCTGGTCCAGACCCCCGAACTCGAGGGCAGCGAGATCCTCCTGCTCGATCCCAACCTGAAGGCGGCCCGGCAGATCGAGGCCTTGGGCAACGCCTTGGCACGGCGGCTCGGCAAACGGTTCGCCTTTCAGGCAACCCGCAACGCGACATCCGCCTTTCGCGGTGCGGATTTTGTCATCGTCACCATCTCCACGGGCGGCCTGCGCGCCATGGCGCACGACCTGGCGATACCGGAGAAGTACGGCATCTTCCAGACGGTCGGCGATACGGTCGGGCCCGGCGGCTGGTCGCGCTCGCTGCGCAACGTCCCCGTCTTCGTCCGCCTGGCGACGCAGATCGAAAAGCTCGCTCCGCACGCCGTCGTCCTGAACTACACCAATCCCATGGCGACGCTGACCGGCACCGTGGCGGCCGTCAGCAGCCTGCGCGTCGTCGGGCTCTGCCACGGCGTGTTCAGTACCTACGGGATGCTGCAGCGCATCTTCGGAATCCGGGAGCAGGACCTCGCCGTACGCTTTGCCGGCGTCAACCATTTCTTCTGGGTGCTCGACTTCAAGGTCAAGGGCAAGCCCGGCTACCCGGCACTGCGCCGAAAACTCGGCCGCCGAACACTGGCCCAGGTCCTCAGCGAGGGGGAGACGGATGCCCATGGCTTCAGCTCGCGGCACATGCTCTGCAGCGAACTGTACGCGCAGTACGGATACCTCACCTACGCCGGCGACCGGCACACCTGCGAATTCCTGCCGGGCTACATCACCCCGGATGCCGCCGCCCTCGGGAAGTTCAATCTCGTGCGCACGAGCGTGGAGTCGCGCGCGCAGAAGCTCAAGGCGGCGCGTGCGCGCACGCTGGCGCTGACAAAGGGTAAGCTCGAGGTCCCGCACAGATCGCGAGAGACGGCCGTCGACATGATCGTCGCCCTCATTCAGAACCGCTCGTTCGTTGACGTGGTCAACCTGCCCAACGTCGGCCAGGTGGACAACCTGCCGCGCGGCGCGGTCGTTGAAACGCTCGGCCTCGTCGATCAGCTCGGATTCCGCGCGATCAGCGTCGGCAGTATGCCGGCCCTGCTCCAGCAGTTGGTGGAACCGCATTGCGTCTGCCAGAAGATGACGCTGGAGGCCGCACTCGCGGGCAACAAGGCGCTCGCCATGGAAGCCCTGATGCTCGATCCCGTCTGCGCCCATCTCGCCCCTTCGCAGATCCGGGCAATGGGCAACGAACTCCTGGCCGCCACAAAACAATGGTTGCCCCAGTTCCGGTAGAGACGCCCGCAACCATTCTGCCTAGTACCGGAACCCGCTGGCCCCGATGAACTCGCGCAGAATCGAGTTTCGCGGCACGTCGTCGGCCGGGGAATCGATGAAGCTCAGCAGAAATTCGGTCAGCCGCCGCGCCTCCGCGTACTCCGCGTCTGACGGTTTCACCTGCATCAGCAGCGGCTCGACCATGGGCTTGAGAATCGGCAGCTCGTAATCCAGCGCGGAGTTGAACATCACGTCCGCTAGGCCCTGGAACGGGAAGATCCACCGCTTCTCCCCGCGCCGGACCGACGGCCACATCTGCAGCGTCGTCAGCGCCGAATGGCCGCGGAACTTGTTGTCGCGAACCACGCGCCGCATCAGCCGGTTGTCCGTGGTGGACACCCGGTTGTGCGAGTCGACGTTGAGCTGGGTCAGCGCGCTCACGTAAATCTTGTACTTCTGCGCGCGCGGAATGGCATGCGTCAGGCGCGGGTTCAGGCAGTGCAGCCCCTCGATCAGCAGCATCTGCGAGCCGTCGATCCGAAGCGTGTTGCCGCGCCATTCCCGGACGCGTTTCTCGAAGTTGAAGAAGGGCAGTTGCACCTCTTCCCCCTTCACCAGCGCCGCCAGGTGCTTGTTGAACAGCGGCAGATCCACCGTCTCAATGTGTTCGAAATCCGGATTCCCCGCTTCGTCACGCGGCGTCTGGGCATGGTCAACGAAATAATCGTCCAGCGACAGCATCACCGGCCTGAGCCCGTTCACGCGCAGTTGGATCATCAGCCGCTTCGAGAAGGTCGTCTTGCCCGAGGAGGACGGGCCCGCGACCAGAATCACACGGATCTTCTCCTGCTTCTTGTGCAGCGCGTCGGCGATCCGCGCGATCTTCTTCTCGTGCAGCGCCTCCGCAATCTTGATGAACTCGCCAAGCTGCCGGTCGGCGATGATCTCGTTGAGCTCGCCCGCCGTGGTCACGCCCAGGATCCGGCCCCAACGCGTGTGCTCCTGGAAGATCTGGAACAGCTTCGGCTCTTCCTGATAGGGGCTCAGCCGGGGAGGGGCGTCACGGTCCGGAAACTGCAGCACGAAACCCGGCGGGTAATGGACCAGCCTGAAATGCGCCAGCACGCCCATCGCCGGAACAAGCGGCCCGTGCGCCACGTCCGAGAAACCGTCGCACCAGTGCAGCACGATCCGCGGCGGATTGCGGAACTTCAACGTGTTCAGCTTGTCATATTGCTTCTGCTCCTCGAAAAGCGTGACCGCCTGCATGAACGACAGCTTGCGGCGCTCGATCGCCAGGTCTTCCCGGACCAGCTTCTGCATCCGTTTCTCGATGCGTTTCAGTTGCCCCTGCGTGATGCCTTTGCGGGTCCGCCCCTTCCCGCTCAGGTTGAAGTTGCAGTAGAAGCCTTGGCCTACCGAATGCTCCACCGAGAACTCCGCGCCCGGGTACAGATCCCAGATGGCTTTCGCCAGCATGAAGGAAACCGACCGGCGGTAGATCCGCCAGCCGTAGGAGTCTCGCATCGTCAGAAACCGGACGTCGCTGTCCGTCACCAGCGGGTAGGACAGGGAGGTCACGTCGTTGTTGACCAGCGCGCCGATATAGGGCAGATCCGGGTCCCCCTTCGTGCGCCCGATCAGGTCGCGGACCTCGGTGTGACGCGCACACCGGACCGTCTCACCGGTCTCCAATGTCACCGCTATCGTGTCGACCGCCGCCTCTCTCGGTTTCCGTTTCACGCGCTTTGCCTCCCCTTCAACCCCGTCTGTCGCCCCGTATTCTAAACAGGTCGCCCGTTCAGGCGCAATCCCGAACCCGGCCCGGCGCGGCGCCCGCCAGAGTTCCGGCGTTGACGGCCGCGCCGAGAACGCGGATACTGGCAGCCTGCTGCAGCCCGTTTGCCGGAAGGTCGGGCCCCGGACAACGTCATGAACACAGTCCGATGCCGGGAACATCACGCGTACGGCCGTTGCGTGGCCGGCCTGTCCCTGGCGCTCGTCTCGCTGGCCCTCTTCTCGCCCGTCCTGCGCAACGATTACGCCTGGGACGACAACGTCAACATCACCAAGAACCCGCATCTGAATCCCTTGACCCCGGCCAGTGCCGCAGGCTTCTGGCGGAAGGGCTACGAGCATCTGTATGTCCCGCTCACCTACACCCTGTGGGCATTGCTCGCCTGGCTGGGGCGGCTGGGGCAGACCCCCGATTCGCTCCCCCGGCCCGGCGTCTTCCACGCGGCCAACCTGGTCCTGCATGCGCTTGTCGCCATGGTCGTGTTCGACTTGCTTCGCTTGATCCTTGCGGCCGGCGCGCGAGACCGGGCCGCAGGCAACGGCACCGCCACCGTCCGCCGGCCCTTCGACAAGGCCGCGTTCACCACGGCCGCGTTCGCCGGCGCGTTGCTGTTCGCTCTGCACCCCACGCAGGCGGAGCCGGTAGCCTGGATTTCCGGCGCGAAAGACCTGCTCTGCGGGCTCATGGCGTTCACGGCGCTGCACCAGTATCTGCTGTGGGACGCGAGCGACAACGCGTCCGACATGCCCACGCGCGCACGCGGCCTGGCGCGCTATTTCCTGGCGCTGGCCCTGTTTGTGCTGGCTCTGGCCGCGAAACCCACGGCCGTTGTGCTCCCCCTCATGGCATTCGTATTGGATCGCACCGTGCTTCGGCGCCCGTGGCGCCGCAGTGCCCTGGCCTTGCTGCCCTGGCTTGCGGTCTCCGCGGTCTGGGCCTGGTACACCCGCGGGCTTCAGCCCGACGTCGAGCGGGCCTACGTAACCAGCCTGTGGGCCAGGCCGGTGGTCGCGCTCGACGCGCTGGCGTTCTACCTCTACAAACTGGTGTTGCCGGTCCGGCTCGGACTGGACTACGGGCGTTCCCCCCAGTTCGTCCTGGCACAGCCTTGGCTTGCCCTCACATGGATCGTGCCGGCGGGACTCGCCGCTCTGCTATGGACACGCCGGGCCGACCCCCTGCTGCGCGCCGCCGCCGCGCTCTTCCTGCTCGGCCTGCTTCCCGTGCTGGGGCTCGTCCCGTTCGGGTTCCAGGACAATTCCACCGTCGCGGACCGCTACCTCTACCTCGCCATGCTCGGGCCGGGCGTTGCCGCGGCCGTGTTCGTGGCGCGAGCCGCCACACGGCGCCACGCCCTCATCTGTGCGCTCGTTCTCACCCTGTTCGCCGTTCGTTCCGTGCGCCAGACGCTCCACTGGCGCGGCAACGAACGGGTATTCACGCACGCGCTCGAACTGAACCCGCGCAGCGCGCTGGCACACTACAACCTGGGCGTGATCCTGAGCCGCGCGGGCAGGCACGCCGCAGCCGCGACCCACTACTCACGCGCGTTGGCCATACGGAACGAAGACCCCGCACGCGGTGCGGACCCCGCCGCCCTGCGCAACCTGGGCGTAACCCTGCTGCATCTCGGCGACCTGGCCGGCGCGGAGGCCAGATGCCGGGAGGCTGTCGAACTGGATCCGGACTCGGCTGACGGGCACAACAATCTCGGCGCCGTTTGCCTGCGCAAGGGCGAGCCCGCCCAGGCGCTCTCCCATTACTCCCGCGCGCTGCGCCTGCGCCCCGATTATCCGGAAACGCACTGCAACATGGGGGCTGCCTTCAAGGAACTGGGAAACACGGCAGCCGCCCTGCACCACTATCGGGAGGCGCTGCGCATCAATCCGGTCTATGCCGACGCGCACAACGGGCTGGGCGTGGCTCTTGCCGAAGCGGGCCGGCGCACCGAGGCCATGGCACAGTTCTCCGCCGCGCTGGAGGCCGAGCCTCGCTCGGCCGAGGCCCAATGCAATCTCGGGTTCGCCTTGGCGGAGGAAGGGCGCCTGGAGGATGCCATCGCCCACTACAGCGCCGCGCTCAGGCTCGACCCGCACCACGCCCGCGCGCGCGCGAATCTGGAACACGCGTTCGAACAGGCGGCCGGGACATCGGGCCTCATCGCGCGATACGCCGCCGCGCTGAACCGGGACCCGAACGACGCGCGCGCGCACCATGGCCTCGGCCGCGCTCTGGCCAGAGAAGGCCGAATAGAGGACGCCATCCGGCATCTCTCCGCCGCCGTTCGGCTCGGCCTGTCCGACGCCAACCTGCACAACGATCTTGCCATTCTGTTCGGTCGGCAGGACCGCATCGACGCGGCGCTCGCCCATTTCTCCGAAGCCGTCCGGCTGAACCCTCAGTTTGCCGAGGCACACAACAATCTGGGCATCGCCCTGGCGCGTAACCGTGATCTGCCCGGCGCCATCCGTCACTTCTCCGAAGCGATCCGGATCAGACCCGGCTTCGAAAAAGCACGGCAATGCCTGGCGACGGCGTTGGACGAGCAACGGAAGCAAACCCGGTGAGCCGGCTTGCCGCGCGCCGCGCGGCAAGAATCAGCCGGCGAACGCCTTGAACACCTTCACACCCGTACCCCAACCCACGTACAGGCTGAGGCAGACCGCGAAAATGTCGGCCAGCACGAGGAGAATCGGGCCCGGCCGCCTCAGGCTCCACCGGAAATAGCCCATGTCGCGCCTCGTCACTCGCCACAACAGGACCAGCCCGACGACCGGGAATACGAACGCCAGGAAGGCGGCAAATACCTTGATCTGATACATGGGCGGAATCCGGATCAGGAGCAGCGGGACGGAAGGCAGAAAGAAGAGCAGCACGATAATCTTCATCGGCTTCGAGTTCATCCGGATCGGCAGATTGAAGATGTCCATCAGCGCGTAGGCGCCCCCGAGCCACCAGGCAACACCCGAGGTCCATGCCGCGGCGAAGAGCCCCAGGAGAAAGAGCGACGAAGCCCAGCGCCCCGCCACCGGCTCGAGCAGCACCGAGAAATCCGCCGGGTTGCCCGGCACGATCGCGAACGGCTTCAGGATCGCCTGCGCCGTCGCCATGATCGGCAGCGCAACGACGCCGGCAGCCAGAATCCCCCACGCGTAGTCGAAACGGACCCGGTGCAGGATGTTCACCTTCTCCGTCAGCTTGCCGCTGAACCATTTCTTTTCCATCAGGGTATAGGGATAGATCAGGATCAGCCACGCGTTGATCATGCTGCCGGCGTTGGACATGAACAGGGGGTGCCATTCGCCCTCCGGCGCCTGTGGCACGAGCCCCGCGAGCGCGCGGCTCCAGTTCACGCCAACCAGGACGGCCGAGGCGAAGAAGCATCCGATCAGGGCCATGAGGACAACCACGAACACGCGTTCGAGCCGCTTGAACATGCCCTGGAACACAAACAGCATGGCGGTCAGTGCCGCCAGCCCGCCCCCAAGTTCCAGCGGGACTCGCGGGAAGAACCCCGTGATCACCATGGCACACGCGTTCCATTGCGAGTAGGAGCCGAACAGCGTACACACGATCACCGTCAGGAACATGTAGATGGAAAAGACAGGATGCGCATCCTTGAAGATCGTCATCGGCGTGCGGCCGAAGCGCAGGAAGTAGCGCACCGACATGTCAATCAGCGCCCAGCCCGCAATGCCCAGCACGAAGTACGTCCACCAGAGCCGAAACCCGAATTTCGCGCCCATCGAACTCGCAATCGCAATGTCGCCCGTGCCGATGTAGAAGGCGGCAATGAGCGAGCCGCCCCCGATGCACAGGATCCGTTTCAAGCCGAGCCGCTTCGGCTTCACGGACCACGGCGCCACCGCGTCCCCGTCTCGGAATGCTGGGTCTTCCGTACTCATCGTTCTTCAGTCACCAGGCGCCCGCTGCAAGGGCGACCGTTGCGGGAATCGAGGATGGCCACGCGCTCACCCGCCGCCCTTGAACCACCCTTCTTCCGTGCTCTCGTCGAACGGTGGCCCCGGCGTCCGCCATGCACCCCTGGCCGCGAAACGGGGAAGTACCGCCACGAGCGCCACGCTCCACAGCAGACACACCAGCGCGGGCAGCAGCAGGCTCCATGTCCCCGCTTCCACCAGACTGCCCCGAATTACCTTCAGCGGCCAGTCCAGCTTCTGCTCGTGACCGGCCACTCGGATACGGATCGCAAAGGGGTAGACCGCCGGCGGCGTGTCCGCCCCGGGCGTGATCCCCGTCAGCGCCATGCGAACCTTGTCGCCCGCCGGCGCCTTGCCCGTCGCCGTCTTGTCCTGGGCCAGGCCGAACAGCGGCCGCGCTTCGTCCGCGCACGACGCCGACAGCTCGATCCCAGCCTCCTCCGTACCCGTGTTCTGCGCCACCACCATCACGTTGGCGTCCCGCGCCTGCCAGATCCAGTCGGGTGCGAAAACCATCACATCCACGTCCGCCACTCGTACCCGCTCGTTGTACGCGTGCCCCGCGCGCGGCACGGCGGAGACAAGAGCCCATATCAACAGGCTGCCCAGATGGAGATGTCGTCGCATGTCCGGGGATACTATGACAATCGCCCGCCCCACGCCACCCAAAAGTCCGCCGCACGCCCCGACGTTCGCAACACCACACATTCATCAGAACACAAACTTGCTCGAGAACTTACTCGGGAACTTGCTCGAGAACCCCCGCCGCAGCGGCGGGATCGACAAAGCTTATCAACTGCCCATCCCTGCCCAAGAATGTCAGTCCTTTCGGTTGGGTCATATTGTCGCTGTCTGCTGCCTGTAAGGATGCTGGAGTGGGTCAGTATGTCGACTTCGGATAGGGGGCGAATTGGCTGAATCATCGAAAAAGAGGCTTTTCTTGACCGGGCAGCACGATTCTCCACATATTCGGCCATTGGCACGATTCATGCTCTCAATAGGGGTGATCTGGCCGAGGAACAGGGACGGACCCCTGAGGATCCCGAGAACGGAACCATGGGAGCGGGAGCGGGGACAGAGCCCAAACCACGGGTTGGACGGCAAGCAGGAGGGTGTCGGCGGTATGAAGCCTGGAACAGCTTTCGGCTTTGCGCCCCGGTAGGATTGGTGAAATAATCGAGACGAGGTTTTCCGATGCAGATGGACCGATTCACAATCAAGGCGCAGGAAGTGATCAGCCACGCGCAGCGGCTGGCGGAGCAGCACCGCCACGCCGAGGTGGACGTGGAACACCTGGCGCTGGCGCTGCTGGACCAGAAGGAAGGGATCGTGTCGCCGTTGTTGGAGCGGCTGGGGGTGTCCGCCGACGCGCTGCGCGGGGAGCTGTTGACGGTGCTCACCTCGCGCGCCTCGGTTGAAGGGGCGACCGACCAGTACATCTCGAGAGCCTTGAAGCTGGTGCTGGCCGCGGCCTTTGAGGTCGCCTCCAAGATGAAGGATGAGTACGTCAGCACCGAACACCTCTTCCTGGCGGCGATCGAACAGAAGGGGACCGAGACGGCGAGGATTGCGGACCGGCTCGGATTGAATCGCGACGCGGTGCTCAAGGCGTTGCAGGCCGTGCGCGGCCGGCAGCGGGTGACGGACCAGGAGCCGGAAGGCAAGTACGACGCGCTGAAGAAATACGGGCGTGACCTCACGGAAGAGGCGCGCAACCAGAAGCTGGACCCGGTCATCGGGCGCGACACGGAGATCCGGCGCGTCATGCAGGTTCTGTCCCGGCGCACCAAGAACAACCCGGTCCTGATCGGCGAGCCGGGCGTGGGCAAGACGGCGATCGCCGAGGGGCTGGCGCAGCGGATCGTGGCCGGCGACGTGCCCGAGGGGCTCAAAGACAAGCGGGTCGTCGCCATGGATCTCGGCGCGATGCTGGCCGGCGCGAAGTACCGCGGCGAGTTCGAGGACCGGTTCAAGGCGTTCCTCAAGGAAGTCACCACCGAAGACGGGAAGATCATTCTCTTTATCGACGAACTGCATACGCTGGTCGGCGCCGGCGCGGCGGAGGGCGCCGTCGACGCCTCGAACATGATCAAGCCGCAACTGGCGCGCGGCGAACTGCGCTGCGTCGGCGCCACGACCCTCGACGAGTACCGCAAACACATCGAAAAGGACGCGGCGCTCGAACGCCGGTTCCAGCCCGTCATGGTCGCGGAACCGACCGTGGAGGATACCATCGCCATTCTGCGCGGCCTGCGCGAACGCTACGAGGTGCATCACGGAGTCCGGATCCAGGACGCCGCGCTCGTCGCGGCCGGAACCCTCGCCGACCGCTATATCAGCGACCGATTCCTGCCCGATAAGGCGATCGATCTCGTCGACGAGGCGGCCAGCCGGCTGCGCATGGAAATCGACAGCATGCCGACCGAAATCGACCAGGTCGAACGCCGCATCATGCAGTTGGAGATCGAACGCGAAGCGTTGCGCAAGGAGAAGGACAAGGCGTCCAAGGAACGGCTGACCCGGCTGGAGGCCGAGCTGTCCGAGCTGCGCGAGAAGAGCGCGCGGATGAAGATGCACTGGCAGAACGAAAAGGCGATCATCGGCGAGATCCGCGAGAAAACCAAACAGCTCGAGGAGCAGCGGCTCGGGGCCGAAAACGCGAAGCGGTCGAACGAGTTGGAGCGGGCCGCCGAGATCATGTACGGCGCCATCCCCAGACTGGAAAAGGAAATCGAGGCCGCCCAGAAGAAACTGGCCGACTTGCAGTCCGAGGTCCAGATGCTGAAGGAGGAAGTGGACGCCGACGATGTGGCCAAGATCGTCTCGAGCTGGACCGGCATCCCCGTCAGCCGGTTGCTCGAGGGCGAGAAGGCGAAGCTGGTCCGGATGGAAGACCGCATCCGGGAACGGGTGGTCGGTCAGGACGAGGCCGTCGGCGCGGTGTCCAACGCGATCCGCCGGGCCCGCTCCGGCCTGCAGGACCCGGACCGCCCCGTCGGCTCCTTCATCTTCATGGGGCCAACCGGCGTCGGCAAGACCGAATTGGCCCGCGCGCTGGCCGAGTTCCTGTTCGACGACGAGAAGGCCATGATCCGGATCGATATGTCCGAGTTCATGGAGAAACACACCGTCAGCCGGCTCATCGGCGCGCCGCCCGGCTACGTCGGCTATGAAGAGGGCGGCTACCTCACCGAGCACGTGCGCCGCCGCGCCTATTCCGTCGTGCTGTTCGACGAGATCGAGAAGGCGCATCCCGACGTGTTCAACGTCCTGCTCCAGATCCTGGACGACGGGCGGCTGACCGACGGACAGGGCCGCACGGTCGATTTCAAGAACACCGTCATTATCATGACGTCCAACATCGGCGGCGGGATCATCCACGAAACGCTGGAACGTGAACCCGACGCCAGGCCCGGCGACCCGGAATACGAAGCGATGGAACGGCAGGTGACCGAGGTGCTCCGCTCCCAGTTCCGGCCGGAGTTCCTGAACCGGGTCGACGACGTCATCATCTTCCACAGCCTCAGCGCCGGGCAGATCCGCGAGATCGTCGATATCCAGCTCCGCCGCCTCGCCAGACGCCTGGAAGACGGCAAGATCACGCTCGAGCTGAGCGACGCCGCCAAAGACGCCCTGGCCAAGGAAGGCTACGACCCCGCCTTCGGCGCGCGGCCCCTCAAACGCGTGCTGCAGCGCCGCGTGCTCGATGCGCTGTCCATGGAGATCCTCGAAGGCCATATCCCCGAGGGCGCGCGCGTCACCGCCGACGTCGACGGCCAGAACGGCGCGAAAATCGTCTTCACCGTGCAGTAGGATCGGAATGACGCGCGGCTTCCGGTTCAGATCACTTTCCGACCCAGATACACTCTTCTTGCGGGTATCTGCCCAGTAAGCCCGGCTTCTCCGAAGCCGAGGCCTGGCCTGCGCTTCGGAGAAGCGCGGCCTACTTGGGTTGCGGGTGACTTGCGGTGGGGCGTTCTTCGGCCGGGACTGCCTGGTGCACGTTCTTGCTTGTCGGATTCCAGGCTGGGGCTTATCATGAAAAGGAGCGAAAGGGCGCATCATGGAACACGCCGCACCGAACTCAACGGCCCGCCACACGTGGCAGGAGTACCGGTCGTGGGGCAATGAAGAGCGCTGGGAGCTGATCGACGGCGTCGCCTACGCCATGACTCCCGCACCGTCGGCACGCCACCAGTGGATATCCGGCCGGCTGTTTGGACAACTCTCCCGCTATTTCCAGGGAAAGGCGTGCGAGCCGTTCTCTGCGCCGGCCGACGTCAAGCTTTCCGCGCACGACGTTGTCCAGCCCGATCTGTTCATCGTGTGCGACAAGACGCAGATCAAGGAGTCACACATCGAAGGGCCGCCCGCGTTGATCGTGGAGATTCTTTCCCCGTCGTCCGTCGCACATGACCGTGCCAGGAAGATGGCGCTCTATGCGCGCAGCTGCGTAAAGGAAGTCTGGCTCGTCACCCCGCATCCGCCGATCGTCGAGGTGTACGTTCTGGATGGAGAGTCCTACCGGGTCGCCGAAGCCTGTTCGGAACGGGACCGGCTCGAAAGCCGCACGTTTCCGGGCCTTATCATTGAATTGAGCGAGGTCTTCACCTTTCCGGTCGAACCCGAGCAGGGCATCACGGTCGTCAAGGAAGGCACTCCTCCGCCGTATGGCCGGCGAGCCGGGCAGTAGTCCTCCCAACATCGGCGTGTTGGGGGTTGCGCAGGGCTCGGGATGCTACCGCGCCCCCTTCTCCACCGTTCCTGTCAGCTTGTCCGGATTCACTTCTTCGCCGTCCTCCGGAAACGGGTAGGGCAGCAGCCACCAGTCCTCGGTGAATGAGGCGGCTTCGCCGGGTTGCAGCTTCTCCATCGGGCCGATCGGCTCCAACTCGCAGAACTTCTTGTGGTAGTAGATGCACACGGTGATCGTCGCCAGCTCGTTTTAGACGCGGTCCGGACACACCGGGAAGCGTTTCACGAAGAGCAGGTCGCTCTTCATCAGGTACGCCAGCCAGCCGGCGTGAGAATCCATGCCCAGCTTGGGATACCGCGGCACGTAGCGGATCTCCAGGAAGCCGTCGCGTTTGCGTACGTTCGCATGTTCCGGCTCGTAGCTCAGCAGGGCCTTACAGCTTCGCCCTCCCGTTGTGCATCACATCGTGTCTTTGGAGGGCGAGGCTGCGCCGAGCCGCCCCTGATTGGACTTCTTGGAGTGGACTCAACCCCAAACGATAAACCCCTTGCCAAAATGGTGCCTACCAATTACAATCACGGCTCATGAGTATGAATCGGCCGAGCGCCTATGCGAAGATTGCGGACAAACTGCGGCACGATATCCTCGCCGGGCGGCTCAAGCCCGGCGCAAAACTGCCGACGGAACGGGAACTCAGCGCGCGGCTTGCGGTAACGCGCATGACCGTCCGGCGCGCGCTGCGGGTCCTGGAAGACGAACGGCTCGTGAGACGCCGCCAGGGCAGCGGGACCTACGTCGGCCCGAACCCGTCCCGCCGAATCCCGCTCATGATCGACTACACCGGCTCGATCCGCGAGCATGCCCCCAAGCTCAACCGGACCGTCAAGCTGTGCAAATGGCAGCCGGCCGACGCCACGGCGGCGGATCTTCTTCAGGTTGACGCCAGTCGGGACTTCGTCCTCTATGCCGAACGCGTGGACGATCTGGAGGGGGCGCCGGTCGCCTGGGACCAGGCCTACATCGCCGCCGCCTTCGGCCGGCAGCTGACCGAACGGCACCTCGCTCGCGTCGATTTCGTGGAGATGTGGTGCCGGGCCGGCGCTTTCGAGGTGACGTTCTGCGACCAGACGGTCGAGGCCGTCCCGGCCGCCGGCCCCACGCTGCGCTACTTGCGCGTGGCGCGCGGCAAGCCGCTGCTCAGGTCGACCGAGGTCTACTACACCCGCGGCGACCGGCCGGCCGGGCTGTTCCTCAGCTACTACGATCCGGACCACATCTCGATCAAATCGCGGTTCTCGTGGAATCCGGGCGCGCCCGGCAGCGGGAAGCAGGGGCGCCGCCGCCCGTCGCAACGATGAACACCTCAGGTTACCTGGTGAGGCAGGAACACGTTCCGCCCAAGGCGCGGTTCCCCGTCATCGACGCGCATAACCACCTCTGGGGCGCGTGGGACGAGGTGGCCCGGATCGTCGGCGTCATGGACCAGGTCGGCGTCCTGTGCTATTGCGACCTGACCGCCAATATCGACCTCGAATGGGGCGGCGGCGGCTACCGGTTCCGGCCGGGCGATATCCGCGCCTTCTTCACGCACGCCGCCGGAGCCTATCCGGGCCGGTTCTACGGGTTCACGACCGCCACCTTCGCACGCCCGGTCGACCAGCCGCTGTTCGAGGATGCCGGCGCCTTCGTGCGGGAGACGATCGAGACGCTGCGCGAACACGTGGCGTTGGGCGCGCGCGGCCTCAAGATCCTGAAGGAACTCGGGCTGCGCTACCGCGATGCGGCCGGCCAACGCGTCCGAATCGACGACCCGCGCCTCGCCCCCGTCTGGGAAGAAGCCGGCAGACTCGGCGTCCCCGTGTTGATGCATCAGTCCGATCCCGTCGGCTTCTTCGAGCCCGTCACCCCCAAAAACGAACACTACGACAGCCTCATGAAATACCCGTCCTGGAGCTTCGCCGACCCCGACTTCCCCCGCAAGCACGAACTCCTCGAGCAGCGGGATCGCGTGATCCGTAACCACCCCAACACGACCTTCATGCTGCCGCATGTGGCCAATTGCGCCGAGGACTTGTCCTCTGTCGCCCGCCTCCTCGACCACAACCCGAACGTCTATATCGACTGCTCCGCCCGCGCCGATGAGCTTGGCCGCCGCCCCTACGCCGCGCGGCGTTTCCTGATCGACTACCAGGACCGCGTCTATTTCGGCACCGATATGCCCGCATCACCCGACATGTACCGATTCTACTTCCGGTTCTTCGAGACCGACGACGAGTACTTCTTCCCGCCCGACTACGACGGTACCTTCGAGCGGCACCGGTGGCATGTCTGCGGGCTGGCCTTGCCGGACGAGGTGCTGCAGAAACTCTATTCCGGAAACATCCTGCGCATCGTGCCGGGGCTCCGGAAATGGGTGCGCGGTGTCGTGTAGCCGGTAACGCAGGCCGGATCGCCTCCACTTCAAGAACCCGGTTCGTCAGGAGAGGCTGTCTCATGAGCCCGGCTCGGCACAGCCTCGCCAGATATCCAATCTGTTGCGCAAAATGGAGGGCGAGCGTCCTCGCGAGCCGCATCGCCAGGCAGACTCCGGAATGTGTGCGCCTCCTCTCCCCCGCCCTGACTGCCCCCTTAGTGGCTTGGTTGTCGAGAACTGCAACGAAAAACAAGAAATTTTCGGGTGCTGAGAGGGCAGAGGGCAGAAGTCAGAGGTCAGCTGGGCGACACGTGTATGCGGGAAGAGCCGCTGACCTCTGACCTCCGACCTCTGACCGCTGGGTTGCGGGCGAAGCCCGCATTAGTCCTCGAAAACTGCTGGGTTGGCAATCGGACTCTCTCCCAACTTGCCCGCGGACTCTCGATCGTTGCCAACAACCACTTGACAAATGGTACACACCAATCTATAATGGTCCGGACCATAATGAAGGCCCGCTCACGCCCGCCGCCGGCGCGGGGGGCCGGGACCGGCCGCAAGGAGGACATCATGGTTAAGCCGAAAGTCGGATTCATCGTCTACGGCGTGCACAAGGATGGGCTCGAGGACCCGATGGGAACCCCGTTCGTCGACGACGCGCTCGTCGCGCGCGCCAAGCAGACGCTGAGGCGGGCGGGAATCGACCTGGTCGAGCACGACCTCGTCATCGCCTCGAAGCGCGAAGCGCGCGAGTGTTTCGCGCGGTTCAAGCGAATGGAGGACGTCGACGCGCTCGTCCTGTTCTCCGGTACGTGGGTCTGGGCGGCCCATCTGATCGGCGCTCTGCGCGACTACGCCTCGAGCGGCCGTGGCCTGGTGCTGTGGACGCATCCGGGCTCGCAGGGTTGGCGGCCCGTCGGCGGGCTGGTGATGCACGGCGCGCTGAAAGAATTGGGCCTTGCCCACCGTTTCGTTTACGGCCCGTGCGACGATGCGGCGGACGTTGCCCGCCTGGTTGCCTATTGCCGGGCTGCCGCCATGAAGAACAGGCTGAACCTGAGCACCTGCGGCGTCTTCGGCGGACGCGGCATGGGGCAGACCTGCGGTGTTGCCGACCCCTCGCAGTGGATGCGCACCTTCGGAATCGACATCGACTCCCGAGATACGACCGATCTGCTCCGCACCGCGCAGGCGGTGCCCGGCACCGTCCTGCGCGAGACGCGCGCCCGGATTCAGCCGCTGTTCAGCCAGCCGATCCCCGAAAACGAGACGGCCGACCGCTCGATCCGGCTCTACGTCGCCATCCGGCAGATCCTCGAGAAGGAGGAATGGGACTTCTACACCATTCAGTCGTTCCCCGGGCTCGGCGACGACTACAGTGCGACCTGTTTCGCGCAGAGCCTGATCCTGAACGACCGGATCGGCACCTCGACACTCAGCGATTTCAACACGTGTCTCACCGTCAAACTGCTCACCGATCTGAGCCCGGAGCCCGTGTACTACGGCGACCTCCAGCACATCGACAAGGCGAGCGGCGAGATCAAGATCGTCGGCGACGGGGCTTGTCCGCCCTCGCTGGCGGGCGAGCGGGTCCCGGCCCGCTTCGCCGAGCACGGTATCCCCACCGAAGGCGAGGCCGGCGGCCTGTCCGTGGAACTGGTGTGCAAGCCGGGCCAGGGCGTGCTCGCCCGCATGGGCCGCGACAACGGCCGGTTCGAGATGGCTCTCGCCCGTTGCACGGTCTTCGAGCCGGACCCCAAGACGCTCGAACAGCGGCGGCTCGAATGCGGGATTCCCTTCTGGCCGCATGCGTTTGTCACCGCGCACGGCGACATCGAACAGCTCGTACAGGCCTGGAACAACGAGTATGCCTGCCTCGGATACGGCGAGCACGTCTACGACGAGCTTGTCGCGTTCTGCGAGCAGACCGGCGTGCGGGTGCTGGCCGTGTAGGCGCCCGCGAAACCTGCCCCCTGGCCGGCCGGAGGCGGCCTCGGCCGGCTCCGGCACAGGCGAGACAAGCCGGAGGATGCCAGGCAAGCGGACAAGTATCGCAACGCGAGGATTTGTGCCAAAACCTGGGAGCCGACCGAGCTTTCCGGTTTGCCGTGCGTGTGCTTGCCCCTTGACCTGCTCCGCCTGGGCCCCTCGCCCGACACCATGCGATGAGGGCCTCACGAGCGCATGCCGGTCACTCTTTGCTCGGCATCAACCCTCAACCATGCGCCCTCCTCAAGCCGCGGCCCGCGGATTGAGGAGGGCGCATTTGCCTTGACTCCGCGGTCAAAACCCGTTTCAATGCGTCTGCCTTTTCAGGTTCACACCTGGACCATCACGCTCGGGTGGCGGAATTGGCAGACGCGCTAGGTTGAGGGCCTAGTAGCCGAAAGGTTGTGGGGGTTCAAATCCCCCCCCGAGCACCAGCCTTCGCTCTTCGCTGCGCTCAGAGCTTCGGCTGGCACGCCAGCCTGTCGTGAGCGCGGTCATTCGCTCTTCGCTGCGCTCAGAGCTTC
>JAFGHX010000105.1 GCA_016929905.1 Kiritimatiellia bacterium
ACGTCTAGGTCGGCCGCCGGCACGGAACCCTTTAGATGCCGCCATATCCGCGCCCGCAGCAGATGGCTCATGAATAGATCAGGCTAGCGGCGTCCGCGCGCGTCGACCAGGACGACCGATGTTGCGAGCGATCGACAAGTGGTTGCCGGGCTATCTGCGCCATGCGTTCCGGTTGCGGCGAGGCGGCGACGACGCGTGGCGCCGGCGCCGGCACCTCCTTCTGTGCGTCGCCGACCACTTCGAGCCGTTCGGCGGGCGTGCGTCCCGGCAGGAGGCGCTTGCGCGCGTACGGCGTTGGCGGGGCAGCTATCCCTCGGCGTACGGAGACTGCCGCGACGCCGACGGCCGGTATCCGCGGCATACGTTCTTCTACGCACAGGAAGAATATGACCCCGAGTGCCTGGACTGGCTCGCCGAGACGTGCGCCCTGGGCTGTGCGGAGGTCGAGGTCCATCTTCATCACCGAAACGATACGCCCGACGGGTTCCGCTCGAAACTGGTGGAGTTCCGCGATCGGCTGCGGCAACGGCATGCGTGCCTCGGCTCGGATCGGGACGGCCGGGTCCGTTACGGGTTCGTTCATGGCAACTGGGCGCTGTGCAACAGTCGTCCGGACGGCGACTGGTGCGGGGTCAACGAGGAATTGGGCATATTGAGCGGGACGGGCTGCTACGCGGATTTTACCTACCCGTCGGCACCGTCGCCGACACAGCCGCGAACCGTGAATACGCTCTACTATGCCCGTGACTTGCCGGGCCGGCCGCGGGGCCACGACTACGGCGTGCCGGTGCGGACCGATGCGTCCGGTTCCGGCCGGAGCCCGGAGCCTGACGACCCCGCACGGCTCATGGTCGTTCAGGGGCCCTTGGCTCTGAACTGGGCCTGCCGAAAGTGGGGAATCCTGCCCCGGCTGGAGAACGGCGAGGTGTCGGGCGCCAATCCGCCAACCCGGCACCGAACGCGTCTGTGGGGCAGCCCGCGCATCGGCGTGGCGGGCAGACCGGAATGGGTGTTTGTCAAGATTCACACACACGGTTGCGTTGCGGCAAATGCCGATGTCCTGCTCGGCGAACCCATGAAGAACGCTCACAAGTGGCTCCAATCGGACTTCAACGACGGCGACGCATGGCGGCTTCACTATGTCACCGCACGCGAGATGTACAATACGATCAAGGCGGCCGAAGCCGGGGCGGACGGCGAGCCGGGCGACTATCGCGATTTTCTGATTGGTCCGCCGCCTGTCGCCGGTGCGCGTCCTCCGCTGGGGACAAACCGGGAAAGAGACGGCTTTTCTTGCCAGAATCAGGGGAAAGCCGCTAAAAAAAGCCCGGATTCTTAAGGATTTTGTGCAAGTGCCGACTACTGGAAGGGTAAGGATTCCGTGTGTGACGCCGGCCCCGAGGGCGGAGCCTTGGCATGTCAGACAGACCGTGTATTATCGTTTGACATTTCAGGCAGTCGGAGCTATTCTACTTGACCCGCGGGGTAGGCTCTGCAAAATGCGGGCGTTTTTGTGTGATCCGGCGGCCGCGAAGAAGCGCCGGCTGATGGGGCCGAAATCGGCGCGCGCACTTCGCGCGCGGTTGATGTGCGATGCGTGTCTGTGTGGGGGCGGATGCGTGGTGGACGCGTGAGGAGTGAGCGTCACCGGCGGCCCTCTCAGCCGCCATGACCCCGGCTGCGAGTGAAGGCCGCCTCGATGCGACTATGAAGACGGCTAAGGACCTTGCCGATACGCTGAGTGTCTCGGAGGATACCGTCCAGTCCTGGATGCGTCTCTTCGGCGAATTCGCCCCTCCCACCGTCGTGGAAGGGGTCACCGTGTATCCGGACCGCGGCGAAGAAGTCCTGCGCACGATCCAGCAGCTCGACGCCGACGGCAAGAGCTTCAGCGAGATCCGCGAGGAACTTGCCAGGCAGTACTCGCTGGGGGCGGCCGGTTCCTTCGCCGCGGCAGCCGCGGCCGCACCGAAACCCGCGCCGGCGGCCGAACCCGCCGCCCAGCCTGCAGCCGAAAAGACAGAGCCGCCCAAGGCGACTCCACGCGACGTGGCCGTCACTCCCCGCGTGCCTGACACGTCCCTTTCGATGGCCGACCCGGCCGTCGCCGACGCGTTCCGCGGCATTATTCACTGGATGGAGACCGCGGAGGTCGAGCGCAAACGAACGCGCCGCGCCTTGGTCTGGCTCGCCTCGTCCGTCATCTCGCTGATCGTCTTCTTTGTCGGCCTCTTCGGATGGGTTTCCTATCTGATCAAGCAGACTCGCCAGGAAACGCTGGCCGGCACCGAAGAAATCACCCGGGCGCAGGCAGAAGTGTTGCGGTCGGTCTCCGGTTACGGTGACGATGTCAGGCAGCTCAACGCGACGGTTGAGAAGATTCGCGGCTCTCAGGCGGCCGTCACCGCCGCCCTCGAGAAACAGAACCAGCTCTATGGCAAGGACAGCGAGAAGATCGATTCGGCGATCGGAGTGCTGAGCAGCTGGCAGGAGACGGAGGCCAATCGCATTGCCGAGGCGCTCGAGGAACTGATGTATCACTTGAATAACCAGATGGCTGTCTCGGCGGCCATGCGAAGCGCCTCCCCCGCTGCCGCGGGCTCGCCACTTCACTCTCAGTCCGCTGCTCCGGCTGCCGGCAGCGGGCCGCAAGTCGCCACCGGAAAGTCGGGCGGCAATTCCAAAGGCAAGCATGCGGCCGCCGGCGGCGCCGCCGAGCGGTTCGCTGTCCCTCCCGGCGTGCGAGCGGCGATCACCGAAAACATCAACGCCGATGAGCCGTACGTCGGGCCGCGCAACAAAGACGGCAAGAAGGACGGGAAAGGCCGCTACATGTACCCGAACGGCGACGTGTATGACGGCGATTTCAGCGACGGCAAGAAGCACGGCACCGGCCGGTATGTGTTCAACAACGGCGACGTCTATTTCGGGGACTACAAGGACGATGTGCGGACGGGTAAGGGGACGTACGTCTACGCCAGCGGCGACCGCTACGAGGGCGAGTTCCTGGAGGGCAAGCGCAACGGGCGCGGCGTCTATACCTACCCGGACGGCTCCCGGTATGTCGGCGAATGGAAAGACGGGTTGAAAGACGGCGAGGGCTACTTCATCGACGCCCAGGGCAAGAAGTACGAAGGCATGTGGCAGCAGGGCCAGATGCTCCTGCCCGGTTCGGACGCGCCTGCCGGCCAGCCCGCGAAGGAGGACGCAAAGTAGCGGGCCACGCCGCGCGCGGCGGAAAGGCTTGAGGAATACGGGCGGAACCGATAACGTTACCCGGAAACCGGAATGTCCTGATCTGAGGACGCCGGTTCCGGGTTTTGTATTTCCAGGCTCTAACACGCGATGCACGAATCGGGACGAAGAGTAAGACGAAGAGTAAGACGAAGAGCTTGTGTCGAGAAGATTCGCGTCCATTGGCGGCCATTCGCGGTTCGACTTTCGCGCTCATGACCACGCACGTCAGACTGTTGCCGGACGAGGTGACCAACAAGATCGCCGCCGGCGAAGTGGTGGACCGGCCCGCCTCCGTGGCCAAGGAGTTGATGGAGAACGCGCTGGATGCCGGCGCGACCCAGATCGATCTGGCCGTCACGGCCGGCGGCCGCAAGCTCGTGTCTGTGGCGGACAACGGTTCGGGCATGGGCCGGGATGACGCGCTGCTGTGCGTCGAGCGGCACGCGACCAGCAAGATCGCCTCGGCGGACGACATCGAGACGATCCGCACCATGGGGTTCCGCGGCGAGGCGCTGGCGGCGATTTCCGCCGTCTCCCTCTTCTCCATGAAGACCTGCGCGGACGACGCCGTTGGCGGCACCGAACTGGTGATCGCGGGCGGCAAGCTGCAGGATGTGCGCGAGCTCGGCTGGCCGCGCGGGACGAGCGTCGACGTGCGGAACCTCTTCTTCAACGTGCCGGCCCGGCGCAAGTTCCTTCGCGCGGCTCAAACGGAACTGGCGCACGTTCGCCAGTTGTTCGCCGTCTTCGCCATCGGGCACCCGGACGTGGGGTTCAGCCTCGCGGTCGACGGGCGCGAGGCCTGCCGGCTGCCCGGCCACGCGACGTTGGAGGACCGCCTCTGCGAGCTGTTCGGGGCCGACTACCCGCAGAGCCTTCGGCCGGTCGACTTCAGGCAATCCGATGTCCGCATCAGTGGATACGTGGGCCTCCCGAACGTCAGCCGCACGGACCGCAGCGAGCAGTACATCTTCATCAATCGCAGGCCGGCTACGGCGCCGCTGCTCATGAACGCCATCAAAGAAGGCTATCGCTCCGTGTTGCCGCCGGACCGGCACCCGTGCGTCTTCCTGTTTCTCGAGGTGCCGCCGCCTCTGGTGGACGTCAACGTGCACCCGACGAAACGGGAGGTCCGGTTCAGGCGCCCCGGGCCCATGCGCGATGCCGTTGTCGAGGCGATCCGCCGGGCCTTGTCCCCCGCGGGCTCGGCCCCCGCGGACGCCGGCCCCCCGGTGGCCGGTGCGGGCGAACGGGCCACGTTCAGGCCTGTCGCCACCAACGTCTCGCTCGACCTGCTGGATCTGCCCGCGCTGCGGGCTTTCCATTACCCGCGTATGCCGATGGCGCCCGGCGCCGGCGCGGCGCGCCCGCACGCGCACCCGGATGCCGAAGCCGCTCCGCCTGCCGCGCCCGCGGGCCCCTGGGCGTGGTGCCGGGTGCTCGGGCAGATTGGCGGCCTGTACGTGGTCCTGGAAACGGAAGACGGCTACGTGCTCATGGATCCGCACGCGGCGCATGAACGCGTGCTGTTCGAAAAGGTCATGCGCGATCTCCCGAATGATGCCGCCAAGAGCCAGGGCCTGCTCATGCCCGAGACGGTCAAGGTTTCGCCGAAAGCGGCGCAGCGGTTGCGCAAGTCGCTCGATGTGCTGCGCGCCATGGGCTTCGGCGTGTCGGAATTCGGAACGGACACGTTCCTGGTCGACGCGCTGCCCGCCCACCTTGCGTTCGCGTCCGGTATCTCCGTCCTGCTCGACGTCGCCAACGCTCTGGAACAGGCCGGCGGGCGCGGTGCCAGCGCCGAAGCGATCCAGGAGAAGGTCGCCCAGGCCGCCTGCAAGGCGGCCGTGAAGGCGCGTGACAAGCTCACGCTTCAGGAAATCGAGCAGCTCGTCGTCGACTTGGCGAACACGGAGATGCCCTATACCTGCCCGCACGGGCGGCCGACCATCATCTTTACCTCGTTCCGGGAATTGAACAAGAAGTTCGGAAGGGAGTAGTCCCCGCATGACGGCGGATGAACATCGAACACCAGAAAGCGGCTCGCGAGGACGCTCGCCCTCCAGTTGACAACATGATGTACAACTGGAGGGCGAGCGTCCTGAGGCTGTCTGAAGACCGGGGAACAGCCCTTTCGGCCTGAGGCCGATCAGCCTTTGGCTGAACGGGCTTGACTACAAACCACTCAAACCACGAGATGTACC
>JAFGHX010000106.1 GCA_016929905.1 Kiritimatiellia bacterium
GCGGCGGTCGATCTTGAAGCCGGTCTCGTCGCTGCTGTTGTCCTGCCAGGTGACGCGGACGGAGGAACTGGACAGCGGTGTGGCGGCGCACGCGCTCGGAGCGGCGGGCGGCTGGAGGTCGGCCGGGGTAGTGGCGTCGGCGAGGTTGGAGTAGGGCGAATCGCCGGCGGCATTGGCGGCTTTCACTTGGTAGTAGTACTTGGTGGCCGGCGCAAGGCCGGAATCGGTGAAGGAGGTGGCATTGGCGGCGGGCGCGGCGACGCGCACCCACGTGGTGGAGCCGTTGGTGCGGCGGTCGATCTTGAAGCCGGTTTCGTTGTTGCTGTTGTCTTGCCAGTTGAGTCGGACACTCGTCGAGGAAGCAGGGGAGGCGGCCAGGTTTGTCGGGGCGGCCGGGGCCGGCACGATCGTGCCTGTGACGGTGAATTTCGCTTCGGCCAATGCACTCCAGGTAGCTCCGGTCTTGCTGCGCGTCATGACCGTGACGGTGTTGTTGAGGCCGATCGTCGTGCTCGCGTCGCTTGACGCCGTCCCGCTGCGGATACCGCCGCCGGAGACGCGGGGGTCCTGGCCGTCTGTGCGGTAGTAGAGGGTGCCTGCGCCGGCGCGCTCGCTGATTCGGAGCTGGAAGCCGGCGGCGACGGTGCCGCCGTGCTGGCTGTAGGTCGGCGGGTCGATGCTCGGATAGTAGCCACTGGCGCGCGCGACGCTGACCATGTCCGCCGGGTTGCCCGTCATGTAGCTTGTCACCCTGTTACGCGCCGGGCGCCAGTGGTCATCGAGCGTGAAGCGGGGAAAGCTGTGCCCGAGGTTCTTCATGGCGTCGCCCCACCGCGCCGATTCGCCGACGATCGCGGGTTCGACATAGTTGCAGATCGCGTTCCAGCGCGCTTTCGCGTTGGACTCGGTCAACGCGCCGCCGTTGAAGCAGTGCTTGTAGATCCGATCGGAGAATTCCGTGATGAAATCGCGGTTTCGCGTGATGGCGCGCCACAGCTTGCACATGGGCGCGTCGTTGTAGCGGTCGTTGGTTCCGAGCAGGGCCTTATAGATCCATGCGCCGGGATAGCCGTACCGGGTGTTCCAGGTCAATTCGCCGTCCCAAGCGAGGTATTCCGCCGGCTGGACCGGGTTGTTACGGTTGAAGGCGTAGAAGTTGTTGCCCGCCCAGTCTTCGATGCCCGCATAGCAGTTCATCAGGATGTAGTCGGCGAATGCTTCCGTGTTGAGATAATTCTTCAGGGTCGAATAGTCCGACGCGGCGCTCAGATCCCGGCTCTGCGCAAAGGAATGCAGGGAATCCCAGCGATCGTCGTTACCGGTGATATCACCCGCGTGGTTGGCGGCGAACCAGTCGCCCTTCCCGCCGCCGCGGTAATCGGCCATGAACCGCGCGTCCGGCCGTTCCACGACGTTGTACACACCCCAATAGAGGCCGTTGATGTACAGGTGCATGAACGTGCCGTGCGAGCCGAGCCCGCGCATGGCGATCTGGGTGTCGCGCACCCACTGGTCGCGCGCATAGGTGGTCTGCAGCAGGTCCCCGTCCTTCCAGCCCGCCCAGTTATAGTTCATGCCCGCACGCAGGGTCAGCTTCCCGAATGAACCGGCGGCAGACGACCGGTTCTGCGGTGCGCGCTCGAATATGGGATACTCCAACTTCGTGGAACTGCCGTAGTTGTTCTTGAACAGCAGCCGGAACGACCGCTTGAATGTGACATGCGTGTGCGACTTCATGCCGCAGTTGATCTGGAAGCCGGGCCGCCCGTCCGGGCAGATCAGTTCCGCGGAAATTTCGCGTTCGATCGTATTCTGGCCGCCGCCGCCGCCGCCCTTGTGAATGATGCCGCTGACTCCGAACATATCGTCGCGGTGGATCGCCACTGAAAGGCTTGGGATGGCCTTCAGGTCGTTTCGGATGCGGCTCTTATAGCGCGTGTCGTTCACGATGACGGGATCCATGTCGTAGTCCGCGCGGCCGTCCCAGCTGGAGATCCAGCCGCCGGCCCCCCATTTGGTGGGGTAGCCGGCGGGTCGGGTCTGGGTGAGCACGTGGTTGAGGAAGATGTAAGTAGCGGTGAACGAGGTGGAATCGGTCATCCCGCCCTTGGCCCCGACCGCGCGCAGGCAGGTGGTCCTCGAAATGCTGACCGAGCCGCCGTTGGCCAGAATGGTACCATAGGAGCCGGTCGGCTTGGAGCCGTCGGTGGTGTAGCGGATTGTGGCGCCGGCTGTCGCCGACGAAACCTGGACGCTGAATGTGGTGTCGTAGAACCCGCGTGCCTTGCTGAACGTGGGTTTGGCCACCGTAGCCGCTCCGACAGCGGCTGCCGATGCGATCACGACACACAGGACGACGGCGAGGACTGCGGCGTGTCTTCTCATCTGGCCCCTCTCCTTTGATTTACGGAAACGGCGGAAGATCCGTCTTTCTACCGCCAAAACGGAAGGGAGTGCTGAAGACTAACGAAAAAACGCCATGCAACCGTCTTGGAGGCGTCTGGCGTGAACGTCAACACAACCACGTTGTGCGGACGATTGGCGGGTTGTGGGGCCGATCTGTGATCGGCTTGGACCGCTCGCAGAGCGGTCCCGCAACGGCCCCGAGGCGCTGCCCGCCGTGGCGGGGCATCACGGTCTGGCAACGCGTCTGTCGAAAAACCCGGCGCGGGTGGAACCGCGCCCTCCGAGGGCACCACATGGTGCTGTTTTTGGAGGGCCGGGTTCCACCCCGGCCGCTTCACTCCTGAGCCGGGCCCTACGGGCGGGGTTGCGCGACGGCAGCGTGGCGTGCCGGCGCTCCGGCCTGGAAGTGGCGCCGGATCTCGGCTTCGCTCAGCGCGCGGCTGTAGACGGCGACAAGGTGCAGCTCGCCCAGCCACGGCCGGTCGCCGGTTGCCTCATTGGCAAGCGTGAGCCGGTAGTCAGGACTCCAGTTTGAGAAGTCGCCCGGAATAACGGGCGTGCCGCCGAACCAGTCGTACGGTCGGTCCTTGCCTCCCCGAACGAAACCGGCCGGCGGGCAGTGGCCGTTGATGTACAGCTGCACTTCGCCCGTCGCCGTGCGCCTGAACACGAGGTGGGTCAGTTCCGTACGCACGCTGTTTTGCGCCGAGACCGGTTCCATGGGATACGGCTGCTTCGCGTTTTCCGTGGTGCGCACTCGCGCCAGGTAGACGCGGCGGGGAGGCCGAATGAGCCGGAATTCCTGGCCCAGCATGAAGTTCTGCTGGGCTTCCGCACCGCCTCCGAATGACACAATACGTGCGGGACCGCTCTGCTCGCTGCGCAGCGGCCTGATCCAGACCTCGATCGACAACGCATGGCTGGCCCGGCAGGCATCCAGGAGTCGTGTGGGTGGGGCGGCACAAGCGATAACCGTAGGGCTTTTCACGAGCAGGCCGCCTCCCGCCCGCCACTCCACCGCGCGTTCATCGCGGATCCTGAGATGCAGCGGCGCTCCCGCCCCGGACCGGTCGTGCACGATGGGGCCCTGCTTTTCGTCGAACACGTACAGAACCTGCAAGTGCGGCGTCCGGAGCTGGGGCACCGCGTCCTCGCGGCCGAATGCCGGTCCGGCCGCCACAACCGTTTGCGGGCCGATCACCGCATAGTGGCCCTGCTGCAGGAGGAAGGACTCGTTCTTGAGCAGGTTGGTGACCTCCAGCCGGCCGCGACTCAGATCCACGCGCGTCGACTCGGCGTTGACCCGCACCGTGAAACGCGTTCCCGTCACTCGGATCGCGGCGTGCGGCGTGAGTACGGCCATGCCCCGCGCGTCGATCGGGGGCTCGATATCGGCCTCAATCGTCCCGGCGCCCACGCGCAAGTGTCGACCTGTCCGTCCGGGTTCGGGTTCGAAAACGACTGCCGTATCGGGCCCCAACTCGATGACGGCGCTTCCGTAGGCGACGCGCGCCAGCCCCTGCGGGCCCGCGGCAAGCAGGGAATCCCCGCCGAAGAGCGGCGTCTGTGCACGTGCCGCAGTTCGCACGCCACCGTGCACGCGGTGAACCGCGCCGGCCGCATGCGTAATCGTGGCAATCCCCTCCGCGAGAGCCGGGAGTCGGTTCAGGTACCAGGAGACGAACAGACCCAGCCCGATCAAGACGGACGCGGCCAACGCCATGAGCCGCCGCGTCCATCGGCCGGGCGGCAGCTGTCCGGCACCGGCAGGCCGTATCCGGCGCGTCAGGTCCGTGCCGGCCGGCGCCGGGCGCATCCTCGGATCCGCTTCCGTCGCGCCGATCGCCGAGGCCAGAATGGAAAAGCGCCGCTCGCTGCCGAACTCCCAGAGCAGGCTTTCGTTCCGGATCGTGCCCACCCACGCCCGGCGCAGGGCGGGCTCGCTCCGCAGGCGCGCGAGCAGTTCGTCGGTCTGGCCTTCACCCAACTCGTCCGCGATGTAGGCTTGGATCTGCTCTATGTCTTGGGCGTTCATGTTGGATCGTTCCAAAACCCAGTCGAGAACTGGATTCGGGCAATGCCGTCGGTTTTCGAGCACGTTCCACTAACCGGAGGCCGCGAGCTTCCTTTCCACACACGAATACAGTTTCTCCCGCGTTCGCTTCAGCAACATGTGGATCGCTGGCACCGTCGTGCGCAGCCGCTCGGCGATCTGCTGGCAACCCTCCCGCTTTTCGTAGAACGCGAGGAAGACATTCAGAGCGCGGCTGCGCAGGTTGCGCAAGCAGTGATGCAACGCTTCGCGCCGCTCCGCCATGTCGTCGGCCAAGTCCTCCCATTCCCACAGCCGGGCGACTTGTTCCGCCCTTTCGGTCAGGGCCGATGCATGCCGGTATTTCCGGCTCTTGTGCATGTTCTTGGCTTCGCGCAACGCGATCGCGCGGGCCCATGCCATGAAGTTCGTGCCCGGCTCAAACTGCGCGGCCTTCGCACAGATGATGACGCAGGTGTCCTGCAAGAGGTCCTCCGCCAGGTGGAAATTGCGGACCATAGAGAAGATAAAGGCGAACAGATCACTGCGGTGTTTCATGATCTGAGCCGTGATTTCCTGGTAAATCCCGCTGTTTGTCGGTTCTGCGCTCACGGATTCTCCTGCTCTTCTTAAGACTATACGGGAAACGGGATGCGAGACTAACGAAAAATGACCGGGTTTGGCGTCACCGCCACGCGTAGGCGCGGCGGTAGCTGGCGGGGCCGATCCCGAACCGCTTGGCGAAGACGGCCGAGAAGTAGTTGCGGTCGCAGTACCCGCACCGCTCGGCAATGCGCTCGATCGTCTCGTCGCCATGCGTGAGCATGACGCACGCGCGTTCGAGCCGCCGCTTCACGGCGTAGGCCTGCGGCGGTTCACCGACCTCCTGCCGGAACAGCCGGATGAAGGCGTTCGTGTTCATGCTCGCCGATACGGCCAGCGCAACGTTCTTCGGCGCCGGGCCTTCGGCATCGATGCGCTGGAGCGCGCGCCGGATCCGCGCGTCCGTTGGCCCCTGTGGCCAGTCCTGCTCGGCGACTTCGCCCAACACGTAGGCGATGAGCGCCGAGAGATGCAGCCGGCCCGATCGGCCGAGCCCGGCATGCGGAAGATCGGAGGCAGGCGCGCCCTGCCGTCTTTCGCCGATCTGTCGATTCAACTGAGCCAGGCGTTTCCGCAACCCGCCGGTTACCGGAGAGGCGATGATGCGTGGCCGTATGGCATCATACGGATAGCCCAGCAGGAAGTGCGCGAACAGATGATGCACCGTCCCCTGCAGCCGCACGCCGAACGGGGTGTTGGGCGGAATCGCAAATATGCGCCGGTCGTCCAGCTCGAACGTTTCGCGGCGGAATACGATCGCGGCGCCGGGGTCCGCGTTCCAGTAGAACCGCCAGAACGGACGGCCTTCCGGCCGCACATACCAGCGTGTGAGCCGCGCCCGTGCGCAGCCGAGGATGCGGAGCACCGGCGCGATGTGGGGGGGACTCTCTCTTCCCTGTTTGCCGGCCATGTGTCTATTCCTAATAAACGAGCATTATGAACCGATAGGTGCCGCCTGGCAAGACGGATAGCCTTGTTCGGATGCCGTCCGCCTTCGCCGGGCTTCGGCGGATCTCCGCTGCGCTACGGGATGCCGGATGCGGCCCCCACGACCTCCGGCCGTGGGGGAGAAAGATCAGGGCCGGCGACACACCCGGCCCGTCGCGCCCACTCTCTTGCCCGCCACCGGCGGGCAAGAGAGTGGGGGAAGGGGAAACCGAAAGGAGCAGACATCATGCACGCGACGATGACCGAGGACCTCAAATCACAGGACGAACGCCTGCAATGGCTGCGCGAGGCACGGTTCGGAATCTTCGTGCACTGGGGAATGTATGCCGTGCTCGGGCGCGGCGAGCAGATCCTGTTTCGCGACCGAATGCCGTTCGAGGCATACGCGCGACTCGCCGACCGGTTCCGCCCGGAACCGTTTGCCGAGGACTGGGCCCGCCAAGCGGCCGGCGCCGGTGCGCAGTACATGGTGCTTACGACGCGGCACCACGACGGGTTCTGTCTGTTCGACACGAAGACGACGGACTTCAACGCCGCGCGGACCGGCGCAGGCCGCGATCTGATCGCGGAGTATGTCGAGGGATGCCGCGGACAGGGTCTGAAGGTGGGGTTCTACTACTCGCTGGTGAACTGGCACAAGCCGGCGACGTGGTCGCCGGAGCGGTATCCGGAGCAGGTCGCCGCCCTGGTGGAGGAGGTGCACACGCAGATCCGCGAGTTGATGACGAACTACGGAACGATCGACGTCCTGTGGTTCGACGGAGGGTGGGTCCCGACGCGGCGTGACGGGACCTTCGTAACGGAGGCGCAGGAGAAGGCGGCGGCGGTTGCGGAGTTCTGGCGGGCAGAGGAATTGCATGCGATGGCGCGGGAACTGCAACCCGATCTGCTCATCAACAACCGTGCCGGGATACCGGGCGATTACGGGACTCCGGAGCAGGTCGTCAAAGCCGAGGGCGCGGGCCGGGCCTGGGAGACGTGCATGACGCTGAACTACGCGCCCGGCTGGGGCTACCAGAAGTACAGCTCCGCAAACAAGACGCCGGCCGAGGTGCTCTACAACCTGCTCGACGCCGTGCGGCTCGGCGGCAACTTCCTGTTCAACGTCGGACCGCGGCCGGACGGCCGGATCGACGAGCGGGAAGCCTCCGTGCTGCGCGCGCTGGCGCCGTGGTTCCAACGTCACGGCGAGGCCGTCCACGGCACGGCGCCGGCCGGAATCTACGGCCTGTCGGGCCGGGAGCAGGGCCCGTGCTTCCATCACGGAATGTGGACCTGCAAGGGGTCAACGGCGTATCTGAGTGTGTTCCGCTGGCCCGGCCGTGAGCTGATCCTCTCACAGATCGCAACGCCCGTCCGCTCGGCCACGCTCTTGACTACCGGCGAGCCGCTCGAGGTGGAGGCGATTTCAAACGGGCGGACGCTCATCGCCGGGCTGCCCGAGTCGCCGCCCGACCCGCTCGCGCCCGTCCTCAAGGTCGAGTTCGAAGCGCCGCCGCGCAGAGGCGAGCGCAGCCCCGGCGCGGATCCGGCGGACTGGCTGGGCGGATTGACGATTGACGATTGACAGAGGACTGTTCCTTGTTCTGGAAAAGCTGCCCGCGGCGGGCATATTCGAGTTGGAAAGCATTCGAGGCGCGGCGATGACGCTCACGCGGATGTCTTCGCCAACTCGCACACCATGAATCAAGGAGTCCACATGCATCCACCTTCCCTTCGAATACGTCTCGTATGCGTTCTGATGATCTGCACGCTGGCCCCGTGCGCGGCGAGCATCGCCGGTAGCGGCATTCCGGCGGCAGCCAAGGACGACCCGCTCTTCAAGCTCGGCTATCTCAACGTCAGGCACTACTCCGGCGTGCGCAACGACGGGACCGGCGACTCAACCGCGGGCATGCAACAGGCGATCGAAGACGCTTGGGAGAACAGATTGGCGTTCTTTCTTCCGCCGGGCACCTACCAGGTGTCGGAGACGTTGAAAGCCTACGAGTGGCAGCTCTACAAGTACAGGAGCGGCCGCCCCAACAGGCGGAACATCACACATCCCGATCCGCGGAACTACGTATTCATCGGTTCCTCGGCAGGCGGCTCGCGGCCGGTCATCAAGCTGTGTCCCCATGCACCGGCCTTTGACGATCCCGACAGGCCGAGGCCGATCCTCGCGATCCGGAATTTCACGGCCTCGAACTCCAACGCGACGGAACGGGTCGAGCCCGAGGACACGCTGCGCGGAGTGCCGCCCAATTTTCACGATGCGCCGGGCATCAACTTCAATCATGACCTGCGCAACATCGATTTCGATCTGAGCGCGCATCCGGGCGCGGTGGCGGTGACATTTGACGGGGCGCAGGTTTCCAGCATCGAGAATGTGCGGGTCCAGGCTACCGGCGCCTATGCCGGGTTCTACGAGATCCCGGGCCGCGACGGGGGCGCGGCCAACATCGAGGTGGAAGGCGGCCGCTACGGTCTGGCCAAGACCGCCGGCGCCGGCAGCGTCGTGGTGGGCGCGCGTTTCTTCAATCAGACGGTTTCAGCCATCCGGAGCGTCGATTTCGTTCCGCTCTCGGTTGTCGGCTTTCATATCAGGACGCGGACCGCGCCCGCGATCAGAATGCACGATGCCAACTGGTGCTCCGCGGCGGGCACGCTCACCCTGGTCGACGGCAAGATCGAGATCGAGGGCGGCGGCTGCGCGATCGACAATACGGTCGGCAAGAGCCTCTACATTCGCAACGTCTATGTGAACGGTGCCACGAATCTGGTTCGGAGCGGGCGTCAACCGCCCGTTCCCGGACAGGGCACGTGGCAACGCATCGTCGAATACGCCTATACCGATCAGTTTACGCCCGACACCGTGCCGCCCTATGCGGAGCGAACGTGCCACTTCAGAAGCTTTTCCGTGATCGACGGCAAGGTGAGCCGGGCCCCTGAGCCGGTGATCCGCATCGAATCGGGAACGCCGCCCGCGGACATCGTGACGCGCCACGTCTGGGACGAGTTGCCTGCCTGCACAGGGCCGGGCGACGGCACGGCGGTGATCACCGAGTATGGGGCCGTCGCGGACGACGAGAAGGACGATTGGTCGGCGATCCAGAAGGCGATCGACACCTCGAAGTCGGGCAAGGTCTTTGTGCCGCCCGGCACGTACCACATCAGCCGGCCGCTGGTGCTGGGGGCTAACACCTGGCTGTTCGGGGTCGGCCGCCACATCAGCAGGATCGAGTCCGGCGCCGTCTGGGCGGGCGGCAAGCAGAGCTTCCTGGTCGGAACCGTGGACGACCCGAATGCCGCCACCTTTCTCGGATACCTCACTCTGGCCTATGCACCCTCGAGCGAAGCCCGCGCGCAGGGCGGCATCGTTCGCGTTCTTGATTGGCAAGCCGGCGTCCGGTCCATGACTGTCGGCCTGCGAGCCGTAAGGAAGAGGGGCTCCTCCGGCGGGCCCCGGTGCTACAGTTACTCCTTCACGGGCCATGCGGGCGGCCGTCATTACTTCCTGGAACGGAGTGTCCACATTGAGGGGACCGGAGCGCCACTCACGTTCTACGGATTGAACGTGGAGGGCAGTAAGGGCAGCAAGCCCTACGTCGAGACGAACATCGAGATCCGAAACGCACGCCATGTCCGCATCCACAACATCAAACGCGAGGGTCAGAGCCCGACGGTCATCATCCGCGACTCGCGCGACATCGGTATCTTCGGGCAAGGCCGCATGAATGTCCGCTACGCGGCTGAGAAGATGGGCGGCATTGTCCAGGTCTATGGCGCAAGTGACGACATCGTGATGGGGGTCATGGTATTGGACAGGGGCGAGCGGGCGGAGAATGCCCTGTTGCTGCATGAGGCCCTGGCCGGAAGACCGCCCGTGGGCGCCGCGTGGCCGGACAACGTCAGCCTGTACAAACGCGGCGACCTGTCCGAACGACAGTGACGCTTGTCGTGGCCGCGACCATCGCCATGTAGGCAGGCCGAGCACATTTTCGATCAGCAGCGCGACGGGGCCGCAGCCGGACCAGCCGACGAACCCCTACTTTGCCGGTTTGCCGCGCCGTGCCGCCGCTCCCTCGTTTCATCCCGAACGGCGCCTATCCCCGTGCTGTTCTTTCGTGATCGGAATGGACGGTTTTGAGACCTACAGGACATCCTCGGCGGATGACGGCGCACGGGCCCGGCGGCTAGAATGGGAACTGGACAAGCCGTAAGAAGTTAGGTGAATCATGTTTAGCGCGCGCAGAGACATCACCGGCCGGCTGGTGGCCGGTGCGGCGTCGGTGCCGACGCTGGATCTGGAGACGGTGCTTTCGGAATACGCCCGGATCGGCTTCCGGAAGCTCGAGGTGTGGACGATGTGGGCCGCATCAAAGCTGGACATCGACGCGGACCCGGCCACGTACGTTGCGCAGGCCGAACGGCACCGCATGTGTTTCCCGGTGGCACACTTGCCGCTGGTCCGGCGCGGCAAGGCGGAGACCTTGGACCGCGCGATTCGGTCGGCGCGTTTCGCTGCGGCGGTTGGTGCTCGGATCGTCAGTTTCAAGGCGGACACGATCGAAACGTACATCGAGACGGCAAGCCGCATGCTTGACGCGGCTGAAGAGACTGGAATCACGGTCGTCGTGCAGAACCACCAGCGCAGCGCGGTCGAGACGCTGGAGCAGACCCGTGCGCTGCACGAGGGGATCGCCGACTCACGCATGAAGGCGTTGCTCGAGGTGGGCCACTTCCATATCTACGGCGTGGGGTGGAAGGACGCCTGGGACTGTCTCGGCGAGCGCGTGGTGCACGTGCATGTCTGGGACCGGATCGGTGAGAAGGCGGTTCCGTTCGGGACGGGCGAGATCGATTTGCCAGGCCTGTTTCGGTACGCGGATTCGGTCGGGTATGCGGGCGATTTCCTGCTGGAAATGGAGGTTGGCGACGACGCGGCCGCGGTAAGGTTCCTGGCCGACGCATTCGAGTATGTGCGGGGGATCGCCAGCGGCTCCGGCCCGGCGCCGGACATCCCTCCGCACAACGGGAGGGCGCCAAGGACGGACGCCTGCGAGAGGAATCGCGACAAGACACTCGCGACCCTCCGGGCAGAGCCGCAGGTTGAACCGAGGCGGAGTTAGTAAACTCCGCCCATTCGAAAGTGCCCGTATTTCAAAGGCAATGAACGGCTCGCCACCGCCTACTCCAGCCACACGCGTGCGCGGTAGAGCGTCGTGGCTCCGCCCCCGCCGGGCGGAGTGTAGGTGACGGTCTGGCCGGCGCCCACGATGTCGTCGTAGCCGGAGACGGCCAGCCAGTCGGCCGCCCCGGGATCCGTGCACGACTCCAGCGCGTAGTGCCGGCTCAACCCCTCGTACCCCGCCCCGCTCGCGGCGACGGTTTGGAACGAGACCTGAAGCTGCCCGCCCGCATGCTGCACATCAACCATGAACCATGAATCATTCTGCTCGGGGTCCGTGCCGGCAATGTACTCCTCGAGGTTCGAGACACCGTCACCGTCCGCGTCGCCCGCGGCCGTGGCGCCCGTGCCGCCGAGTTGCGCCGTCTCCCAGTCGTCGTCCATCCCGTCCGTGTCGGTATCCTCGGCCAGCGGCAGGGGACTGCCCTCACGCGCGGCCAGGTGAAGGTCGAACTTGAGGTCGCTGCTGCCCAGGGTGCCGTTGAACACCTGTGCGGCCACGATGTTCGACGCGCGCAGCTCGGGCAGGGGCGAGCCGGCCAGCGTCACCGACCACGCGGTCGGCTCCGTGCTGGAGGCGGCCAGCGCGTCGTAGGCTGCCGTCGTGCCGGGCGCGCCGCCCATATTCACCCGCGCCACCTCCTTGCCGTTGATCCAGAGGATGAACCCGTCGTCGCACACGCCCGCCAGCTGCAGTTCGGTCACCAGCGCCGGGTTGTCGACCGGAAAGTTTCTTCGCAGGAACACGCAGGTATAGCGGCCGCGCATATCGCTCAGCGTCGTCCCGAACGGGCCTTCGGCCGGATCGCTGCTGTAGCCGAACGGCGCAGGGCCCTGCGCCCAGCCTGAATCGTCGAAGCCCGCCCCGCGCCAGGCCGTCGCGGGCCGCGAGGCCTCCGCGGTGCCTTTGCGATAGCGCCAGGCCGCGCCGGGCGGCACCTTGTCGATCACCTGGTCCGCCCGCGTCGTGGCATCGGCGAGATTGGAGTAGGGCGAGTTGCCGCCCGCGGCGTTGTAGGCCTTCACCTTGTAGTAGTAGCGCGTGGCCGGCAACAGCCCGCTGTCGGCGTGCGTCGTGACATTCGCGGCCGGCTCCGCGATGCGGACCCATGGCGTCGTCCCGCTCTGGCGCCGGTCGATCTTGAACTTGTCCTCGTTGCTGCTGTTGTCGTCCCAGACCAGCACAATGCGAAGCGACCCGCTCGCCGTGGCCGTCAGGTTGCCCGGCGCCGGCGGCGTGAGCGGCACGCTGAACGGGACCTCGTCCGAATACAGGCTTTCGAGATTGTTCGTGTTGAACGCCGTGACGGCGAAGTAGTACGTCGTGCCTGCAACCAGCCCGGTCGTTGTCGCTGTCGGGCTGGAACTCACACCGACCTGAAGCTGCTGGTCATAGCTGAACTGCGGCGGGCTTGTCGCGCCGCCGCGCGAGGTCGTGCCCCAGTACAGCCGGTACCCGGCCAGATCGGTCTCGGAGTTGGCGTCCCAGGTGGCAATCGCCGATACGGCCTGTGCCGTGGACGCCATGAGCAGAACGGTGAGCATCAGCAGCCCGGTGAACAGATGCCGACTGAATCGAGCCTTCATTCTCGCGGCTCCCCTTGTTTTGAATCAACTTTGACGACACAAGATGTAGTGGAGGGATGGCGTCAGGACGGTGCGCAGGCACAGCCCGACGGGCTCCGCTCCCAGCCTGAAGATATCTCTCCGCCCTTCCGGAGGTCAAGTTTCTGCTCCTACTGTGGATTGTCATCAGCGGCCAAGACGCTACATTCTTTACGGCATCCGTGTCAGATGGAGCACCGCGGGGCCCTATATGGGGGAGTGGAGTTCGACAGTTTTTGCCGCCCTGCACCCGTCTCGTGCGGGGGTACCATATGCGGCTGACAGGCCCGAACCTCAAGCCGGAAATGCGCGGCGCGCATTCAAATGAATATCGATCCATTTGCGCGACGACGAAGTGACCATGGCCGCGGTGCTTCTCGTCGGGCATTCCGCGTCGCTTTCGCGCTGGATTCCGCAGCATGAGTTGGTGTTCATCCGTTACACAAGCCGAACGCGTTACGAAGACCGACGCAATCTCAGGGCCCCGATCGTGATGATGCTGGACACCTTGCAGCGGCTCCTTGAAACCCATGTGCGTCTTGCGCTCGTGGAGACCGAGGGGTTTGGGGAAATCGCCGCGCCGGATCTCTCCTGGCGGGTGGTTCGGGAGGCGGTGTTGAACGGTTTGGTGCACCGCGACTATTTCCAGCGCCAATCGGTTTACGTTGAGCTTCGTCCCGGCTGCATCGACGTTGTCAGTCCCGGCGGACTGATCGGGGGCGTGACCCCTGAGAACATTCTGCGTCATGCCCCAGCCCGGAAGAACCCGCTTCTGGCCGCCGCGCTGGAGATATCGGGGTTCGTCAACCGGGCGGGCATGGGGGTGGATCGCATGTACGAAGGGCTGCTGCGCCTGGGTAAGGGGTTGCCGCGCTATCAGGCTGACGAATCCTCGGTACGCCTAAGTACTGCCCGACGCAAATACGCATACGTTAGCGTATTTGCGCCGGGCAGTACTAAGTGCTCCCCAACACAAATATTGTGACGTTGGTGGGAGCGCCACGGCGGGCCGCGCAAGGCGCGGCTGGGGGGCCAATACC
>JAFGHX010000107.1 GCA_016929905.1 Kiritimatiellia bacterium
GAACGGTGTTCCAGCGGATGAATGGACCGCAGCGGATGGGAGACGGAACGGTGTTCCAGCGGATGAATGGACCGCAGCGGATGGGAGGATGTGGCGCAGACTATGACGAACCGCTTGGAGGGCTGTCAAACGCGAAGGGGAAAGCCGATATGAAAACGCAGCAGAAACGGAGTGCTCAGAGGAAGACGACGCGCGGCGGGAACATGCCGGCCACGCGATACTGGGTCGACCCGCGCATGGCCGCTTTGCCGCCGGGCCCGCGCCGGAAAGTCATCATCGAGTACCACTCTTCGCGGCACATCAGCCGGCTTGCCGACCGGTTCGACGCCGATGAGTTCGCCGACCGCATTGCCGAAGCGCGAATCAACGGCGTCACCGTGTTTGCCAAGGACATGTACGGCTATTCCTACTATCCGAGCACGGCCTTCCCCGTGCATCCTGCGCTCTCCTTTGACCTGCTGGGCGCGCAGGTGGCCGCGCTGCGCAAGCGCAAGATTTCGGTTCTGGCCTACTACATGACCACCTGGAATCCGGACCTGGCCGATCGTCATCCGGAATGGCTGGTCGTCAGGAAGCCCGGCGCCGGCCCGATGCCGACGCTCGACCAGATCTCCGCCAGCGAGAAATCATTCGCGGGCACATGGAACGACGGTGTCGCCCGCGGCCGCGAGAAGAGTGCCGCCCCGCCAAAACCGGTTGACGCCACGGGCGAAGAAAAGGCCTATCGCCCCTACATGTGGAAGTTCTGTCTCGGCCACGCGGGCTTTGTGAACGGGGAACTGGCGCACATCCGGGAGATTGTCGCCCGCTATGAAATCGACGCGCTCTGGATCGACGGGCTTGCCCAGTGGGCCTGCTATTGCCCGGAATGCATGCGTACTCTGCGCGAGCAGGGCCTGGACCCGTTGGACCGCGGCGTCCAGCACCGTCGTGCCATGTCGCTTCACGACTCCTTCCTCAGACGCATCCGCGAGACCGTGGATGCGGCACGTCCCGGCTGCATGGTCTGCCCGCAGAACCAGGGCTATTTCGGCATGGGTGAACGGGTCGGGTTCATCAACTACACCGACATCGAGGTGCTCCCGACCGACAATCTTCACTACGGGTACCACTACTGCCCGACCATGCTCCGGTTCGCGCGCGGCTACGGCATACCGATCTACGGCCTGACGACTCGGTTCAAGGGCTTCTGGGCCGACTTCGGCGGCCTGAAGCTGCCCGCCCAACTGCAGACCGAACTCGCAAGCATGGTGGCCAACGGCGCGCGCTGCGATATCGGCGACCAGCTTCATCCCAACGGCCGGCTCGACCCGGCCGTCTATCATGTCATCGGCCGCGCCTACAGGCACATTGAAAAGCTGGAACCCTATTTGGAGCAGGCGGCGCCCGTGACGGAGGCCGCGCTGTTGGCGACCGGGCATCATCTCCGCGCGCCGTGCAACGAGATGAACTACGGCTGGGTCAAACTCCTGACCGAATCGCATGTCCAGTTCGACATCGTGGAGCCCGAGGTGGCGTGGGAGCGCTATGGACTGATCCTGCTGCCCGAGGACCTGCAGGTGGACAAGGCCATGGCCGCCCGCCTGCAGGCCTTCATCGCGGGCGGCGGTGCCGTGATCGCCGCTCACAACGCCGGGCTGGTGGCCGGGACCGAGAAGAGCTGGCTCGCGCGTTACGGGCTGCGCTATGCCGGCCCGTCCCCCTTCGAACCGGCCTATATGGTGCCGAACGTCAATCTCAACGGCGGCATCCCCGCCTACGAGTATGCGTTGTACGAGGGCGCTTCGCAGTGGCGTGCCAAGGCGCCGGCGACCGTCCTGGCCGCACTGGGCGAGCCGCTCTTCCAGCGCAGCCCCGAACACTTCACCAGCCATCTGCAGACGCCGTTCGGCCGCACCACGTCCTACGCCGCCGTGGCGCGGAGCGGGCGGGTCGGGCTGGTGGCGTTCCCGCTGGGCCGCGGCTACTACAACCAGGGCTACTGGATCTATCGCCAGGCGTTCCAGAAACTGCTCGGCGAGGTGCTGCCCGCGCCGCTCGTCCGGAGCGACGCGCCGCTGAGCACGGAAATCACGCTGACGCACCAAGCCGCGCGGCGGGACATCCGGCGCAGAGAGCGTTACATGGTGCACATCGTGAACTTCTCGGCGGTGCGCCGCACGCCGAAGCACACGGATTTCCATGAGGATCCGATCCCCCTCACGGACGTGACGCTGCGTGTCAATCTACCCCTGAAAACGGCGAAGGCGCGGGCGGTCGTGGCCGGAACGGACCTGCCGGCGCGCCGCGCGAAGGGCGGCGGCGTCACGCTCGTCGTGCCCACCGTGCGGATCCATGAGGTGGTCAGTCTGGACGTGTCCTAAGGCGAGAGAGGAAGCCGACATGAACAAGACGATGACGCCGGATCGATGCGACGTGGCCGTTTACTACTTCCCGCAGTGGCACGTGGACCCGAAGAACGAACGCAAACACGGGTATCCGTGGACGGAATGGGAGCTGGTTCAAACGGCGAAGCCGAAGTTTCCCGGCCACCGCCAGCCGAAGGTGCCGGCGTGGGGCTACGGGGACGAAGCGGACCCGCTCGTGATGGCCGGGAAGATCGACGCAGCCGCGGACCACGGCATCGACGTGTTCCTGTTCGATTGGTACTACAACAACGACGGGCCCTTTCTCCAACGCGCCCTCGAAAACGGGTTCATGCGCGCGCGCAATGCCGACCGCCTCTCGTTCGCGCTCATGTGGGCGAACCACCCGCTCGGGCGTACGCCGGGCGAGGTGAACGCCAAGACGTTCGACGCGCTCGTGGACCTGTGCGTCAACCGCTACTTCGCGCACCCTTCGTACTGGAAGCCCGGCGGCCGCCCGTATTTCGCCATCTATCACCTGCATACCTTCCTCAAGAGCTTCGGGTCGGTGGAGGGCGGGCGACGGGCCCTGGAGAAATTCCGGAACGCCGTACGCGCGGCGGGCTATGAAGACCTGCACCTGAGCGTCGAGTGCTGGAGCGTACCGTTCGTCCGCGAGGTCGAGCCCGGCGCGGACCAGAACGAGGTGCTCGCCAAGCTCGGCGTGGCCAGCCTCGACAGCTACGTCTGGGTCGACCACGTCCGCAGGCCGGACTTTCCCGCCACCGACTACGACGGCGTCAGAGAGAACTACTTCGAGTTCTACCGCAAAGCACGGGCCGACTGGCGCGTCCCGCTCCGGCCCAACGTGAGCATGGGCTGGGATTCCTCGCCGCGCTGCAAGCCGGACCAGCCGTGGGAGAACAAGGCCTACCCGTACGGCCCGGTCGTGGTGGGAAACACACCCGCTCGGTTCGCCGCGGCACTCGAGGAAGCGAAAGCGCTGGCCTCGAGCCTTGCCGAAGGCCAGCGGGTGGTCACGGTCAACTCCTGGAACGAGTGGACCGAAGGCAGCTATCTGGAGCCGGACACCGAGAACGGGCTCGCCTATCTCGAGGCCATCCGCCGCGTTTTCGGCGCCCGCCGGCCGGACACGGCCGGCAGAGAGCAGCCGGAGCGCGAGAGCCAGCCGCAGGATGCAGCAACCAGTTGAAGATGAAGGACGACACGATGCAGACTATTCCGCTCACGGTCACGGTCGCGGAAGTACCGACTCTGCGCTTCACGCTGACCGATGACATTCCAGCCGGTGGTTTCCTGCGCGTTCGCGCGAGCAGCGTGCAGATGCTGATGTCGCTGAGCGTCTCCGAAATCCGCGTGGAAGGCGACAACGCCACGTTACCGATTGTCCACCGTTTCGCCGCCGCCGAAATGCGAAGAGATTGGAGCTGGCACATTCGAACTCTCTCCCTCGCCGTGGCGCAGACCGCCAAGCCCATCGCGCGGGGCGCGGTGCTTCAGGTCGCGCCGCGGTATGGGAGCGAGGCCGTATCCCGCCGCAGCCGGCCGATGAGCTATAGCGGGCTGGATTGGGAGGCATCTCTGGGACTCATTCAGGAGTTGCGCTCCCAGGAATTCCGTGAGGCAGCGAAACCTTGGGCGCTCCGTTTGACCGCCGGCGAACCGATCCGTCTGGAAGCGTACTTGAAGCCTGACGGCCGCCTGCTCCTGACCTATTTCGACGCATTGGGCAATCCGGCCGCGGAGCCGGAGGGAGAAGCGGAGGTCATCGCAAATGGGACCGCGCGCAAGGTGCGGACGTCGACGTCCCGGGCCACCGAGCCGATCAGCGTCGGGAAGGCCGCGCCCGAATGCCCGAGGATTGAAGTAAAGGACAACGCGGGCAGAGAGACCGTGGCGAACGCCTGCCCATTCGCCATGGACGGGACGCCCGTCTATTTCGGCGAGTTCCACTGGCACACGGACTTCAGCGGCGACGGCCAACGCCGCATGGAGGCGGCTCTGAGGAGCAGCCGCGACGAACTGGGCCTGGACTTCGCCGGGCCGGCCGACCACATGGGAGCGAACGGACGTTACAGGGACAAGACGCCGCTCGAGCAGGCGGAAATCTGCCGGCGGTTCGACGAGCCGGGCAGGTTCTGCACCTTGCCCGGCGCCGAGGTCAGCCGGCGCTACGGCCACGCGAATCTGCATACGGACAGCTTTGAGACACTCCTCGAGACGACCGCCCGGTTTGAGACGGAGCTCGCGCCGAAGTGGCGCGCCGCACCCAACCGATACGGATTCGACGCGCTTGTTCCCTTATGTCCGCCGGGCAAGGCGCTGGTGATCCCGCACCACTCCAACATGGACTCCAACATGCAGGAGGGCGTGGTCGCCAAGGACGGCAGGCCCGCCTGGTGCGCCATGCATTGGCCGATACCCGCGGACCGGACGGTTGTCCGGCTGATCGAAATCGTCCAAGGCCGCGGCTGTTTCGAAGCCGAGCAGCCCGACGAAGCCTGGCGCATCGGCAACGGCGGCCTGGGCGGCAGCGCGCGCACCGCCCTCATGCGCGGCTACCGGGTCGGGTTCGTCGGCGGCACCGACAACCACTGCGGCTGGCCCACGCGCGAAGGCGCCGGCTATTGCGGCCTCACCGCGGTCCAATCCCGGACCTTGAAGACGCGCGCCTTGTTCGATGCCCTGCACAGCCGCCGGTGCTACGCGACCAGCGGCGCGCGGATCGTCGCCGATTGCACCCTCAACGGCTTGCCCATGGGCAGCGAGTCGACACTCGAGCCCGGCGCCGAACGCCGGTTCCGGATCCGGATCCGCGGCACCGCGCCGCTCACCGCCGTGCAACTGATTCATTTCGGATGCGTATTGGCCGATTTCGACGTGGGCAAGGACTCCCTGGACTTCGAAACCGAATGGGTCGACGATCGCCCCGGCCGGCCCCTGCAAGACGCCTACTACTATGTCCGTGCCAGGCAAGCGGACGGGCATTGTGCCTGGCTGAGCCCGTTCTGGATCGATCTGCCCCGCTGAGCCGAGCGATCAGCCGCGAATGAACCCGCCTTCGCGCGGACGCTTCGCCCCCCCCCGGGGGCCTGCCACAGCGCCCAAAGCCCGATTCAGGGAAGAAATCGTGTAAGATTCAGCCCCCTGCCGGCATTACGTTGCATGCGAAGCGCGTGCCGGAGTGTGCGCGCAGGGCTGGCGCCGCACCGGGCGCCGCCCGGGTCAAATCGAAGAGGAGGCTTGGAACATGAAGAAGAGCGCGTTTGCGGCTTTCGGCGCGGTTGCCCTGGCGGCCACAATGGCGCTGGCCGGCAATTCGAACATCGGCCAATACTACATCGAAATGCCGTGGGCCGATTTCTACGCGGTCACGAATCGAGGCGACTCCGGCAGCGCGCCCAAGAACCAGAGAGGCTGCACAGTCAAGTTCAAGTATCCGAGCGACAGTTCGTACCGGTTCAACCTCACCGCGGCCCTGCGCTGCCACGGCGGCGCCGCCACCTATCAGAACCCGAAGAGGTCCTTCCGGATCAAGTTCCTGCGCGAATACGGGCCGGCACGGCTCAATTATCCGATCTTCGAACGGGCCCCCGTGAACGCGAGTTCGGCGGCTCGCTCCGGCTACGACCAGATCATCCTGCGCAGCGGCGGCAACGATGTGTGGAATCCGAACATATGGTGGAAAGTCGGCCCCACCTTCCTCGCCGACGAATGGACGCGCGCCACGCAAATCGCGATGTCCGGGCTCGGCAGCCACGGCACCTGGGCCAACCTCTACGTGAACGGATCCTACTACGGCCTCTTCAACGTGGCGGAACGCGCCGATCGTGCCTGGGCTCAGCAGTACCTCGGCTCCGCCAAGGACGACTGGGTCTCGTCCCGCGAGCAGATGCGCGGGCACGACCCCTACCCCATTACCTCACACGGTTTCGACCTGTCGCGCTGGAATTCCGCCCTCTCGAGGGCCGGCGGCGCCGCGAGCCGGACCGAAAGCGACTTGAGACTGTACTGGGATTTCGAATCGTTCGCCGACTACATGATGCTCGGCTTCTACGGCGCGGCGTTCGACTGGAACGCCAAGAACCTGTTCAACCTGACGCTCAAGACCGGCAAGACCTATTACATCTGGAATGACGCGGAACTGTGCTTCTCCATGGTCAAGACCAACCCGCACAAGGTTCAGACCGACCGCTACAAGCTGGCGTGGGACCTGTGGCCGGAAAAGGATCCTGCGGTCGCGCACTTCTGGGTGTTCGATCAACTCATGAAAAACGCCGCGTTCAAGAAGGTCTTCTCCGACCGCGCGAAGATGCATCTCGGACCCGGCGGCGCGCTGAGCCAATCGGTTGCGCAAGGGCGCTGGGACACGCTGAAGAACTTCATTGCGAACGACCTGGCCGCCGACGCCTCGCGGTGGAACGGCGATTTCTCGACGTGGAACAGCAACTGCGCCGCCGTGCGCAGCCGCATCGCGACCAGCGCCCAGACAGCGCTCAGCGTGTTCCAGAGCAAGGGTTGGATCCTGCCCGACGCTCCGACCACGCCCGCCGCGCCAAGCTCGCTCGCCGCCGCGGCCCAGTCCTCGACCAGTATCCGCCTGACCTGGACCGACAACAGCTCCAACGAGACACAGTTCAAGGTCGAACGCAGCGCGACCGGGACAAGCGGCTGGTCTCAGATCGCGACGCCCGGCGCGAACGCAACGACCTACACCGATTCCGGGCTCGGGCCCGCCACCAAGCACTACTACCGCGTACGCGCAAGCAACTCCGCCGGCGATTCCCCATACTCCAATATCGCTTCCGCCACCACCGGCGAGAGCGCGCCCGCCGCGCCGGGCTCGCTTGCCGCCGCCGCGCTCTCGACGACCAGCATCCGGCTCACCTGGGCCGACAACAGCTCCAACGAGACCGGGTTCAAGATCGACCGCCGCATGACAGGCGCCTCCACATGGGAGCGCATCGCCACGCCCGCCGCCAACGCCACCGCCTACACC
>JAFGHX010000108.1 GCA_016929905.1 Kiritimatiellia bacterium
AGGTCAGAGGGCAGAAGTCAGAGGTCAGGCAGAACGCGATGCTGGCTGAGAAGCCGCTGACCTCTGATCTCCGACCTCTGACCTCTGACCTCTGGGTTGCGGGCGAAGCCCGCATTGGTGGCTTTCCGATGCACACACTCGTTTTCGGGAGCAGGCAATGATCATTACGAAGACACCATTCAGAATTTCGTTCTTCGGCGGCGGCACCGACTACCCGTCCTGGTACGAAGCGAACGGCGGCGCGGTGCTCTCGACGTCGATCGACAAGTACTGCTGGATTACCTGCCGCGAGCTGCCCCCGTTCTTCGAGCATCGCAGCCGGCTGACCTACTCGATCGTGGAGGAGGTACGCGGGATCGACGATATCCGGCACCCGTCCGCCCGCGAGTGTTTCCGGTTCATGGGCATATCGGAAGGGGTCGAGGTCCATCACGACGGGGATCTGCCGGCCCGGACCGGGCTGGGGTCCAGTTCCTCCTTCACCGTCGGCCTGCTGCGCGCGCTGAACGCGTTCAAGGGCCGCATGATCTCGAAACGCCAGCTTGCGCTTGACGCGATCCACGTCGAACAGCGCATGATCAAGGAGAACGTCGGCAGCCAGGACCAGGTCGCCGCCGCGTTCGGCGGGCTGAACTGCGTCACCTTCTCGGCCGACGCCACCTTCCATGTCGAACCGATCACGCTGCCGGCCGACCGGCTCGCGGCTCTCGAGCAGCGGCTGATGCTGTTCTATACGGGTCTGTCGCGAATCGCCTCGGAAGTCGCCGCGGAACAGATCAAGAATATTCCCGACAAGACCCGCGAGCTGCACACGATGCGGCAGATGGTGGACCAGGCACGCGATATCCTTGCCGGGGACGACGATCTGGCCGGGTTCGGCAAGCTGCTGCACGAAGCCTGGCTGATCAAGAAGGGGCTCAGTTCCCGGATCACAACGCCGGAGATCGACAAGATGTACGAGGCCGCGCTGACCGCCGGCGCCGTCGGCGGAAAACTGACCGGAGCCGGCGGCGGCGGGTTCGTGCTGCTGTACGTCGAGCCCGAGAACCAGCCCTGCGTCCGGGAATGCCTGCAGAAGTACCTGCACGTGCCCGTCCGGTTCGACAACGAAGGCTCGCAGATTGTGTTCTATCAGCCATGAAGCGCCCGGGGCCGCCGGCTTGCGCCAACGGCCCCCGGCGTTTCATCTGTGCGCTTCGCGCACTCGTGTGCCGTCCAACAAATACGTTGAGCATAACGCAAGGTCCTTGTGCATTATGAGAAAAGCAACGTTGCGCTAAGCACGCTGTTTTCGCTTTCTGTGCTTCTTTTTTGCACCTTTTGCGCCTTTTTGCGGCTATTCTGTGCCCTGCCCTGCACGTAGGCTCGTCGCTTTGAGCCACGGCTTCGGCAACCGCACGGGAATCAGGAGGAAGGATCATTTTGCGCAGGAATCATTCTGCAAGAAGAGCCAACCCGGCACACCTGCTCCCCACACAGGTCGACGTCGCCGTGCTTTGCGGCGGGCTAGGCAAACGGCTGCGCAGCGTGCTGGGGACCACGCCGAAGCCGATGGCGCCGATTGCCGATCGCCCGTTCCTGGCGCTGCTACTCGATCATGTCGCCTCGCACGGATTCCGCCGGTTCGTGCTCTGTACCGGGTACGGGGCGGACGTGGTGGAGTCCTGGTTCGCGGCCCTGGAGCCTGGGTATATAGTGGTGACGTCGCGCGAGGACACTCCGCTGGGGACCGGCGGCGCCCTGCGCCACGCGGCGTCGCAACTGGGAAGCGACCCCGTGCTGGTCCTGAACGGGGACTCGTTTTGTGCCGTCCCTTTCCGCAGGATGCTCGCCCGTCACGCGGCCACGGCCGCGGACGTAACCATCGCGGTGACGTCCGTTGAGCGGCCGGGCGACTACGGGACGGTGACGTTCGGAACAGACGGCCGCATCACGGCCTTCACGGAGAAGGCGCGCCAAGGCGGGGGCAACCACGTCAATGCCGGCGTCTATCTGTTCCGGCGAGTGATCCTCGCGGAACTGGACAGTCGCTCCCCGCTCTCGCTCGAGCACGACGTCTTTCCGACGCTGCTGCAGCGCCGCCTCATCGCGTTTCGGGTACCCGGCCCGCTCCTCGACATCGGCACACCCGCCCGCTACGAACAGGCTAAACGGCAAATTCTGTCCGTGATGGCTCGCTGAGCGGCGCGGACGTGTACGACCCATACGGATCCGCAGAACTCATTCCAGTTCCACGCGAATCTCGTAGTACGCCGCGCCCGCGCTTTCCACCTGATCCGTGTAAACGTTCATGGGGGGCGTGGCCGTGAGGTTGCTCGCGATGAGAGAGAACCCACCCACCAGATTTGTACTGCGCAGCACCGAGTAGATTCTGCCGTTCACGCTTGCCCAGCTCAGCGCGGCCTTCGAGCCGGCGCTCCCGATCCGGTCGATAAGGAACAGCGAGTCGTCATCCCAGGGGCTCGTGCTGGCCGTGTATTCGGCGGCGTTGTCGAAACCGTCCCAGTCCAGATCGTCGGACGCGTCCGCCAACAGCGGGTTCAGGCTATAGGCCACCTCCCACATGTCGGGCATACCGTCACCGTCCGTATCGCCGTTCGCCGGGTCGGTCCCTGCGTCGTACTCCTCGCAATCGTACAGCCCGTCGCCGTCCCCGTCCGTCCAGGCATGCCGGTTCGTGGTGCTCCCGAATTGCAGATTTTCCCAGTGGTCGGGCATCTTGTCTCCGTCGGCGTCCACGAACTCGTCGGCCCCGATATCCACGATGGACGTGACGTTGGCGTGGTCCGGATGGTCCCATCGCCCCTCGCCGTCGATGTCGGTGAGCGGCGCGTTCAGTTCGGTCCCGGTGTCGATACACGAGGACATCCGCCTGAGCCGGTAGTCGGGGGTGAGCTTGGGGTCGGCGGCGATGTTGTTCTGGCCCGCAACCGGAGGGAAGGTGCAGCAGTGTGTGAAGTTCATGGCCGTGTCGGCGGTATAGATCTGTTGTCCGCTTCCGCCGGCGGTGTTGGCGTAGATGATGGTGTTTCGGATCGCACCGGGGCCCGCCCATCGGATGCCTCCGCCGTTGCCGCTGCAGCCGTTGCCGACGATGGTGCAGCTCTCGATCGAGCCGCCGTCATGATTGTAGACGCCACCGCCATCTTCCCCTGCCGTATTGCGCGCGATTATGCAATTGACCAGCCGGCCTCCGAACTGCCCGCAGACCGCGCCGCCGTGCTGGCCGGCCACGTTGTCGACCATTGTGCAGTTGCGCACCTCGCCTCCGTAGTCGCAGTAGACGGTACCGCTGCCCGTGCAGGTGTTGCTGCTGACGAAACAGCCTTGGACGAGTCCCCCCTCGTCACAGTAGACGGCGCTGCCGAGCACGGCGGCATTGTTCGAGAGTACGCAATCGACAACCGTGCCTCCGCCGCTGCAATAGACCCCACCGCCATTGTACTCGCCGCCGACAGAATTGCCCGTGAGCACACAATTCGTGACGATGCCGCCGCCGTTACAATAGACGCCCGCCCCGTGCTGGCCCTGACCACCGGTGATCGTGAGCCCGTCAAGAACGGCGTTCGGATGACTCACCAGAAAACAGCGGGTCGAGCCCTGGCCGTCGATGATGGTGTTCCCGGGGCCGCCGACCCCCACAAGGGTGACGGCCGCACCGACCCCGATCTGAGCCGAGAGCGGATAGGTGCCGCTGGCGATGAACACGGTGGTCCCGTCGGCGCCGGCGTCGACGGCGGCCTGAATGTTGGTTGCCGCATGCGTCCAGTTGGTGTACGGGTACGTATGCAGGCCGGCCAGAGAAACGTACGCGGCTGTCGGGGCAATGCATACGTACGCCTGATTCGTGACCGCCGCGCTGTCGCCTGCGGCGTTGCTGACGGCCAGCGAGACGTCATAGGCCCCGCTTTGCACGTAGGTGTTGCTTGTCTGCGTCAGGCCGGCCCCTTGGGCGTCCGGGATACCGTCGCCGTCGAAATCCCACCAGCAGTAGAGGCCCGTTGTATTCGTCCCCCCGACTTGGGCGGTAAACAGGACCTGCAGCGGAATGCGTCCCGTTCGCGGGGTTCCCGTGAAGTTGCAGAGCAAGGCGTCCTCCACCCGCTCGTAAGCGCCGATGTCCACGGTTTCGTTGACGACTCTGATGTTTCCGTCGAGGTCGTTCGCGTCTGCCATCCACGCATCGTTGGTCCCTGCATCGATGCACGGGGAGCCTTGGGTCAACCGGAAGTCGCCCGATGCGGCGTCACAGAAGCCAGGATTGCCCGCTACGTTGCCCGTTCCTCCCGGATCTTCACTGCTGCAGCAATGCACGTAGCTCATCCCGGTACTGCTGTTGTAGAATTCCGGTCCGCCTCCGTTGGCCGCGTTGGAGTAGATGATGGTGTTCAGGATCAAACCCTCCCCCGCCCACCATATGCCGCCGCCGTTGCCGTCGCAGCCGTTGTCCGCAATCGTGCAGCTTTCGATCGACCCGCCGTCGTGGTTGTAGACGCCCCCGCCGTCGGCGCCGGACCAGTTGCCGGCGATGAGACAGTTGCGGACCGCGCCGCCGTATTGTCCGCAGACGCCGCCTCCGTTGTGTCCGGTGGCGTTCTCTACGATCAGGCAGTCGTACACCTGTCCGCCCCGGTCACAATAGACGGTGCCGCCCGCGGAGCAGGTGTTGTTGCTGATGATGCAGCCCTGGATCAATCCGTTGGTCAGGCAGTAAACGGCGCTGCCGAGTACGGCGTCGTTGCTCCAAATCAGGCAATCGACAACCGCGCCGCCCGCGGCGCAGTAGACGGCGCCGCCGTAGTAGTCACCGTTCACGTGGTTGCCCCTCAATACGCAGTTTGTGACAGTGCCGCCTCCGCTGCAGTAGACGCCGCTGCCGTGCTGGCCCTGTCCCCCGGTGATCGTGAATCCCGCAAGCATGGCATTGGTGTGATTGAGGAGCACGCATCGTGTTGAGCCGTCCCCGACGACGGTCGTGTTCTCGGGCCCGCCCACCCCGGTGATCGTGACGCCGGCGTTGACGGTAACCTGGTCGGAAAGCGCATAGGTGCCGTTGGTCACAAACACGGTCGTGCCGTCGGCACCGGCGTCGACCGCGGCCTGGATATTGGTTGCCGCGTCCGCCCAGTTGGCGTAGGGGTAGGAGTGCCCGCCGGTGGGCGAGACGTACGTGGCGGCTGGGGCGACCAGAACGTAGGCTTGATTGGTGGCCGCGGCGACTTCACCCGCGGCGTTGCTGACGGTGAGCGAGACGGTGTATGTGCCGCACTGCTCGTATGTGTTGCTCGTCTGGGTCAGGCCGGCGCCTTGGGCGTCGTGAACGGCATCGCCGTCGAAATCCCACCAGCAGTAGAGGCCCGTCGTATTCGTCCCCACGGCCTGGCCGGTGAAGATGACCTGCAGGGAGGGGAGCCCGGTTCGGGGCGCGGCCGTGAAGCTGCACTGAAGTGTTGTCGCGGCGTGCTCATAGGCGCCGATATCTACGGTTCCGCCGGCGAGCCGCGCGTTGCCGGCCAAATCGTTCGTCGTGGCCATCCAGGCTTCATTTGCACCCGCATCGATGCAGGCGGACCCCGGCGCCAGACGGAAATCGCCCGATGCCGCATCGTAAAAGCCGGGATCGGCCGTGATGTTACCGGTCCCGCCCGGATCGGTACTGCTGCAGCAATGTACGTAGCTCATGCCTGCGGCGCCGTTGTAGAAGTCCGGCCCGCTGCTGTTTGCCGAGTTGGAGCAGATGATCGTGTTCTCTATCAGCCCCTGGCCCGCCCACCAAACGCCGCCGCCCTTGCCGCTGCATCCGTTATCGGCGATCGTACAGCTTTCGATGGAGCCGCCGTCATGATTGTAGACCCCGCCGCCGTCGGCGCCGGACCAGTTGCCGGCGATGAGACAGTTGCGCACCGTGCCGCCGAACTGCCCGCACACGCCGGCGCCGTTATGGCCGGTGGTGTTGTCCACGATGGTGCAGGAGTCGACCAGCCCTCCGTAGCTGCAATACACGGTGCCGCCTGCGGTGCACGTGTTGTTGCTGACAAAGCAGCCCTGCACCAATCCGTCCAAATGGCAATACACCGCGCTGCCCAGAACGGCCGTATTGTTCGAGAGCACGCAGTCTGTCACCGCGCCGCCTTCGTTACAGTAGACGGCGCCGCCGTAGTAGTCGCCTGTGACGGAGTTCCCGGTCAGAATGCAATTCTGGATCGTGCCGCCCCCGTCGCAGTAGACGCCGCTGCCGTGCTGCGAGTGGCCGCCGGTGATGGTGAGCCCGTCCAGCACCGCGTTAAAGTGGCTGAGGAGAAAACACCGGCTCGAGCCGCCGGCGTCGACGATTGTGATGTCAGGGCCGCTGACTCCGGTAATGGTGACGGCGGCGTTGACCTCAATCTGGGCGGAAATGGCATAGGTGCCGTTGGTCACGAACACCGTGGTGCCGTCCGTGGCGGCGTCGACGGCAGCCTGGATGTTGGTGGCGGCGTCCGCCCAGTTCGCATAGGGGTAGGCATGGCCGCCGGCAGGCGAGACGTACATGGCGGTCGTCGCAACGCGCACGCAGGCCTGATTCGTGACCGCCGCGACCTCGCCTGCCGCATTGCTGACGGTGAGCGAGACGGTGTAGGTGCCGCACTGTTCATACGTGTTGCTTGTCTGTAACAGGCCGGCGCCCTGGGCATCGTGAACGCCGTCGCCGTTGAAGTCCCACCAGCAGTACAAGCCCGTCGTGTTCGCGCCGCCCGCCCAGCCCGTGAAGATCACGGCCAGAGGTGCAAGGCCGGCCTGGGGACTAGCCGTCAGAGCGCAGGACAGCGTCTCTTCCGTATACTCGTAGGCCCCGATATCGACGGATTGGTTGACGATTCGGGTATTGCCCGCAAGGTCCTCGGCGCCGGCCATCCAGGCGTCATTCGTCCCGGAATCGACGCAAACGGAATCGGCAAGCAGGCGGAAATCGCCCGCCGCGGCATCGCGGAATCCCGGGTCGGACACGATGTTGGCGGTCCCCGTCACGTTCGTCGTGCTGCAACAGTGTACGTAACTCATCCCGCTGCGGCTGTTGTAGAACTCTGTGCCGGTTCCCCCGGCCGCGTTGGAGCAGATGATGGTGTTCTGGATCAGGCCTTCTCCGCCCCACCACACGCCGCCGCCGTCATCCGCGCAGGTGTTCCGGGCGATCGTGCAGCTCTCGATCGAGCCGCCGTCGTGATTGTAGACCCCACCCCCGTCGTTCCCTGATGAGTTGCCGGCAATAAGGCAGTTGCGAACGGTGCCCCCGAATTGTCCGCAGACCCCGCCGCCATTGTGGCCTGCGCTGTTATCCAGGATGGCGCAGCCGTAAACGAGCCCGCCGCGGTCGCAGTAGACGTTGCCGCCCGCATTACACGTGTTGTTGCTGATGAGGCACCCCTGCACCAGCCCGTCGTAGAGGCAGTACACCGCGCTGCCGAGCATGGCCGTGTTGTTGGAGAGGGTGCAGTCGACGACGGCCCCACCTCCGTTACAGTAGACGGCGCCGCCGTAGTAGTCGCCCCCAACCGAATTGCCGGTCAGGATACAGTCCTGGACGGTTCCACCTCCGTCACAGTAGACTCCGCTCCCATGCTGGCCCCGGCCGCCGGTCACGGTAAGCCCCTCCAGCACGGCGTTCGTATGACCCAAGAAGAAACAACGCGTGGAGAGATTACCGTCGACGACTGTCTGTTCCGGCCCGCTTACCCCGAGGATCGTGACGGCGCTGTTGACGCTGATCTGCGAGGAGAGCACATAGGTGCCGTTGGTGACGTATACGGTCGCGCCGTCGGTCGCGGCGTCGACGGCGGCCTGGATGTTCGTCGCGGCGTCGGTCCAACTTCCATAAGGATAGTTGTGTCCCCCCGCGAGAGAGACGTAGGTGGAGACGGGGCCAACCCGTACGTAGGCCTCGTTCGTAACCGCTGACACCTCACCCGCGGAATTGCTCACGCTCAGAGAGACGGTGTACGAGCCGCACTGATCATAGGTGTTGCTTGTCAGTGTGAGGCCGGGTCCCTCCGCGTCCAAGACGCTGTCTCCGTCGAAATCCCAGCCGCAGTAGAGGCCGGTCGTATTGGTGCCCTCCACTTGGGCTGTGAAGATCACGTTCAGCGGGGCCGGCCCCGTTCGCGGCGCGCCGGAGAAACGGCACGTCATCGCCCCCTCGGCATGCTCGTAGGCCCCGATATCCACTGTTCCGTTGGCAATCCTGGCATGGCCCGCGAGATCAGCAGCCTCGCCCATCCAGGAATCGTTCGTGCCGGAGTCCACGCAGGGCGAGCCCATGGGCAGGCGGAAATCATAGGCTGCCGGATCGAGGAAGCCCGGATCGGCGGCGATGTTGCCGGTCCCGCCCGGATCGGCGCTGCTGCTGCAGTGCACGTAACTCATGCCCGAGCCGCTGTTGCAGAAGTCCTGGCCGCTGCCGCCGGCCTGGTTGGAGTAGATGATGGTGTTCTGGATCAAGCCGGCGCTGCCCCACCATAGGCCCCCGCCGTTGCCGCTGCAGCCGTTGTCGACGATCGTGCAGCTTTCGATGGACCCGCCGTCGTGATTATACACGCCGCCGCCATCGGCGCCGGACCAGTTGCCGGCGATCAGGCAATTGCGGACGACTCCGCCGAATTGTCCGCAAACGCCGCCGCCGTTATGGCCGGCCGCATTGTCCACAATGGTGCAGCCATAGACCAGTCCTCCGCGGTCGCAGTAGACGTTGCCGCCGGCCGTACAGGTGTTGTTGCTGATGAAGCAGCTCTGCACCAGCGCGTTGGACATGCAGTACACCGCGGCGCCGAGCACCGCGCTGTTGTTCGATACCGTGCAATCGACGACGGTGCCGCCGCCGTTGCAGTAGACGGCGCCGCCGTAGTTGTCTCCTTCGCATGCATTGGCGCTGAGAATGCAGTTGGTGATCGTGCCGGCCCCGTCACAGTACACGCCGGCCCCTTCATCCGCGATCCGTCCCCCCGTTATCGTGAGGCCGTCGAGCACGGCGTCGGCGTGCCTCAGGAGGAAGCAGCGTGTGGCGCCGTTGCCGTCGACGACGGCCGCCTCGGCGCCGTTCGCGCCCCGAACGGTCACGCCGTCGCTGACCGTCACTTGTGAGGAGATCTCGTACGTGCCGTCGCCGACCAGTACCGTCGTACCGCCGGCAGCTACGTCGATCGCATCCTGAATGTTGGTCGCCGCGTCGGTCCAGTTCGTGTACGGGAAGGAGTGGGTGCCGGCGAGAGACACATAGGTGAATGACGGCGCCACGTGAACGTATGATTGGTTCGTGACCGCCGCGAGGTCGCCCGCCGCGTTGCTGACGGTCAGGGACACGGTGTAGGTGCCGGCCTCCAGATACATATTGCTCGTCTGTGCCAATTCGGCGCCCTCGGCGTCGTAGACGCTGTCGCCGTTGAAATCCCAACCATAATAGAGTTCCGTGGTGTTGGTTCCCTGGACCTGCCCCGTGAAAAGCACATTCAGCGGGGCGGGGCCTGTGAGGGGGTCTCCCGTGAAGCTGCAGAACAGGGGCGCTCCGGGGTGTTCGAATGCGCCGATGTCTACCGTGTCGGCCACGATTCTCGGGTTTCCGGCGAGATCGGCCGCCGCCGCCATCCAGTCATCGTTCGTTCCGGATTGGATGCACGGGGAGCCTGCGGATAGCTGAAAGTCGCCCCCGGCGAAGTCCGCGAAAAGCGGATCGGCGTCGATGTTGCCCGTGCCGCCCGGATCGGCGCTGCTGCAACAGTGCACATAGCTCATGCCCGAGCCGCTGTTGTAGAAGTCCTGACCGCTGCCTCCAGCCTGGTTGGCGTAGATGATGGTGTTCCGGATCAGGCCGGCGCCGCCCCACCACACGCCGCCGGCGTTTCCGCTGCAGCCGTTGCCGGCGATCGTACAGCTCTCTATGGAGCCGCCGTCGTGGTTGTACACGCCGCCGCCGTCGGCGCCGGACCAGTTACCCGCGATGAGGCAGTTGCGTATCGTACCGCCGTACTGGCCGCAGACCCCGCCGCCGTTGTGGCCGGCGTCGTTGTCGACGATGACGCAATCGCAGACCAGGCCGCCCTGGTCGCAGTACACCGTGCCGCCGGCCGTAACCGTGTTGTTGCTGATGAGGCAGCCGCGCACCAGTCCATCGTAAAGGCAGTAGACCGCGCTGCCCAATACGGCGGTGTTGTTGGATAGGGTGCAGTCGATGACGGCGCCGCCGCCGTTGCAGTAGACCGCGCCGCCGTAGAAGTCGCCGCCCACGGAGTTGCCGGCCAAGACGCAATTCGTGACGGTGCCGCCGCCGGCGCAGTAGACGCCGCTGCCGTGCTGGCCCTCGCCGCCGGTGATTGTCAGTCCGTTGAGCACGGCGTTGGGATGGCCCAGGTAGAAGCACCGACCCGTGTGGTTGGCATTCACAACCGTCTCAGATGCACCGTTGACGCTGACCACCGTGATTCCCGCGTTGAGCGAGAGCTGGGATGAGAGCATGTAGGTGCCGTTGGTGATCGCGACCATGTCGCCCTCGCTTGCCGCGTTCAGGGCGTCCTGGACATTCGTGGCGGCGTCCGCCCATGTTGTGAATGGGGACTGATGAGCGCCCGACAGGGAGACATAATGCGTGTCCGCTCGAGCGGCGAGGACGACGCACAGGCATGCCGCGGAAACGGCCAGGAGGCGCGGGGAGTACGCGGACAGCGGGCGAGCAGGACTACGGTGTTGCATGATGGAGGCTCCTTGATTCCTGGATGGCTCGGAGGCCGAATGCGGGCAGGCCCCGGCTGCCTTGGGGCAGTCAGCCGCCGGAGACCACCCAGACTCGGAGAAGTCTACTTGAAGGGGTGGTTATTGTCAATAGATATCGGGATTTCGCGCATGTCTCAGTATGGCGTCGCGCACACTTGCGGTGACCCTGCCTGCGGCGGGACAAGCCCCGGACTTGTTCCGCCCTGGCAGGAAGAGGAGTGCCCCGGGCAAATTGGGCGCCCCGAAAGTCCTTGTCGGCTTGACGGCGAACGGTTTTCCCGCCCGGGCGTCGCCATGCTGAGACGTGCAGGGATCCCCGTTCGATTCGCGGCGCGGAAGCCGCGGATCGCTCGGGAAGGGATCCCTCGGGACGAATTTCTCCTCGAAGGGGGCCGTCTATCTCTTCCAGCAGCCCTTGTTCTCCGTCCACCACGCCGTGGTTTTCTTCAGGCCCTCTTCGACGCTGTGTTGGGGCGTCCACCCCACGCGGTTCTCGATCTTGCCGCAGTCGAGCGCTCGGAACCGGATGGTGGTAGGTTTGTCGCTGAGGTAGTGGATGGCGGAGGGGCAATGGCTCGCGCATTTGAGTGCCCACTGTACGACGTCGCCCACGGTGGTCCGCACGCCGGACCCCACGTTGAAGACGTCAAACGTTGTCGCCTCGTGATTCACGAGCGCCACGACGGCGGCTGCAAAATCGTCGGCATAGAGAACATCGCGTGTCACGTCAGCACTCCCCCAGACCTCAAAGGGGTCCATGCGGTCCACGGCCTTTCGGATGATGGCCGGGATGAAGTTGGATGTTGCCGGATCGAACCGGGCGTAGGGCCCGAAGATGTTGGACGCGCGCACGATGACGATTTCTGTACCCCGTGTCTCGTGCCAGAATCGGCACAGCTTCTCGACATAGCGCGTGACCCAACCGACACCCAGGTAGGCCGGATGCGGATCGCGGTTCAAGTCGAGCTCGTCTTCCTTGATGGCGCCCTCGAATTCCTGGTAGAGGGTTGCCGATCCGATCCAGAGGGCGCGCCGGACCTGCTGCTGCGCGGCGGCCTCGAGCAGGTTCGCGTTCATCATCAGGTTGGCATTCACCTGCCGCCACGGCTCCGTTTTCAGCACGGCGGCACCGCTTGTGTCGGCGGCAGCCATGATCACGGCGTCGCACCCGCGTACGGCCTCGCGGCAGAACGCCCCCTCGCGCAGATCGCCCGTGACGTACGCGACGCGGTCATCATGGATGAACGGCTTCGTACGGCTGTGTGCACACGCGCGAATGCGGGTCGTGGGGCAACTCGCCAGGATCTCACGCAGCACGCTCGTGCCGACCAGTCCGGTCGAACCCGCGAGCAAGAGTGACTTGTTGTCCAGGTACATCGTCGTTGAAGTCCATTCTTCGAACGTCCGCCTAGAGTAGCCGCAAAAAGGCACAAAAGGCACAAAAAAGAGAGGCACCGAAGACGCAAGGGGCTGACGGTATATGTTGCGGGAATCGCGCCCGCATCAGAATGCGGTCACGATTCCCGCAACGTTGCCTTCTTCATAATGCACAAAGGCTCTCTTGCGCCTTTCGTGCCTCTTCGCGGCCATCCCTTTTCGACTCTCTGACTTTCGTCTACAGACCTCCGGCTTTCTAGGCCTCCGTCTTCGCTTTCCCCCGCCGGCGCCAGACGACGAGTTCTCGGAGGATCATACAGAGGATGGCCGCGCCTCCGCGGAAGACCTGGAGTTTGCGCTTTCCGCCTATGCGCGGGGGTTCGTCACCCGGGATATCGGCACATCGCAGCCCCATCTTGGCGGCGCGAATGCACAGGAGCGGCTCCGTGCTGGCTCTGTTGTAGACAACCCTTTCCGCGAAACCGTCTTTCTTGTCCATGTCCAGCGCCGTGAAGATCTCGCGCCTGTACGCGCGATACATGACGAGGGTGTCCGTGTATCGGGCACGGTAGAGCAGGTTGATCATGGTCGTGAACAGCTTGTTGCCGAAGGCGGTCACGGCATCGTCGTCCTCGCTGCGCGCGCCCGCGGCGTAGCGGGAGACGATGACCATGTCGTAGCCTGCCCGCATCTTCGCCGTCAGATCCGGCAAGCGGTCGGGGTCGGAGTTGCCGTCCGGGCTGAAGGTGATGACCACATCGTTGGTGATCTGCTTCATCGCTTCCATGTACGCGTGTTTCAGTCCCGGGCGCTGTTGTTGGACGATGCGGTAACCGTGATCCCGCGCATATTCCAGGGTCCCGTCCGTGGATCCGGCATCGACGACCATGATTTCATCGACCCAGTCCCGTTGGATACGCGGCATGATTTCCTTCATGCCGTCCGCCTCATTCCATGTCGGCATCAACAGCGTCGTCTTCATCTTCGCGCGGACCGCGGGCGGCGCCTCGAGTCCTATCCTCCCCGATTCACGTTCTGCCTGTACCACTCGAGTGTCTTGGCGATTCCTTCGTCCAGCGGGACCTTTGGTCGCCATCCCAGTTCTCGCTCCGCCTTGCTCGAATCGAGGCAGAGCTTCGTCTTGATGGTCGGCTTCGAGTCGTCATAGGTGACGGACAGGTCCTTGCGGGAAACGGCGATGATCTTCGCTACAAGGTCCCTGACCGCGATCGACGAGCCGCAGCCGACGTTGAACAGCTCGAACGGGGTCTGTTGCCGCTCCAGCGCGGCGGTCACGAATTGGACCAGGTCCGAGACGTAGAGCAGGTCGCGTTCCTCTTCGCCTGTGCCCCAGACCAGGATGCTGTCGCCCGCGCCGGCGGTCATGACCTTGGTGACGGTGGCGCCGAAGACGTGGGACCTTTCCAGATCGTACTTGTCATGGGGGCCGTAGACATTGGAATGGCGCGCGACGGTGTACTTCGTGGAGCCGATCCGCGAATAGAATTCGCACATCTTTTCGATGTAGACCTTGGTCCAGCCGACCCCGAAATACTTTGGGAACATCTCCGCGTTCGCGTCGAAGTCGGATTCTTTCAGCGGCGTATCGCTTGAGGGATACATGACCGTGCAACTGAAGAACAGCACGTGGGAAACGCCGCATTCATACGCGGCTCTGAAGATCAGCGAGTTCATCAGGGCGTTGTCCGTCACGTGATAGTAGGGCTTGCTGACGATCTCCTTGGCGCCCGAGGTGGTCGCCGCGGCCTGTACGATAATGTCCATGCCCCTAAGGGCTCTGCGGACATCTCTTCTGTCGGTGAGATCGGCCTGCAGCATCTCCACCCCCGGGATGGGGCGGGGTTTCGACCGGAAATAGGTCCCGTAGATCTCGGCGTCGCCCCCGTCGGCGAGCGACTCGGCGATGTTGGTGCCGATGAAGCCCGTTGCTCCGCACACCAGTATCTTCGTTCTCGCCATCACCTCACTCCACTATCCGTCGCGCGCGTCCAAAGGCCGGCAGGGGTACAGATATGTACCCTGCTTTTTCTGATACCAGACCATCTCTCGGCACCATGTCTCCCACGAGTCCCATGTTTCACTGGTGCGGTCAATGCGATAGCGGCCGCTGGCCCGGTCCAGGCGAATCGTTTCCCCATTCAAGGTCGCACGGTAGACGTCCAGGATACTGTAGCTCAGCACGATGTCCAGATCCGTTTCCTGAAAAGGCTGTTTCAGCAGAGCGTGGTTCAGCGCGATCGATTCTTCCAGCAGGCCGGCGGGGAGTTGGATGCGTTGATCCGCGACGAATCGCCCCAGCCGTATCCGGGCTTCTTCGTAAAACCGGGTCAATTTGCCTGTGGCACACAGTTCGATCAACATGAATTCGTCCGCCGGCCACCAGATGTTCAGCCTTTCGCGCGAGGCCACGTACTCCCCGCGGCCCCGCTGAACATCGCCGGCCTTCTCAAAGAGGAACCGCGCAATTCGCGAGCACTCATCCTCGCCGGTTTCCGTCATGAAGACCTCCGCCAGCCGCCTGAAGCTGACCGAGGCGAGCCGGTTGATGAGAATGAACGGGATCTGGAGCAGTTTATTGAAGTGCAGCAGCGACACGAGCCAGCAGAAGACTCGCGTCCTGATCCAGTCGGTTTCGGGCATGGTTGCGGTCCCGACGACGAGGTCCTGCGTCTCTGCCACCTCCGAGGTGGCGTCGAGGCTTGTGTGGTGAGACGTCACCCTCGACTTTCTGAGTGCCAGTCCGTGTCGCCGTTGATAGGCCGGGTCCGCCATGAGCGTGTTCTCGAGGACGACAAGATTGATGAACTGAATCCTGTTGTGCTGGCCGCCGGCGATCACGCGAGCCACGCCGTCGGCGAACGTGTCGTAAGATTCTTCCGGCAAGGCGATGATCATATCGCTGAAGGTCGCGATGCCGGCTTTGCTGAACAGCCGCTGCAGGTCCTGGAAACTCTGAAAAGATATGTTGCTGCGATGGATGCTCTTCAGTGTGGCGTCGTTCACCGATTGAAGCGCCAAGTTCACCCCCTTTTGCAGGCCGGCATCGCTCAGGATCTTCTGAAGCGCGAAGATCCTGTGTGTGGCGTTCTTGGTGTTCTGGACGGAAAACGCGTGCGGGTAGCCGTAGGCCTTTCGGTTCCCGGCGACCTTGGCGGCTATGTCCCGATCGCGCTTCAGGAGCCCGAAATTGCCGTCGCAGCAGAAGACGAATTGGATCTTGTTCCGGCTGATCCAGTCGATCTCGCTGAAGACCCGATCGATTTGGAATTGACGTACGCGGTTCCTTTCGCTCTTGCCCCAGTAGCAATAGGCGCATGAAAACGGGCAGCCCCTGTTCGTTTCGAGCAGGCCCGACCAGCCCTCGCCGGGGTTCTGGCGGAAGAGCGGTTCGAAGACCCCGGTCAAGTAAGGGGAGGGGATGTCGTTGACATCCTTCAGCTTTTCGGTGGCCGGATTGTACACGAATCGCTTGTCGGCGTTAACGAACCCTATCGACGGGACCTGTGTCCATGCACGGGTGTGGAGGTTCTCCAGAATCCGGAGGAACGGGAGTTCCCCCTCGCCGTAGCAGCCGATATCCACGAAGGGGTTCCGTTCCAGGAAAGCGCCCAGCGCGTCCTCCGACTCGGGCACTTGGGGCCCGCCGAAGACGATCACGGAGTGCTTTCGCTGCTGCCGGATCTTCCGCGCGATCGCCAGGCTCAGGCTGTGGTTCCAGACATAGGCGCTGAAGAAGACGATGTCGGCGTCTTGAAGGGCGACGGCCGCCCGGTCCACCCCGATCCCTTTGTAGATGGGGGGGCGAAAGAGGTACCGTTCCGGCTTGCTCAGATGCTCTTGCGCGTAGGCCTGGAGCAGGCCTATGGCGTAGGGCAGGTAGTACTGGCTGCCGAACCGTTCTCCGATTTGGACCAGCCCCACGTGCATCTGTTGGTTTGTTCGCATCGCGTGCAGGTTCTGCAGTGCCCTCGGGCGTGAGCCCGGCGTGAGCGAGCTTTGGCCGGCCGCCATCCGCGGCGGGCGGCTCACCACAGGTTCGCCCTCCATCGGCCGCCGCCGCTTGTTCGCGTGGAGGGCGAGGCTGAGCCGAGCCGAGGCCTTTGGCGCAGCATCTACCCGAGGCACACGTCTCTGATGGCGGCCTTGATATCTTCCTTGTCTACATAGAACGCGTGTTCGAGCGTATAACCCGCGGGGGTGGGGACATCGGGGCAGGCGACGCGTCGAACCGGCGCTTTGAGCGAGGCGAACCCCTTTTCTGCGACCAGCGCCGCTATTTCCGCCGTGACGCCGCCGGTCTTCCAGCCCATGTCGGCGACCACCAGACGTCCTGTCCTGGCGACGGACTCCAGAATGATCGCTTCATCCAGGGGCCGCAGAGAACGCGGGTCAAGGACTTCCACGCTTATGCCCTCTTCGGCCAACTCCTCGGCCGCCAGGTAGCTCTGCATGACGAGGTGCGACACGGCGACGACCGTGACGTGTGCTCCGCGCCTGCGCACGGCGCCCTGGCCGAGCGCCACGCTGTAGACCTTCTCGGGGACGATGCCCTTTTGCCTGAAGTTATACCGGTGCTCCATGATCAGGACCGGGTTCGGGTCTGCGATGGCGGAGATCATGAGCCCCTTGGCGTCGTAGCAGGTGGCCGGCATGACGAGCTTGAGGCCGGGTACGTGCATGAAAAGACCCTGGAGCGCCTGCGAATGCTGCGCCGCGGAACCCCAGCCGCGCCCGATGCAGGTCCAGAAGACAACGGGCACGTTCACGGCGCCGCCGAACATGAAGTGCCACTTGGACGCGTGGTTCACCATCTGGTCCATGGCGAGGAAAAGGAAGTCCGGGCGGTTGTGGAAGTACACGGGCCGCATGCCCCAAAGGGCAGCGCCCACCGCGACGCCGGACAACGCCCCCTCCGCCAGGGGCGTATCGAACACCCGGTCAGCCCCGAACTCCTCGTGCAGCCCGCGCGTGGCGCCGAACATCCCGCTGGGGTCGTCCACGCCCTGGCCCATGACGAAGACGGCCGGATCCTGCCGCAACGCCAGGGCGACTGCTTCGCGAACGGACTCGGCGTATGTCAAGACCCGACCCTTGCCGTCGGATTCCGGCGCGAAGTCGGGTTCGACGAGCTCGGGCTTTATCTTAGACCAGGGCATACACATCAATCCTTGTAAAGATAACGCGACAGTTCCTCTGTTCGAGGCAGCGGGGCGTTCCGTGCTTCGGCAAATGCCGTATCGATCTCCTTCTCGATGGCTTCCTTTATCTGTGCGACGTCCTCCGCGGTCAGGATGCCCCGCTTGATCAGGCCGTTCTCAAAACCGGCCACCGGGCACTTGGTCCGCCAGAGTTCGATTTCCTGCTCGGTCCGGTACCCCTGCACGTCCTGGGCCGCACAGCCCACATGACCGGGCATGCGGTATGTCACGCATTCGATGAACGAGGGGCCATGCCCCGACCGCGCGCGTTCCACCGCTGCGCGGGCGGCCTCGTATACGGCCTCCACGTCGTTCCCGTCTACCTTGCGGGTCAGCAGCAACGGCGGTTTCAGGTTGTGGAAGAGATTGTCGCCGACTTGGCGCGCGGAGACCGGTGAACAGACTGAGTACTGGTTGTTCTCCAGCACGTAGACCACCGGCAGCTTCTTGAGCATGGCGAAATTGACGCTCTCGTACAGGACCCCTTCATCCGCCGCGCCGTCGCCGAAGAACGCCACGCTCACCAGCGGCTGGTGCCGCATCTGCATCGCCAGCGCCACTCCGGTCGCGATGGGAATGCCGCCGCCCACAATGGACGAACTGCCCAGATGCCCGACGGAGGTGTCAACGAGGTGCATGGACCCCCCGCGCCCCTTCGAACAGCCTGTTTCCTTGCAGTGCAACTCGGCAATCAGCGCGTTGAGGTCGCCGCCTTTGGCCAGGTAGTGCCCGTGGCCGCGATGGTTGCTGCTGATGCAGTCCTCCGCGCGCAGGTTGGCGCACACCCCGACCGCCACCGCCTCCTGTCCGATACAGAGATGAGCCGGCGTCTTCATCTCGTCGTTGAGGTAGAGGGCGTCGATCCGGAGTTCGACTTGCCGGATACGGAGCATGTTGAAGTAGAGGCGGCGCTGGACTTTCCTGGAGAATCTCATTCTGCGTTCCCGGATGCGATCCCTTTCACGAAAGGATAACCTATACATGATCCCGCGTCCAAAACCAATATCTTTCATGTTTCCGGCGGACTCACGCTTCAGGAGGCCAGCAAAGCCCGGCGCGCGGCGCGGCGCCGGAAATCAGGGGTTCAGACTTTGCATGGTCCGTCGCGTTGTATGACCGCTCTGCGTGCGGTCCGGGCCGAGCACAGATCGGCCCCACAACCGCTCCGTGAGAGGACGAATTTCCTCGGAAATTCGCCTGCTTTCAGGCAGCTCCAGGCGCCAAGAATTTTGGGCACCACTGTTCGCCGAGCGGCCCACGCGCCCGCCAAACCCGTCAAGTTTCTGGCCCCACGCCGAACGTCGAGCAAGTTCTCGATTAAGTTTCAGGGAACCGGATGCGGGGGGCCGGCGGAGGCACCGTGAAGACCAGAATGGCGGGCCGGTCCTTCTTGTATCTGTAGGTGAACACGGGCTTGATCCCCGGGTGTGCGGCAAGGAACGGACGCCAGTCGTTGCTGTAGCGGCCTGTTCTCGGATCGCCCAGCAACTGGGAGGAGAACATGTAGACGATTCTCTTGTAGGTCTTGAGCTGTTCCCGCTCCCATGCAAGAACCTGTTTCGGCGTCGTATCGGTCTTGAATCGATTGCACCAGAATGCGTACCGGTAGAGCTGGTCGAAGGTGTAGAATTCGAACATCGTGTCATGAAACATGATCGGATCGCTCATGACCGTTAGAGTGTCTTCAGGCTGGCAATTCGCCTTTAACCATTCCAGCGTCTTGAAGTGTCCGCGGAGTCGGTCGACCTCGAAGTCGGGCCGTTTGTGGTGGGTGAAGGTGTCGTAGTAATCTCGATAGGTGGTGAAGAAGGCAACCGCGAGCATGAGACCCGTCGCGAGTATGAAGGCCGGTGCGACCAGCCGGAACTTCGACCGGGCCAGGTCTTGTGCGGCCCCCATCACGCCCCGTGCGCCCAGGAGGGCCAGTGCCGGCAGGCCCATGAGCGCATACCGATGTTGGAAGAGGTAGAGAACTCCTAGGATTCCGAAGACCGTGAACGCCCAGACGAGCAGCACGATGTCCCCTGCCGAGCGGTCCTTGATTGCGCACAGAACGCCGAGGAACAGACAGCCCGTGAAGAGCCAGGAGATGGCGGGTGTTCCTTCGAGACACTTGTCCAGATGGTCGAACGATCGCATGTCGACGAACATGTTGCGGAATGCGTAGGCGAGTCGTCCGGAGAGAGGGAGTTGTACCGCTGGCACGGAACCTTGAGTCCAGCGCTCCGTCATCGCCTTGTACGTCACGTGATACAGGTCGGCCGGCGAGCAGCCGTACCAAGCGGCATGGACGGCATAGATGGCGAAGTTGGCACAGAGGGTTGCCGCGCCCGTCAGGGCCAGGTCGGCGACCATGCGCTTGATCGAACGGGGCCCCAGCAGTACGACGGAAAGAAAGATGACCGGAACGGCCAGGGTGGCGGAGATCCATGCGCTGGTCGAGAGAAAACCGAGCAGGGCGCCCGCGGTGAGCAAGGGCGCCCGACGCAGGGTGCTGGCGTACAGATAGAGGCAGAAGGCGATGCCGCACATGAGAAATACCGACGGCATCCAGACCTGATAACCCGACTTGACGTGGATGAGCCACGATAGGCTGGACAGCAGGAACAGGACGGCCAGCAGCGCGTGCCAGCGGCCGTAGGCCTTGAATCCGAGCGCCGCGAGCATGACCAGCACGGCGAGCATGAACGACACGGAGTGCAATGCCACGGCCTGCTTGCTGACCCCCGCGAACTTGACGAACGGCCAGGAGCAGCAGAACCGCAAGGGCGATAGCTTGGCGAAGAACTCCCAGACGAACATGCCCTTGGGCGCTGTCATGTACGCTTCTCTGGGGCTTTCGCGTTTGACGTCGTCCCAGTACGGATCGCATGCGAAGTATTCATCGGGATGTACGCCTTTCTCGGACGCCAGCATCACGTGGCCGACGGCCAGGAACTCTTGGACTGTTTCCGGGCTGATGTCGTCCATACTGAAGACTGGCGCCAGATAGAGAATAACGAGCGCCGCCAAGGCGACGACGACGGCGGCGCCGAACAGCCACGGGGATGCGGCGGAGCGGGTCAGAAATAGGTGGAGGCGTTTCTTATCCATGTTTACGGGATCTCCCGAGCAGCGCGGCCACCAGGGAAGAGGCAATGAGGGCGCACGAAAGCCAGGCGAGGACGTCCGCTGCCGGATTGGGCGTCGGGCGATACGGCGTGCCGAAGGCGGCCGTTAATCCTAGGACGATCAGCCCCGCCAGGGCGAGTCCCTGAGCATACGTCCATCGCCGGGGGTGGGTCAGCCAGGTCCAGATCGATTCGGGTTGCTCCTCCGAGGATCGGTGCATGAAAGAAACCTCCCAGGCTGCCTGATGCGCCGCTTGAGCCCTCCGTCAGCGGAACATCAGGTTGTATTCCGTGTGGCAGTTCCAGTAGCACATACGGCAAGCCATCAGCTCTTTGCGGTACCTGCCGAACTCAGGAGACCCCCACAGTCCCGCGAGACGGCGCGGTTCATAGACTCCGTACGACTTATCCAGCATGGCGTAGGGCGCACACGGAAAGACTTCGCCGTAGGGTCCTATCAGAAGCATGGTATAGCCCGTCAGGCAGTCGCAGGGCGGGGGCACGCCCGCAAAGGCGCGCTCGAAGAGCGAGAGGTAGCCTTTCGTGCTGTCGAGCCCAATGCGACATCGCCGCCGCACGTCGCTTATCAGTTGCCGAAAAGCCCCGGCGTCGAAGCCCGGCGCCGCGCAGGAGACCTTGCCGTCGTCGAAGCGATGCAGAGGGGCCAATGCGATCGTGTCAGCCCCCATCTCATCGGCGAGATCGATTATGGCCCGGGTTTGCCCGGTTCCCCGCGCCTCGACTACGTGCGAAATGCCGATACGGGTGCGCGCCTTGCGGCGTCTTTTCGCCTCGACGAGAAAGCGCAATGCGGCAACGGCCTTCCCGCAACCCGCGCGCGTGCCCCGGAAGGCATCATAGTCGGGTTCGCTCACCTTATCCAGCGAAAGCCACACCATGTCGAGCCCGGTGGAAAGAATGTCTTCTGCCTTCCGATCGTCCAGAAGCAGACCGTTGGTTGTCAGGCTGACAAGGAACCCCTTGCGTTTGGTCAGTCGGAGGATGTCGATGATGTCCTCCCGAACCAGCGGCTCGCCGCCGGCGTAGGAAATGCCGGGGGTGCCCATTGCACGCAACTCGTCGAGCAGCGTCCCGACCGCCTCGAAACTCATCTCCTTCTTCCCCTTTGCGTCCGGCCGCCGGTTCTTCAACGTGCACATGGGACAGTCGCTCGGGCATCGATAGGTCAGCATCGGGGTCACCACGAGTGGGGCAACCGTGGAGCGGCCGGACCGGCGGAACCGCCCGGTCCGCCGCAGAATCTTCAGAAACGCGTACTGCTGAAACCGCCCGCAGAACCACTTAAGGTCGCCGGTACGCAGCCGGTCCACAAGACAAGATGTCAAAGTCGAACGCATCTGTATGCCATCACGATGAGGCGGCGTGGGGCGGTCAGCCGTTTTCGGATATCAACGGCGCACCATATCAGATCCGCCGGGCCGAGTCAAATAGACGATGCCCGGGGGGTGCGTGCGCAGGGGATGCTTGGCAGGAGTGTGTGGCGGTGCAGAGCGGCCGTCTTCACCTCCGAGTGAGAATGGGCGCTTATCTCCTGAACCTCAATATCTTCAGTGCGGTTCGGGCGTGTCGGCTCAGTTCGGCCAGAGATCGCGTCGCCATGACTCGCCTGAAGACGTACCGCGCGTCCATGTAGAAGTGTTTATAGGCGGCCTCCAACAGTTCGAGCAGTTCCTGTTCGGTGAAGTTCTCTTCCCAGACCCGCGGCCGGAATTGGGCGATCGGGTCGGCGGCGTAGGCCTGCCAGTAGTCCTGCTTGATCAGTCCCGTCTCCAGCCCCATGGCGTAGAAAGCGGTGCAGGGGTAGGGGACGAAGATGGAGTACACCGCATAGTCGGGTTTCAGCGCCTTGGAGAACCGGATCGTCTCCCAGATCTGTTCCCGCGTCTCGGTCGGGTGCCCGATCATGAAATAGGCGACCGTTCGAATGCCGATTCGACGGGTCAGGGCAAAGGCGTCGCGCGCCTGTTCGACGGTGATGCCTTTGCGGATCAGCTTCAGCATGTCGTCGGTGCCGGCCTCCACGCCGAAGTACATGCACGTGCAGCCGGCCCGCTTCATGGTTCGGAGCAGGTCGGGATCCTGGCGGTCGATCCGGCCTCGGATTTCCCACGTGATTCTGAGTTGCTTCTTCTGGACCAGCTCGCAGAATTCGCGCACCTTCTTCGGATGCACGTTGAACGTTTCATCCACGAACTTGAATTCCGAAATGCCCATTTTGACGCATGCTTCGATTTCGGCCACGATGTTGGCTGGCGACCGCTCGCGGTATTTCGTCGATTTCGAAAAGCAGAACTGGCAGTTGAAGGGGCAGCCGCGGCTGGAGAGGATGAGCGTGGAGAACTTCTTGTCCGAAATGCCGGAGTAGTATCTATCGATCGGGAGCAATTCCCGTGCGGGGAACGGGAACGGGTCCAGGTCCTTGGCGGGCGGGCGCTCGTCGGTGATGCAGACGTCTTCCCCTTGCTTGAAGGCGAGCCCGGGCACCGTTCGCAGGTCTCCGCCGGACTCCAGCGTGTTCACCAATGCGGTGAAGGTCTCTTCGCCGTCGCCGATCGTGACGGAGTCCACATGCGGCAGCGCCGCCGTCTCACGCGGATAGATCTGGGTATGCGGCCCGCCGACGTTGACATGAATGCGGCTGTCGACGGTTTTCGCGATGCGCGCCGTTTCCAGCACGTCGCGCAGGTTGAAGGTCGTCGCGCTCAGCCCGACAACCTGCGGGGCCGCCCGCCGGATTTCCGCTTCGAGGTCGGCATAGGACAGCCCGCCCGCGATGGCGTCGAGTGCCGAGACTTCGTGCCGGGTGTGCGCCTTGAGATGACCCGCGACGTACAGAATGCCGAGCGGCAAGTAGACACCCGCACTCTCGCTCATGCGTGAGGTCTCGGGTTCCGGAAGAATGTTCAGCCGGGGCGGAAATATCAGCAACACTTTCATCAGTGAGCCTGGAAAGAGCAGTTCGGGCACGCTGCGCATGCCCGAACTGTTCTTGTTTTGGCTGCCCGACACCTCCGGGGTGAGCAGCCGTAACGGTTGAGATCCCTCCACGTCGGATCACGAAAAGCAAGCCGAGGCGTTGCGTGCTCTTCACCAACTAACCAAATAGGTGAAGCCTCACCGAATAGCCTGCTTGCTGCCAAGCCCTTCGCTTGCAGGCGGTTCAACAAGAGCAGTTCGGCTGGCTGCCAGCCGAACTGCTCTCTATAGGGTGAGAGCGGTAGGCTAACAGATTGGGGCTGTACCGTCAAATGGCGTCAACCATCCAAATCCGCGTGCGGATTTTGGTGGTTCAATGGTCGATGGTCTTCGGTCATTGACCATTGACCATGCACCATTGACCATCGTACATTCTCCCGCGGCGGCGCGGCACGGGCGGTGCGGCTGCCGACAGGCGCGACGTGCGATGCGGAGAGGGCGGGAATGGAAAGCGGCGCGGCAGATTGGAACAGGGGCAAGGGCTCGGCCGCAGTGAGCACCGGGGCAGGGCGCAAACAGGCGCCGGCCGCGGATCCGGGTGAGCGGCGCTGGTGGCGCGTGCTTCGGCGGCAGGCGCCTTTGCTGCTCGTGCTTCTGACGGGCGCGGTGTTGCGGCTGGTCCGGATCGGGCATCAGAGCATAGGCTACGACGAGTTGGCCTTCAGGGACAGCGGCCCGTTCGTGGAACTGTTGCGCCGGTTCGATTTCGCGTCCGAGAAGTGGGGGCACCTGCCGCAGATCCCGGTGATTTCGCGTTATTTCTTCGGCGTGCTGCCGCAAGTGATTTTCGGGGTCCAACCCAATGATCCGGACGCGAATGTCATTCCGCGGACGATATCGGCACTGTTCGGCGTGCTGGCGGTTTGGCTCGCGTTCGTCGTCGGGCGGCGAATGAAGGATGCGCGGTTCGGCTGGCTGGCGGCCGTGCTGGTGGCCTGCTCCCCGCCCATCATCTCGCATCATCGCATGGCGACGATCGCGTGTATCGGGTCGGTGCCGGCCCTGACGTTTGTCCTGTTTGCGTTGCGCTATGAAGATCGGCATGCCTGGCGTGATATGGGGTTCGCCGCTCTCGCGTGCGGGATGACGTTCGCCGTCTATTTCCGGCTCGGGCTCGGCTTGTGGGGCGGGGCGTTCGGCTGGGTCGTGATCTCGGCCGTGCTGCGGAGGAAAGGGTGGACGGCACGGCGTTCCGCCCTTTTCCTTGGCGCCTGCGCGTTGGCCTGCCCCGTTGTGCTCTGCCTGACCTACCCGTACTGCTGGTTCCATTTCTTGGCGTTCTGGGCGCGCAACTTCGCCGAGCACCGCGGCGAATTGCTGGCCAAGCCGGGGCCGGGCCCCCAGGAGTTCTTTCTCGGCGCTCTGCGGGAGACGCCCTGGTACTACTATTTCGTGGTGCTCGCGTTCAGCCTGCCCGCGCTCCTGCTCGTCGCCACCGCCTGGGGCAGCGTACGGGAGTGCATGCGATGGAAGCGCTGGTCGGCGATGTGGCTGCCGATGGGCATAGCCGCATCGCACTTCTTCGTGGCGACCTGGGGGCTGCGCCAATGCAACACGCACTATCTTCAGCACACGCTGCTGTTCCTCTCGTTCCCGGCGGCGGGCGCTTTGTACGTGTTCGGCGACTGTCTCGCGGGGAAGTGGCCGCGCCTCTCGGGTGCGCGTTGGCTGCCGGGCATCGTGATGGGGATCTATCTTCTCGGCAATTGCATCTGGATTCATCCCGAATATCTCGACTACTTCAACGAACTCGTCGGCGGGCCGCCCGGCGTCTACAAACATCGGCTGCTTCCCGTCGGCTGGTACGGCGAGGGCAGCAGCCAGACGCTCGAGTGGCTGTCCGGGAATGCGGAATCGAACGCGACCGTTCTGGCGCGGTTCGGCCCGTGGCCGGGCCTGTTCTCGATGCGAAAGAACCTGCGCGCGGACCTGAAATTCTACGGGACCGAGGCCGTTTCCGCAGTGGGCCCTGACTACGTGGCCATGAGCAACCTGGAACTGGCGAACCCGTTCTACCGTTACGAAGCGGACGAGACGTTGTACGAGCCGGTGCATTATGTGACGGCGGCGGGCGCGCCGATCGCGGTGGTCTTCAAGCGCAAGGTTGACCCGCGCCTGGTCTACCGGGACGACTACGCGAATTTCGGGCAGGTGCGCCATCATGCGAAGGCGTTTCAGAACCTGCACCACTTCCCGTGGCCGAACGGGAAGCTCGTTCCGGCGAAGGCCGGCGCGCTGGCCGGGCTGGTCTACGTCTTCGACGCGCCGGCCGGCACCGCGTTCAGGAAGTGCGAATTCCGGATCGGACTGAACGTGCGGCCGGGCGACCGGCTCGTCGTGTTTGCCGGGCCGGAACCGCGCCGGCTGCGCGGCATCGCGGACGTGCAGCCGGGCACGAATCTGCTCGAGTTGAAGGACCGCGCCGAATTCGAGGGCCAGCGCAGGATCTGTCTCGGTTTCCAGCTCACCGCGAAGCAGGACGGCCCCACCGATGCCGCGCGTGCCTGGGACTATACGTATCTCGACAAGATCGAGTTCCGCGCTGATCGCGGCCCGGCCGGGCCGCCGTGAGCGGAGAATAGCCGCGAAAGGGCATAGCCGCAAGAAGGCACAGAAGGCGCAAAAGGGCAGCGCACGGAATGGGCGTCAGGTGTGTGGGGCAATTCGATAGGTTGCGGGAATCGCGCCCGCGCCGGAGCGCGGTCGCGATTCCCGCAACGTTGCCTTGTTCATCATGCACCAGTTCCGCATCGAGAAACACACGTTGGAGGAATTTGGCGCGGGCGGCCTCCGGTAGCCCGTCGTGCCTATGCGGCAGTCCGCCCAAATTCCTCCAACAGGTCTCGTCTTCCGGTTTTTGTGCTTTTTGTGCCTTTTTGCGGCTATTCTCTGCCTACGCTGCAGCCGCCAGCTCGGCATTTGACTTCAGGCCGCCGGCCGACTATGATCCCGGATCGTCACGCGCACATGTCGCGCGGCTGCGGAAACGGGGAATCATGCAGATCGACCGGAGCGATCACATCGTGGTGACCGGTGCGACCGGTTTCCTGGGCCATCATCTGCTGCCCGTCTTGCGGACGCGGTATCCGCAGGTTCGAATCACCCCGCTTTGTTCGAAGGACTACGAGCTGATGGACCCCGCTCAAGTCGAAGCGATGTTCATCGAGCGGGTCCCCACCGTTGTCGTGCATCTGGCCGGTCTTTCCGGCGGGATCGGCGTGAACACGCGGCGGCCGGCCGATCTCTTTCACTGGAACCTGTTGCTGACCGAGAACCTGTTTTCGGCCTGCGCGGCGCACGGCGTCAGGAAACTGGTGTATCCGATGGGCGGCTGCGCGTACCCGGCCGGTGCCGCCTCGCCGGTGAGCGAGGCGCAGATGTGGAATGGCCGCCCGGACGCCAGCAGTGCCGGCTACGCCATGGCGAAGCGCATGGGCTTGGTGGCGAGCGCCGTGTACCGGCAGCAGTACGGCTTGACCAGTGTTGTGCTGGTGCCCGGCAAGATGTACGGCGAGCATGACAACTACAGCTTGGCCGACTCCCACGTGATCCCCGCCCTGATTCGCCGGTGCCACGAGGCGAAACGCGCCAACGCGCCGGCGGTCACGTTGTGGGGCTCCGGCGCGCCGAAACGCGATTTCGTCTACGCCGGCGACGTCGCGAACTGCATACCGTTCTTCATCGACCACGACGAATACACCGGGCCTGTCAATATCTCGAGCGGAACGGCTACAACGATACGGGATCTGGCCGACCTGATCGCACGGCTCAGCGGGTTCGACGGCCGGCTGGAATGGGACGCGGCCAAGCCGGAGGGCCAGTTGGAAAGCGTGTTTGACGTCAGCCTGCTCAATTCGCTCGGGCTATCGTGCGACACGGGCCTGGATGTCGGGCTCCGCAGGACGATCGAGTGGTTCGCGGCAAACTACGACACGCCCGGCGCGGTACGGCTTTAGGCGCACGAGGGTGTCGGGTTCGGGCAGCAGCCCGAGGTCGGCTGGTCGAAGGTCGACGCCGCGGCGTGATGGTGAGCGGCAGTGCAACGTTGCCCGTGGGGACTCTGAGCATACGCTCGTACCGGTCTTGGCGCATCTACGAAAGGCCGTACCTAGGCCCGCGCCAGAGCCCTGCGGAACAGGCCGTCGAGGGCTGGCACGACATTCGGCCAGTTGCGGCGGCGTTGAAGGTACTCGCGCCCGCGCCGTCCGATCTGTCGACGCTCCGGCTCAGGGCGTGTGAGGAAGTCGACCACCGCTTCGACGGCGCGCGTGGGATGGACGGGGATCTTCACGCCGCAGCCGGCCTCCCGCACCACGTAGGCCGGTTCTCCCACGTCCGTGACGATCAGCGGCGTGCCCATCGCCATAGGCTCTGCCAGCCGGCCGGGACACTTGCACCGGTCGTATGGATGATCCCGCAAATTGAGCAGCAGCGCGTCAGCCGCCAGGTACATGCCTCTGAGCGCGTCTGTCGTGACTCGGCCCAGAAATCTAACGCTCTGGGCGAATTCCGCGTCGGCGGCGCGGCGCCTCATCTTGCCCAGATCCGGGCGCTCGCCCACGACGGCGAGCACCAGATTCGGAACCTTCGCTCGGACCGCCTCGAGCAGGCGCAGGGGAAATACCATGTCGATGGGGCCGCCGCCGGCGATCCACAGCAGCAACGGGCGCGACCCGAAACCGTGTGCCTGTCGGGTTGCCGCCGCCTCGCGGCCGCGATCCGTCCTGCCGGGATCGAACACGTTGAGCAGCGTGCAGTTCGGCACATACTCGGCTTGCGGCCAGTACTCCAGAAGCCCGCGTGAGGCCACCGACGCGTACCGCACTCTCCGCATCAGGAATCGCTCAATCAGAATCTCCTGCGGGTAATACCATTGCACCCCGGCCCACTCCAGGTCGTCCGTATCCTGTACCATGACCACCCGGCGCCGGCGCGCGAGCAGGTAACAGTGAAGGCCCGTCACACTGAAAGGCTTCGATGGGAACAGGATATCCGCTTCGCTCGACAGCCGGCGCGTGAGCCGGACGAGTTCCGCCCATGACCGGAACGTGACAATCCGCACATTGGCCGGCGTCTCCAGAACATTGCGGCGGTCGGCTGTGTCCGCCGCATTGTCTTGCTTAACAATGAAGGTGAACGCGTAGTCGTCGCCGAGATGCTGCGCGATCGGAAAGAAGCGCACCGAGTACAAAGATGACCGGAGCGGAAAGATCGACGGAAGCAGGACCCGGATCTTGCGGCTGTCTGGCGTTGCCATGGTTCGTTCCCTCTTGCGGCGAAAGTCAGAGCGTCAAGAAGTCCACAGTCGCAGGTCGAAAGTCTAAAGTCGAAAGTCTAAAGTCGCAAGTCGGAGAACACGGACGCCCGGCTATCCCTGGACGTTCCGACCTTAAACCTCCCGCCTTTCAGTCCTGGAGTTCACTGCAAGAACCCGGCTCGCGAGGAGAGGCTGTCTCAAAACCCGACTTGCACGTTGCCACACGCCTTACGGCGTTAACTACAAACGGCATATTTGGTGGTTTCTTCCGTTTGTAGTTAAGCCCGTAAGGGCTGTTCCCCGGTTTTGAGACGGCCTCTCCTCGCGAGCCGCCTTCTTGGCGCGGACCCATTCTTGAACCTTCAACCCTTGAACGGTCTACCCCTTAACCTCCGAGTTCCGGCCGCCTCTCCAGAACACGCGGTGCCAGATTTCCAGGATCAGCAACCGCCACAGGCCGACGTACCATTCGGTTGCAGCCAGATAGCCGCGCGGGCAGCCGGCGAGCAGGCGGTCCAGTTCCTTACGTGAGCAGAACTGGCGGGTATAGGCGTTGGGGCTGCGCAGCGTATCGCGCGCGTAGTCGCGCAGATCGGTCTGGAGCCAGCGCGTGACCGGGACGAGGAACCCGCGTTTCCTGCGCTGCGCGGTGGCCGGCGGCAGGATCCGGGCCATGGCCTCGCGCAGGACCCGTTTGTTCGTGCCGCCGGCGATCTTGAACGCGGTCGGCAATCCGTTCGCGTAGCTGACCAGCCGGTAGTCGGTGAACGGCGCGCGCGCCTCGAGCCCGAACGCCATGGTGGCGCGGTCGATCTTCGGGAAATGGTTATACGGGAGCAGGTTCTGCTGCTCGAAATTCAGCATGTGCGTGAGGAAGTCGCGGCCGCGCACGCGGAATGCGTCGAACAGCTCGCGGTACAGGGCCTGCGGCTGCCGCGCGAGGACCGGCGCGCGCCGCCAGCTGGTCACATATCGGAACGCGCGCGCCAGCAGCGGGCGCGGCGCCCAGCAGTAGGGCGGGCGGGCGGCCCGGTGCCAGGGGTAGCCGGCGAAGACCTCGTCGGATCCTTCTCCGATCAGGACGACCTTCAGTTCGGTGCTCAGCGTTCTTGCGGCCAGGTAGTAGGCGATGATCCCGCTCTCCGCGAGCGGCTCGTCGGCATGGTAGACGACGTCGTCCAGCAGCGCCGCGACGTCGCCCGTCTCGATCATGAATTCGCGGTGCGTCGTGCGCGCCGCCTGCACGACCTCGCGCGCCTGCGCCAGCTCGTCGTCCCGGTCGTGAAAGCCGACCGTGTAGGTGTGCAGGTCCGCGTGCTTGCCCGCGGCCAGCGCGGCGACGGACCCGGAATCCACGCCGCCGGAGAGCATGGTGCCGACGGGTACGTCGGCGTGCAGGCGGTCCTCGACCGCCGTGTCGAGCAGTTCCCGCACGCGGGTCCGGGCAACGGTCAGGTCCGTCTCCGTGCGGTCCCACGGGATCTGCCAGTACCGCTGCGTGCGCGCCGCGCGCCCGTCGTAAACGAGATAGTGGCCGGGCAGCAGCTCTTTGACGCCGCGCCGCGCGGTCTGTTCGCCGGGGATGTAGTTCAAGACGAAATAATAGGCCAGCGCCGCTTCGTCGATCTCCGGGCGGCCGAGCCGGTGAAACGCCTTCGCTTCGGAGGCGAACGCGAACGCGCCGAACGACTCCGAGTAGTAGAGCGGCTTCAGCCCGAGCCGGTCCCGGGCCAGGAACAGGCGGCGTCTCGGCTTGTCCCAAACCGCGAACGCGAACATGCCGTTCATGCGCTCGAGGAACGCGGCGCCGTATTCTTCGTAGCCGTGCAGAATGACTTCGGTGTCCGTGTGGCTGCGGAACGCGTGGCCGCGCGTCTCCAGCTCCGCGCGCAGCGCGCGGTAGTTGTAGATCTGCCCGTTGAACACGAGCCAGACGGACTCGTCTTCGTTCACCATGGGTTGGCGCCCGCGTTCGCTCAGGTCGATGATGCTGAGCCGGTGATGGCCCAACGCGACCTGCTCGTCGAGATAGACGCCGCGGTCGTCCGGCCCGCGATGCGCGAGCGCGGCCAGCATCGCGTCCAGCGCCTGCTCCTCGCCGGGCCCGCCCGTCTCGCGCCAGAAACCGCAGATTCCGCACATGGTTCCGTCCCCCGAGTGAACGGAGAGTCTAGCATGGCGGAGGCGAAAGGCGAAGGTCGAAAGTCGAAAGTCGAAGGTCGAAAGGTCGCAGGTCGAAAGTCGAAGGTCGAAGGTCGAAGGTCGGAGGTCGGAGGTCGGAGGTCGAAAGTCGAAGGTCGCAGGTCGGAGGTCGGAGGTCGAAGGTCGGAGGTCGGAGGTCGAGGGTCGAAGGTCGGAGGTCGGAGGTCACAGGTTGCAGGTCGAAGGTCGAAGGTCGAAAGTCGAAGGTCAAAAGTCGAAGGTCAAAGGTCGAAGGTCAAAGGTCGTAGGTCGGAGGTCGAAGGTCACAGGTTGCAGGTCGAAGGTCGCAAGTCGGCAGGTCGAAGGTCGCAAGTCACAGAACACGGACACTTCCCGCCCCCGGACTTTCCCCTTTCGAACGAGTCCGAAA
>JAFGHX010000109.1 GCA_016929905.1 Kiritimatiellia bacterium
CGTCGTATTTCCTCCTGAGGTGTTGCGGCGTGGCAATCCTTTCGATTCCCGCAACAACGGTCTGTTTGCCCAGACAGCCCTGTGGCAGACCCAGCACTCCTCTGCGCGCTTTGCGGGCTCGAGCGAACGGAGTGAGCGGGCGAGAGACGCATCTGCCTTTCGCGCCTCTTTCGCGTTCTTTCGCGGGCAGTTCCGCCGCGCGCCGTCACCGCCCGCTCTGGATGCCGTCGATGTAGCCGAGGGTGCCGGTCCGGATATTCGCCGCGTTGGCTTCGTCGGTGTCGATATGCATCACGAGCCTGAAGTCCGGTTTCACGCGCACGAGCACGTCGCCAAAGATCAGCTCGCGCGCGCCTTCCACCCGCACCCGCACCATGTCGCGGTCGCGCAGGCCGAGGCGCAGCGCTTCCTCGGGCGGCACGTGGATATGGCGCAGCGCGCAGATGACGCCTTTCTCGATGGTGACGCGGCGCCCGTCCGTCCCTTCCAGCGTGAGGCCCGGCGTGCCGTCCAGATCGCCTGACTGGCGGATCGGCGGGTGAATGCCCAGCTTGAACTGCTCCGTCATCGAGACCTCGACCTGCGTCTCGCGGCGCGGCGGGCCGAGCACGCGCACCCGCTCCACGCGGCCCTTCGGCCCGATGAGCGTGACCGTCTCCTTGCACGCGTACTGGCCCGGCTGCGAGAGGTCCGCCGCTTTCGTCAGCTCGTGGCCGGGCCCGAACAGGGCCTCGACATGCTCGGGCGCCAGATGAATGTGATGGGCCGAGACTTCGATCGTGACCGGGGCGGGCGTCTGGCTGCGGATGATGCGGGTGACGTAACCGCGGTTCAGCGCGCGAATCGTCTCGCGCGCGATCATGCGCTCCTCGTCGCACGGCACGATCAGCACCCGTACCGGCGCGTCGGGAGCGGCAATATCGCAGACGGTGTCGGCCTTGCCCGCCGCCTGGTTCCTGGCCTCGTCGATGCGAATCCCCATGTAGCCCAGCCCCTGACAGGCCAGGCTGCGCACGCCGACCCCGCCCTGCCCGATCCCGCCGGTGAACACCACGATATCGAGCCCGCCCATGGCCGCGACGTAGGCGCCGATGTACTTGCGGATCTGATAGCAGAACGACTTGAAGGCGAGCAGCGCCCGGTGCTCGCCGCGCTGCGCGGCGTCCTCGATCTCGCGCATGTCGTTCGACACGCCCGACAGGCCCAGCAGCCCGCTCTCGCGGTTGATGAGCGCGTCCAGTTCGTCCGGGCCCATCGCCTCGCTGCGCATCAGATAGGTCAACACGCCCGGGTCCACGTCGCCGCAGCGCGTGCCCATGATCAGACCGGCCGCCGGGGTCAGGCCCATGGAGGTGTCCACCGAGCGGCCGTGATCGATCGCGCAGACCGACGCCCCGTTGCCGAGATGGCAGCTCACGATTTCCAGCTCGTTGAACGGCCGCTTCACGAACTCCGCGGCCTTCAGCGCCACATACCGGTGCGAGGTCCCGTGAAACCCGTAGCGGCGGATCTTCTTCTTCTCGTAATAGTCGTAGGGCAGCCCGTAGAGATAGGCGTACGGCGGCAAGGTCTGGTGGAACGCCGTGTCGAACACCGCCACCTGCGCCGCGTTCGGAAAGACGCGGCGCGCCTCGCGGATGCCGGCCAGGTTCAGGGGATTGTGCAGCGGCGCGAGCGCCGCGGCCGCCTCGATCTCGCGCTCCACCTCGTCCGTCACCACCACCGAATGGCTGTACTGCTCCCCGCCGTGCACCACGCGGTGCCCGACCGCCGTCACCTCGCCAGGTGCCTGCAGCACGGCGGTCTCCCCGGCCGTGAGCGCGTCGACCATCGCCGCGAACGCCTCGCCGTGCGCGCCGGGCGGCAACTCGAGCCGGCGCTCGCCTCGCGCCGTGCGACAGGTCAGCACGGTGCCCGCGGCTCCGATCCGCTCCACCATACCGCGCGCGTTGCGCGCCGAATCCAGCGTGTCGAACAGGTTGAACTTCAGCGACGACGACCCGCAGTTGACAACGAGCAGCTTCATCGGCGTCTCGGTCCGCAGCTTGAGCCCGTAGGGGTCGTCGCTGTGCTTGAACGCCGAGGCGGCCAGCTCACGCGCGGACCCGTCCTGCACCGCCTGGCGCAGCCGGTTGGAGATCGTCCGCGACAGGTACTTGATCGCAGGCGGGTGCGTGATCAGGACCGTCGAGAACAGGCTCTGCGGAATGAAGAGCGCCTTGCAACGCGTCAGCCCGATGACGTCCGCCGTCGTCTTGTCGCCCGTCATCAGGGCGTTCTCCCCGAAAATGTCGCCCGGCCGCAACAAGCCCATCCGGTGCCGCAGCCCGCTGTCGTCCGATACCGAGGCCTCCGCTTCGCCTTCCAGCATCACGCCCAGGAACCGGCCTTCCTCGCCAAACTCGATCACCGCCTCGTTCTGTTCGAACGTCGCGGTCCGTGAGCCCGCCACCAGCTCCTGCAACCGCTCTTCCGGGAAGTCCTTGAACAGAGCCACATGTTCACGCAGAAATTCGGTGACTTGCCCCGTGTCCATCGTGCGCCTCTTGGTTCAAACCCGCGCGGTGCCAGGGTTCCGGGTGTCAGGGGTCAGGGTTCGGACCCGACAATTCGCCCCCCCACTCTTCCACCCTTCCACCCTTCCACCCTTCCACCCTTCCACTCTTCCACTCTTCCACCCTTCCACCCTTCCACCCTTCCACTCTTCCACCCTTCCACCCTTCCACTCTTCCAC
>JAFGHX010000110.1 GCA_016929905.1 Kiritimatiellia bacterium
CCCACGGTCCCACGGTCCCACGGTCCTACGGTCCCACGGTCCCACGGTCCCACGGTCCTACGGTCCCACGGTCCCACGGTCCTACAACGCCACCGGCATTCCCGTTCGCCCGGATTCCTGCGCCGCGAAGACGACGGCGTAGGCGTGCTTCACGTCGCGGGCCGAGCAATGCGCGAGGGGCCGTCCCTCGCGAATCGCGCAGAGAAATTCGCGCAGCAGTTCGCTCTCGCCGGCAAGCGGCACGCTGGCGGGCACTTCACGCTCCGCCCCGTTGACGAAGATCTTCCCGTCGCGCGCGCCGTCGAACCGGATCACACCCTTCGATCCGCCCACGATCCACTGGGTCCCGGCCGGCAGATGCCAGGACAACGCCACATTGATGATCGCCCCGCTTGTTGTCGTGGCGACGAGCGAGACATCATCCTCGATGTCGATTTCAGGGTGCGGGTCCAACCGACGGACCTGCGCGTAGGTCGAGGTCGGCGCCTCGCCGATCCACCACATCAGCACGTCGATGGAGTGGCTGCCGATCCCGGGCAGGATGCCGCCGGATTTGGCCTGCTTGGCGAACCAACTGTGCTCGTCGCCGCCGCGCCCGCTCGAGGCGCCGAGCCGGTGGTGCAGCATGTGGCGCACCTGCCCGATCTCTCCCGAATCGATCAGCCACTTCACGTAGCGCGTGGTCGCACTGAACCGCTGGCTCTGGCCGGCCATCACCAGACGGCCGGCCTTGTCCGCCGTCTCGATCATCCGGTCAATATCCGGCATGTGGAGCGCAATGGGCTTTTCAATGAACACGTGAAGCCCCGCGTTCAGACAGGCGGCCGTGTAGTCCGCGTGCAGGAAGTTCGGCACTGAAATTACCGCCGCATCCGCCGCCACGGCCGCGAGCGCGTCGCTCAGATCCGAATAGGTTTCCGCAATGCCGTGCGCCTCGCGCGCCTGCTTCCGCGCCGCCTCCGACGGGTCCACGGCCGCCACGACCTCCGCCAACGCCGGCATCGCCTTCAGCGTGTTGAAATGGCCGATCCCTTTCCGGCCGGCGCCGACCAACAAGATGCGAGTCGGTGTGCGCATCACACACTCTCCTTTCTCATGCAGGCGCCGCACGGTTCCCGCCGCTCGGCATCGAACGGCCCGCGCCGCCCCCCTGCCCTGAACCCCATCCTCTCGTATACTCGTACAGCCGCCTGGCGTTCGGGGCTGGTCGTCAGGCCGGCCAGCGCGTAACCGCGCGCCCGCAACTCCCGCAGAACGCGTGCCATCAGCGCCGCGCCCAACCCTTTCCCGCGGTGCGCCGGCTCGACGCCGAACATGTGCACCCAGCCCACCGGCCCGCCCCCCTCATCGAGCTCCCACGCCGTGCTCGTTCCCACAAGCCGGCCGTCATGCACGACAACGAACACGCGCTCATACTCGAAAACCGCCCTGCTCATGAACGCCTTAACGAACGCGGCCATGTCCCAATCCGGCTTCCCATCCTGGCGGAACGCCTCGTTACGCATGCGCACCCACTCCGCCTCTTCGCCCGGCCGCAGGGTCCGCAGCGTGTAGCCGGCCGGCACCGGCGCCTGCGGAATCGGATCCCGAATTGACCGCCACATGCGCATCCAAGGCGCCCCCCCTTGATTTGCACCGTGTAAAAGAGTAGACTTGGATGAAAGCCAACGCCAAGCCCGAGAAATCCCCGGTCATATGGAGTTTTTCAGGATGAACGGCATGCGCCACCCCGACCCGGATATCCTGGCCGTGACGGAAATCCGCCGGCACCGGCCCGCGGATGCCCGGCAGGGGCGATCGTCGATCCATTGCGACGTGCTCTCCGTCTGGGTCAAAGGCGGCCCGCGTTATGTCCTCGACATCCCCTTCACATTCAGTCCGCCCATGGCCATCCTCGTCCCGTCCGGTACGGTTCAGGGCGACCGGCGGCACGGCGACATCGTGGGCGTCTTCCTCCGCTTCCACGGCAAGGGACTGCTGGCCAAAGACGAACGACGCGAAGGCCACACCGTCGTGGCCTTCGGGACCGGCCGCGTCTCCGTCCCTTTCCTCAAGGAAGTCTCACACGACGCCGCCGTGGAGCTGACCGCCATCCTCCGCGAAATCGACGCCGTCGCGGAGCCGGGGCCCGTCGGCCAGATGCAGCGCACCGCGCTGCTGCTCCAGGCTGTTGCCCTCTATTGCCGCGCCGCACCGCGCGCCGGGGCCACCGGCGTACACCGGGAGGTGCTGCGCCTGCGGCAGTGGATCGAAAAGCACGCGTTGCAGAACACGCCCATGACAAAGGCCTACGCCGGCCTGAGCCTGTCCCCCTCACACGTCGCCGCGCTCTTCGGCAAAACCTACGGCACCACCCCTGTCGCCTACCGCAAACAGATCCGCCTCCGCCGCGCGCGCGCACTCCTCGTCTCCAGCCCCATGAATGTCGAAGACGTCGCGCTGGCCGTCGGGTTCTCCGACCCGCTCTATTTCTCCCGCGTCTTTCGCGCCCGTTACGGCGCCGCGCCCTCCACCTTGATCCGCGACTTCGAGAGCACGCGAGGTCAATAATCTCCATCCTCAAGGCAAACCCGTCCATTGTGGCCGCGCGCCGGGAAGGGCTAGGCTTATGGCGGCTGGCAAAGCCGCCGCGTGATCGAGTGGAGGCTCGCGCACGTTCCCGAGTCCGTACCGGAGCACGTTCGAAAGAAGCAGAGGGGGCAGGCCATGGTCGAGACCTATGCACAGCACGCCGCGCCGCTGGCACTCGATTGGGGACCGCTGAAGAACCGCCGCCCCGCTCCGGACTGGTTCCGGGATGCGAAGTTCGGCATCTATTTCCATTGGGGCCTGTACAGCGTACCGGCCTTCGGCAACGAGTGGTACCCGCGCTGGATGCACTTCAAAGGCCAGAGAATCCATCAACACCATGTCGAGACCTACGGCGACCCGTCCGTGTTCGGCTACCACGATTTCGCCCCCATGTTCGAGGCGAAGCAGTTCGATGCCGACGACTGGGCGGATCTTTTCCGCCGGGCCGGGGCCCGGTTCGCCGGCCCGGCGGCCGAGCACCATGACGGCTTCTCGATGTGGGCCAGCCAGGTGAACCCGTGGAATGCCCGGGACATGGGCCCGAAACGCGACATCACCGGCGAATTGGCCGTCGCCATCCGCAAGCGCGGCATGCGCTTCATCACAACCTTCCACCACGCCCGCAATCTGCAACGCCATGACACGCCGGGCAAGCCCTACCCGCACCCGGGCCACTACCGCGACAGCCACTATCCGCCCGTGCAGGGGTGGCCGACGACCTCCAGCGATCCGAAGCTGCGCCTGCTGTACGGGAACATTCCGGAAGATGAATTCCTGGTGAAGTGGCAGGAGAAGCTGCGCGAAGTCATCGACAACTACGAACCCGACATGATCTGGTTCGATGGCTGGCTGCACCGGATCCCCGAGCAGCAGCGCCTCGATTTCGCCACCACCTATCTCACCCGCGCGCGTGACTGGGGCAAAGAGGTCATGGTCGTCTCCAAGAACGCAGAGTTCCCGAGCGAAATCGGCTTGCTCGACCTGGAGAAGGGCCGCATGAACGAGCTGACCGATTACGAATGGCTGACCGACGACACGATCAGCCGGGGGAGCTGGTGCTACACGCAGGATCTGGAAATCAAGCCCGCGCGCGAGGTGCTCCATGTGCTGATCGATATTGTCAGTAAGAACGGGCAGCTCCTGCTGAACCTCTCACCGATGGCCGACGGAACGATCCCAGACAATCAGCGGCAGGTCCTGCTCGGCATCGGCGACTGGCTCGCCAAACACGGCCCGGCGGTCTACGACACGCGGCCGTGGCTCGTCTACGGCGAAGGCCCGACACGCCTGGAGAAGGGCGGCAGCTTCACCCACAAGCACAGCGGCTATCTGCAGTATACGCCGGACGACATCCGGTTCACGCGCAGCCCGGACGGTTCCACCGTCTACGCGATCGTCCTGGGCCGGCCCGGCGCAAACCAGGCGGTCCGCATCACCTCCTTCGGCAACGCCGTGACGAACGGCACGGTTCGCGTCCGCGACGTCACGCTTTTCAGCCACGACGGGAAGATCGAATGGAGCCAGACCGAGGACGGGTTGACCCTGACCACCCCGCCGAGCGTCCCGGACGAGATGGCCGTGGTCTTCAAGATCAACCTGCGGTAATCGCCAACTGCGCCGAATCGGCCGAAAGATGCCCGTTCTACGGGCCTGAGGACATCCATCACCTTACAGTCAGATGCTACGATCGACGTATCCAACTGTAAGGTTCTCAGAAAGCCGGCTGCCTGAGAAATACGCACCTGCCCCGGTTTTCCGGCTTGGAGAGGGCAGCCGACCGTGCTGGCCCGGTCACGGATCAGGGGCGGTTGCTCCGCTTGACAGCGCGGCGCCTTGCCTGTAGCTTCACGCCAACGAACGCTTCATGAAAAGGAGACCACCATGCCCGGGGGAAGAAAGTCCGTGAAGACCGCGGCGGCAACCGTACCGGAGTTTCCGGGGCTGCTTGAAGAGATGACGATCGAAGAAATCCGCGCGTTCAGGCCGGAGGTGGTCGTGCTTCCGCTCGGTTCGACGGAGCCGCACGGTCCGCACCTGCCGTACGGCACGGACGCCTGGCAGGTCACACGCCTGGCGCGGCTGGCCGTGGCGGCGGCCAACGCCCGGGGCGCGCGCGCCCTGCTGTACCCCACGCTTCCAATCACGAACAACGTGAACTTCCGCAAGTTCCCGTTCGCGCTCCGGATCGGCGTACGCACGCTGATGCAGGTGATCATCGACATCGTGACCCAGTGCCGCGAGGACGGGATCCGGAAAGTCGTGCTCGTGAACGGGCATGGCGGCGTGAGCGCGACCATCCAGGCGGTCATGCGTGAAATCGCCGGAATGGATGATATGCCCTTCGTCTGCACCCCAGTCAACCTGTCGCCGCCCGGCTTCAAGAGCCCCATCGAACATCCCAGCATTCACGGCGGCGAATCCGAAGTCTCGCGCATGCTCTGGATTCGACCCGAATTGGTGCGCAAGGACAAGCTGCGCAACAACCCGTTCGGAAAGGTCAAGGTGCCGGTGCTCGAGACATACGCCGACTTCGTGCGGCCCTGGCACCTGCATGTGCCGGCGAGCGGCGGCGGCGAGACGCGCAAGAGCACGGCAGCCAAGGGTAAGGCCGTAATTGAAGCGGCCGCGGCCGCGATGGCAGAGTTGCTGATCGGCCTGTCCAAGGCGACGTACAGCAAGAGTTTCCCCTACTGAAACTTGGCAAGTCCCGCAGAAACTCGTGCGCCGGCCGGGACGGCCGACCTGGCCCAGTCTATTCATCAGCTTCGCGGCTGCCTGTCCGCCGGGGGAGCGGCGCAGGCGGCGATCACCGGGCTACGGCGGGCAGGCTGAACACCGTATCGGCGGTAGGCCCCGACCGATTCCTAACGGCGGGCTGTCGTTCGGGCACATACGGGCAGGATACCCGGAATGACTCAAAAGACGGAGGACGTGCGATGAAACGGCTGATCCTGCTGGTGCTGCTCCCGGCCATGCTGCGCACGAGTCGCGCGGAACTGGTCGTGTATCCGGCACCGGGCGATCTGTCGAGCGTGTCACACCTGCAGGAGAGCCGGGACTACGCCGTGCAGGTGAATCAAGAGCCGTGTTTCGTGTACGAAACGGACAACTACTGGGACCGCAGCGGCCCGGAACGGCCGGACAGGGTGGCGTTTACCTGCTTCTCTTTCAGGAATCAGCCCGTGCAGGTCCAGGTCACCTGCCGGTTTCCGGTCCGAACCGTAACGATCCGGCCCAAGAGCGACGGCGTCCGGTTCTCCCAGCGCGGCGAGACGATCACCTTCACGCTCACCCGTCCGCACAAGCTCTCGATCGAAATCAACGACAGGAAGCGGCCGCTCTTCCTGTTCGCCGACGAGCCCGACGTGCCGGACACGGAGGCGCAGCACTACTTCGGGCCCGGCGTTCATGAGATCGGAGCGCGCTATCCGGTCAACGCGAAGGAGCGCGTGTACATCGCAGGCGGCGCCGTCGTGCAAGGCACTCTGAAGGTGGTGGGGACGGACATCAAGGTGCACGGTCGCGGCATTCTGACGGGCGGCGCATTGCGGAGCGAGCGTGCGGGTATCGAGCTGTGCCTGATCCAGGGCCCGTGGGGCAAAGGCACCCGTCACGAGTACTCGGGGCTCTGCCTCGTAAACTCGCCCGGGTTCTCTACCCACGGCGGCGGCGACGACATCATCATCCGCAACCTCAAGTTCATCGCGTGGCTCGGCTGCACGGACGGCCCGCACATGGCCGGGCGCAGGGGAACCATGGAGGATTGCTTCATCTTCAACAACGACGACTCGATCAAGCTGAACGCCGGCGACGATTGGACCGTGCGCGATATCGTGATCTGGAAGGGGCCCTGGGGCCGCCCGATCACCTACCTGGCCGGCGGGCGCGAGGGGCACGGGGGTATGACCGTCGAGGATGTCGACGTGATCGGCGATGAAGGCCGGCGCGACAACGCGGTCATCACCGTCAAGCGCATCCACGGCAAGGGCGAACGCGGCGCCATGTGTGACTACACGTTCCGCAACATCCGCGTGGAAGAGCCCAGGAACGTGCCGCTCGTCAGCCTCCGCGCGCACGACTTCGAGATCCGGAACCTGCGCTTCGAGAACATCCGCGCCGAAGGCCGGCGCGACACGGAAATCGAGCTGCTGGCCTCCGGCAACGGCCGCATCGAAAACGTGCAGTTCCAGGCCGTCTCCGCCGGCGGCGCCCGGTTGACCGGGCGGGAAGGCACGAGCACCGTCCTCAAAGGCGCGGTCAGCCACGTCACGTTCGACGGATTGTCCGTGGCGAAATGACCGGCGATGCGCGCACGCCTGACGGCGTCGGGCCCGGCCTTTCCCTGCCGGTCATGCCGCCCGACATCACTTTCTCCGTTAGTTCCCTCCTTGCCGGTCCGTCTTGCCAGTGATATGGCCGTGAACCAGAACCGGCGCGGGGGCCGCCGTCCAGGAAAGAGGGGTACCGTCATGATGCAGGAGTCACCGAACACCGCGACGATCGAATACGCCAGGACGCTGGAGAGTCATGCCGCGGTATGGCAGCGCTGGGAACAGCGCCTGTCGTTGGCGAAACGCTGGGCGAATCCCTATCAGGAGGTGCAGTGCGAAGCGGAGTATGCGGGCCCGCACGGCGAACGCTATGCGGGGACGGGGTTCTGGGACGGCGGCGACCTCTTCATCCTTCGCATGATGTTCCCCCGCCCCGGCGAATGGTCATGGCGGATTCGGTCGAACGATCCGGGCCTGGACGCTCGCAGCGGCGTGGTGGCGGTTCGTGCCGAGGCGGAGGAGTCGGCCCTGTATCGGCACGGGTCGCTCGGGATCAGTCCCAACAGCCGTTATCTGGTCCATGCGGACGGCACGCCGTTCCTGTGGATCGGCGATACCACCTGGCTGGGCTATGTCCGGGCAACGGACACGGAATGGCAGGCCTACATCGACGATCGCGCCTCGCGCGGGTTCTCGGTCGTGATGACGAGCTGCAGCTGTATGGCCGGCCCGGACGACCGGACGGACCCGCATGGCGAAGCGGCGTTTGCGGACGACGGCATGGCGCAGTGGAACCCGGCCTTCTGGCGAAATTTCGACAGCAAGATCGAATACGCAAACCGGCGGGGCGTCCTGGTGGTGGTCGCGGGCGCCGCCTGGGGCAACCGCGCACGGCACGCGGCGCACGATGAAGTCCTGGCATTCGCGCGGAACCTGGCCGCCCGACTCGCCGGCAATCACGTCGCGTTCTCCTCCCGCCAGGACTGGGGCGGCGGACCGGAAGAACTGGTCGGCTCGAGCGGTGAAGCGATCAAACGCGCGGCGCCCCTGGCCCTGATGACGCAACACCCGCGCCGTATCGTGGGGGAAGGCGCGGAGTTGCCGATGCCGGACCAGGTCCTCAAGCACTACTATCACCTGCCCTCGACGGACTTCGTCTCGGTGCAAACGGGAAACGGCCCCGTGCCGGACAGCGAGCCGCTGGATCAGGCGCGAGCCGCCCGGGCCACGGGCGAATGGATTGCCGCGCTCTACGCGGAATCGCCCTGCAAACCCGTCGTGAATCTGGAGGGGTGCTACGACACCGACTATCACCACGGAACGTCCGCCAACCAGACGGCCATGGCGCGGCGCGAAGGCTATCAGAGCTTTCTTGCCGGCGCGTGCGGATACACATCGTCCTCCTACGGAATCTGGGCATGGGGCAGACCCCTGCAATGGAACGTGAAGACGCAAGTGCCCGCGCTCGCGACGGGCATGAACCGTCCGTATGCCCGGCACCTGGGCATCCTCGCGCAATGCCTGCGCGCCTTGGACTGGTGGCGACTGCGCCCGGACAACGATCGGATCCGCAATCAGACGGACGATTGGCCCAAACGCATGTTCTTCGCCACCTGCCCCGAGGGCGACCAGGGCGCGGCGTACCTGCCCGAGAACCAGGCGATCGTTCTCGATATGACCGCCTTCAGCGGGCCCGTCCGCGCACGGTGGCTGAATCCGCTGGACGGAAGCGCGGAACCGGTCAACGAGCCGATCCCGAATCACGGCGAACGCCGCTTCACCAAGCCCGCCGACTGGGACGACGCGCTGCTCGTGCTTCGGACCGAGCCTTCAGCGGGCGAACGCGGCCGCTGACCGGCCGTCAGAGGCTCAGATCGAGACACGGCCGGCGGCTCAGATCCAGCTCGATGGCCAGGATGCCGTCGGCATTGGCTTCGAGTTTGCCCCACGGTTCGCCGTTCAAGGTGGCCGCGTACGTGACGCCCCTTTCGAGTCCGCCCACCTGCAGTGCCGTCACGGAACCCTTCATCCTGTACGGCGCTTCCGCTTCCACGCACAGTCCTTCCGACGTCTTCCGCCGCCAGGAAGCGGCTCGCGCTGACGCTCGCCCTCCATTCTCGCTGCCCCGTGGCAGCTTCTCGGCGAAGGCGGGTGCGTTCGCGCGCGAGAGACGGGAACAATCCGCGGGATAATGCAAATCCGGCGCCACTTTGTGCATTCCCGAGCGCGTCCACACAACGCTACAATAGTACGGTTCGCCCGCGCACACCTCCGCGGGCAGGCGAAATGCCCTGAAGGGGCATCGTCCCGCAGCCCAGGGTTGGGCGCGCAGCGGCCTACCCTGGGGCATGTGTGGCGCCGCGAAACCAACCCCAACGGGGTTGCGTAACGTGGCGGGCGATGTGCGGAGTGACGCAACCCCGTTGGGGTTGATGATTGGGGAACTGTCCGGAAGCAGAGCCTGCATGGGGCAAGACAACGATGGAGGGAACGCCATTGAGACTCGTAGCAACACTTGTTCTGACGGCAGCCGTCTCGGTGCCCGGCGCTGAACTGGTATTCCAGAGCGGGTTCGAGCCCGACACTCATATTGTGCCCCTGAACTCGAAGGAGGGGCTGGACGCAGACGTCACGATCAAGGGCATCGACAAATCGGTACCCGCCCCAAACGACTGGGTTGCGGACTGGAACGGGAAGTTCAAGTTCCACTACACGGGCGCGAAGCACGCGATCCAGCACGCGGCAATCGTGAAGGAGCCCGGCACAGAGAACAGCGTGCTTCATTTCTGGATCAAAGGCAAAGAGGGCAGAACGACGAAGTACCGGGTCCAGGCCAATATCTACGACAACACGATGTGCGGATCTGAGCTCACCTACCGCGTTCGGTTGTTCATCCATCCGGATTTCAACAAGCTGAAAACGTTCCCGGGGCGCATTGGCTGGATGACAATCGCCGAGTTCTGGAACAATCCCGGCTGGGGCCCGTGGAAGTACCCGTTCCGCACCGGCCTGGGCGTGCACAAGATCAAAGAGGGCCCCGTCGAGAACTTCTATTTCGGCTCCCACGGCCAGAAGCTGGGCGTGGACGAGGAAGGCAACCGAAACGTGAAGCATTGGGGACCGGGAACACTCTGGAGTGAACACTCCACCGTCCCGGTCCCGATCGGGCGATGGTTCGAGCTGGAGGTCTACCTGCGCGAAGGCGATGAGCAGCACGGGCGCCTGGTGGTATCCATCCGCGAAGGCGACGGCCCGAAACAGACCGTGCTGGACATCACAAACTGGATGCAGCACCCGAAAGCCACCGAGCAGGACGGCTGGCAGATCAATCCCATGAAAATCTACACGCACTATAAGCACGTCGATCACATCCGGAACAACGGCGGCGCGCTGCAGTGCTACTGGGACGATTTCAGGTTCTGGCGGGGTGACGCACGGGAAGTCGGAACAGCGGCAACAGAACCTGCCTCGGCAACCGGAGCACGGAAGGGCGGATCGTAGTGGGCACGCGCGCCTACGCGCGGCTGAGGCGACGCACGAGCCGAGCGGCGAAGGTGCGGCGGATCAGGGAGCAGGAGAAGTCTTGCGCCATGCTGGACGCGGAGCGGATCCTGCTTCACCCTGAATACGCCAACGAGCTGTCCGCCTCGCCCGGTCTCGTGGTCCACCGCGTCCGGCCTGCCGCTGTTCGCGAAACGCGGTTGGGCTCTTGCCGTAGTGTTTCTTGAAGAGCCGCGAGAAATAGAACAGGTCGGGATAGCCGACCAGCACGCCGATCTCACTCACGGTCAACTCGGCGTCGGCCAGCAGGAACGCCGCGCGCTCCATGCGGCGGGCGATGACGTAGTCGATCGGCGAGACGTGCATGTGCCTTGTGAACTCGGCCGAGAAATGGCGCTTGGACAGGCCGGCCAGCGCGGCCAGCCGGGCCAAGGTCATCTCCGAAGCCAGACGCCGATTCACGTGCCCGACGACCCGCCGCAACCGTTCCGGTAGAGTCGAGGCGGGTTCCGGCGGATTCGCGGCACGGCGCAATTCGATCATCCAGTTCTCAAACAGGTTTTCCAGCAGCGTGCGGCTGGGCCGTTCGTAGGTAACCAGCTCGCGGCGGATCGCCTCGAGATAGGACTCCCACACGTAGGCATCAGGCAGCATGACCGGTTGGCGCCAGGCAAAGCCGTTGGCGCAGAGGACCTCCTTCACGTAGCTGCCGCCACAGTCGATGGCGGAGGTGCACCAGTCGGTCTCCTTGTTCCCGTAGGCGCGCGGCTCGCCCGGCGGCCAGGGAACCAACGTGTTGGCCGGCACGGCCGTTCGCGTCCCGGCCGCCTCGATCAAAACGGGATCGTGGTAGAAGATCAGGTTGATCTGGCCGGGGTTTGCCTGCCAGGTGATCCAGCGCGGCTTCAACGTGCGATGGAGGACGCACTTCGCAATGCTGAACCGCGGGTCGTTCAGCAGCTCGGCATGCGTGCACATGTACAGCGAGGCCTTCATCGGCAACCACACGATACAACAAAACCCGCCCCTAATGCACGCCCGGAATCGCGGGGCGTCCGGGCGACGATTCGCCATAAAGTGCAAGGGAAAGGCACGGTTGTCCATTCCTGGTCCGGTTGTGCCCTGCTAGAATCCGGAAAGATCGGAAACGCGCGGGCCGAGAGGGGGGGGGCACGAGAAGCTATGAACAGGTACGGCTGCCGGACGATCATCGCGTTGTTGACGGCGTCTTTCGCCTGCACGGGCTGGTGTGCGGTCTACTGCGTCTCGCCCCTCGGCGATGACGGCAACCCGGGCACAGAGGCGAAGCCGTGGCGGACGATCGCCAAGGCGAACGCCACACTGCGGGCCGGTGACACGGTACAGTTGCGCGCGGGCACTTATCGCGAGCCGATCGCGCCGGCGAATTCTGGGCTTTCCGCCGAGGCGCGCATCACGTACGCCGCGTATCCCGGCGAGGCGCCGCTCATCGATATGGGCACCCCGTTGAAAGGCTGGAGCAAGGTGCCGCGTGGCGATCCGGCGTTGAACTACCTGCCGGACTACCGGGCGCAGGACGGCGTGGATGCGATCTACCGCGTCGCAAGCGAGCCGTGGCACGAGATCGCCGAGGACGACTTCGCGACAAACGGGCGTACGACGATCTGGTGGAACAAGACGTACGGGAGCCGGGCGCTCGGGTTCCAGACACCGGATTCAAAGAACAAGGCGGGCGGCCGTTTTCCCGAGTACAAGCAGATCCGGTTCCCGGGCGAATTCTACGAGAAAGACGGCATCCTCTACGCGCGCACCACGCACTCCGACAACCCGGACCGTCACCGAGTCCGGGGTCTCGGCGAGTTCGCGGTCCGGCTCGAAGGGCGCAGCCATGTCGCGATCCGCGGGCTGCATGTCGTCAACGGGAACTTCCTCGGGTGCGGAGGCGGATCCTGCATCACCGTGGAAGACTGCATCTTTCAGTACTCCAAAGCGTGGGCGGGGATCAGTATCGGAAAGAACGTCGAGCACGTGACCATTCGCAACTGCAAAATCGAAGGCGCCGGCAGTTTCAACCGGCATCGCGGCAGTTGCATCTGGATTGCCGACGCACGAGGCCACATCCTCGTCGAAGGGTGCGACATCTCCTGGGGCGGCCACGACGGACTCGTGATTTCGGGCAGCACCAGCCACGTGATCGTACGCAACAACACGTTCCATCACCTCGGCGGCCGGTTCATGGGCGCACGCGGGCGGGGGTACTGCCTGGTCGACGGGAACCGGTACACCGGTTCCCTCACGGCCGACAAGCTGACCCGGCAGCATGCGGCCGATCACCCTCCGTTGACGATCGTCGGCGGGCCCTGCCACATCGTGAGGCGCAACCTCGTATGGGGCAACGCCGTCGGCATCGGGATGCAGGCGGGCAGCTACGATCGCGGAGATGCGTCGCACAACAGCGTCTACGGCAATGTCGTATATGGGAATTCCGGGACGAAGTGGACCGGTGCGGGCCTCACCTTCCTGGCCACGGACGGCCACGAATGCCGGTCGAATGTCGTGGTGAACAATATCCTTTACGACAACACGAACGCCATACTGGGCCCGGTGCAACTCTGTCTCGCCGACAAGGCCGCTCAGCCGGGCGCCGTGCGCGGCGCGAACGTCCTGGCGAACAATGTGCTCGGGTCAAGCGCCGCGGCCGACGCGCAGGTGGTCGCAGTCTCCAAGACGCGGTACGCGCTGCCCGAGTTCGCGGCGAAGTATCCCGGAGTCCTGCAGCAGTCCGTTTCGGCGGACCCGGCTGTTGTGCGCTACGACGTTGACAAGCCGGATTTCCGGCTCAAGCCGGGCAGTCCCTGCATCGATGCGGGACGATTTCTCACCGTCGCCACAAGCGCCGGTACGGGTACGACCTTGCCGGTGCGCTCGGCCTGGATGTTCTGCGACGGCTGGGGCATGACGGAAGGTGATCGCGTTCAACTCGAGGGGCAGACGGAGACGGCCGTGGTCGTGCGAGTGGACTATGCCGAGGCCGTTCTCACGCTCGACCGCCCGCTGAGCTGGCGAGAGGGGCAGGGCGTCGGCTTGCCCTACAGCGGCCGGGCGCCCGACATCGGGGCCTTCGAGTTCGCCGCACGGCCGATGGCGCAAGCGAGCGCGGAGACGGCGGGAGTGCCGCGATGAACGCCGCGACACGGCAATCCTTGCGCACCCGCTGTTCGAAATCGATTTGCGCGTGCTCGGAACCCGTATTACGATGTTCGTGGACGGCGAAAGGATGCTGGACGTGACGGATTCGGGGAATGCCGGGACCGAGGCGTTCGCCTGGACGCCGCCGACCGCCGGCGGTTGGATCGGGTTCCGCAACTTCCGCGCGAACCGCGTAGGTATCGACTGGGTGCAGGTCTACACACGGTAGGACTTGCGTTGAACAGGTGCACCAAGGAGGGGACAACAGATGGATGCCGGGTGTTTCCGCCTCGCAACGCTCTTGCTGATCGGAGGCAGGCTCATGTTCGGGCAAGACGTGACGGGTCAGGACGCAGAGCGGGAGGGTGCAGCGCGCGGCATACAGCCGACGCGTCGCGACGCGGAAGGTCGGCGCCCCCGACCGAAACAACCGCCGCCGGACGTCGCCGACGAGCATTACGGCCCGCACGACGCCCAGGTCTTCGACCTGTGGCTGGCGAAATCCGAGCAGCGGACCCCACTGTTGGTCTTCATCCACGGCGGCGGCTTCCGCACGGGCAGCAAGGGCGGTTTCAGCAGGACGTTGCGCGATCTGTGCCTGAAGAACGGGATCTCCTTCGCCACCATCGAGTACCGGCTGACCGGCATCGGCCTCTACCCGATGCAGCATCACGACGTCGCCCGCGCCGTTCAGCATCTCCGATACCACGCCGCGAAATGGAACCTCGACCCGACACGTGTCGCCGCCACCGGCGGCTCGGCCGGCGCCGGGCTTTCGCAATGGCTCGGCTTTCACGATGATCTCGCCGATCCGAACGCCGAGGACCCGATCGCGCGGGAATCCACGCGCATCACCTGCGCTCTGCCGACCAACGCTCAGTGCACCTACGACCCGCGCGCGATCATGAAGATCGTGCCCGGCAAGGCGTACAATCACAGTGCGCTCAAAGCCCTTTTCGGGGTGCCGCCCAAGTTCGACTGGACAACAGACCCGATCCCGCCGGAAGTCCTGGCCCGCATCGAGGACTGCGGACCGCTCTCGCTCCTGACCCCGGACGATTGCCCGGTCTACATCGTGAACGCCGCCAGAGGGACCGTACCCGGCAATATCCACCACGGCAATTTCGGGAAACACCTCGAAGCGGAGATGACAAAGCTCGGCCTCGAGTGCGTGCGACGCATGGATACTGACTTCCCCGTCAACGGCATGACCCTGCCGCAGGAGATGGTGGCCTTCATCAAGAAGCATTTCGGGATGGGAGACGCTCGGAAATGACGGCGTCATGATCTACAAGGACGTCGAACGGCACAACACGGCGGAAATCGCCTCGCATCCGGACGGCGGCATGGAAATGCGGCGCGTGCCCGAGCGCGTCCGCGTACACCTCAGCCAGGGCGGGCGGGGCTCACGCCGGACCTTCTGCATCCATCCGACCAGGGCATGTTCGCGGTCGGCCGGAATCTCGCCGGCGCATTGGCTCCGTTGAGACTTGGAAGGCTCTGTCTCGTTGGCAAGGCAAGCTGTTTGCAGTACAGAGCGGCAGAAAGTAGGGCGTGCTCTCCAGATGTTTCACCAGCGCGGGGCTTTGCACTAACAGCCGGCACTTCTGGCTCGCCAGAATCGCGGCTCCAGGGTATTCTTGAGGCCACAGAAGAGCCGGGAGAAACCCATGTTGCAGGTAGAAGTCCAGCCGAGAATGCTGCACTGGGCGTGTGAGCGTGTCGGGCTGGGGCTGGATGAGCTGGCCGGGAAAATCCCTCAGCTTCCGGCCTGGGCAAGCGGCGAGAAGAAGCCTACGCTGAAGCAACTTGAAAGGTTCGCCTACGCCGTCCATGTGCCGGTAGGGTACCTCTTTCTGCAGGAGCCCCCGGTCGAGCAAGTGCCCATCCCGGACTTCCGGACGGTCGGCAACACGTATATCGACCATCCAAGTCCCGACCTCCTGGATACCATCTACGTCTGCCAGCAACGGCAGGAGTGGTATCGGGACTACGCCCGATCGATGGGTGAGAAAGCTTGTCCTTTCGTGGGTGCTGCAAACGTGGGACAAGATAGCCAGGCCGTCGCAGAAGGTATCCGCCGGGCTCTCGGTTTCGACGTTGCGGCCCGTCGCCGTATGCGCACGTGGGAAGAAGCCCTGCGGCAGTTCTCCGAACAGGCTGACGAGCTTGGCGTCTTGATCATGGTGAACGGCGTGGTCGGGAGCAACAACCACAGGAAACTCGACCCCGAGGAGTTCCGAGGCTTCGCCCTCGCGGACGGGCTTGCCCCCCTCATCTTCATCAACGGATCGGACACGAAATCGGGCCAGATGTTCACGCTGGCTCACGAACTGGCGCATATCTGGCTCGGCGAGACGGGCTTGTCGGACGTGGAACCGGTCTGTTCGCCGTCGAACCGTGTCGAGATCTGGTGCAACCAGGTTGGGGCTGAAGTGCTCGTGCCCCTCCAGGCCGCGCGCGCCGAGTATCAACCAGGCCGGCCCCTGTCCGATGAACTCACGCGGTTGGCCCGGTGCTTCAAGGTTAGCACACTTGTGATTCTCCGCAGGATTCACGACGCCGGACACCTCACGCAGGACGAGCTCCGGACCGCCTACCGGGCTGAGCTTGAGCGATTGCGCGCAATCCCCAAGGGCGCCGGCGGGAACTTCTACTGGACGCAGACCGCGCGCGTCAGCAAGCGGTTCGTCGCCGCCACGGTAAGCAGCGCTCTGGAAGGCCGCACAGGCTTCACGGAAGCGTTTCGCATGCTTGGCGTGAGGAAGATGGCCACATTCCGTGAGTTGGGACACAGCGTGGGGGTCGGGTGATGGCCTATCTGCTCGACGCCGACGTGTTCATCAGGGCCAAGAACCTGCACGACGGGTTCGATTTCTGCCCGGCATTCTGGGAATGGCTCATCGTTCAGAACGTAGCTCGATGCGTCTACAGCGTCGAGAAGGTGGGGAACGAAGTAGAGGCTGTCGAAGATGACCTGTCGGAATGGGCAAGGGAACGCGGAAAAGACTTTTTCCTGCCTCCCGATGATTCTGTTCTGCCGTCTCTCGCCGCCGTCAGCAATTAGGCAAGTACCGGCGGACGTTACGACGCAGGCGCAATCAGCAGCTTCCTCCAGGTGGCCGATTACTACCTGGTGGCAGCCGCACACGCGGGTAAGCACACGGTCGTGACGCATGAAGTGCCGTCAGCGTCGAGAAGAAGGATCAAGATCCCCGACGCTTGCATTGGACTTGGAGTCAAATGCATGACGCCCTTTGAGATGCTTCGGCACGAACGTGCCCGGTTCATACTTGGCCATCAACCGTAGCCTTGCTTTCGGCTTCGGACTTCTTCCCCCGGGTCCCCCTCAGGAGGAGCTTGCGCGCAGGAAGAAGAGCCGCCTGTCCGCCGTCGCCCGTGGGCTACGGGGAGAGGTAAAGCACGCCTTCAGCAGGCGGCATGCCGACGCCGCGAGGGCAAAGGCGCCTGCAGCGGCGGACGCCAGATCATCGCGGCAACCGACCAGCGGCTCTGCCTGTGTTGGCACGATCAGGACCACAACAAGGAGTTCCACGCCGCGCGCATAGCCGACGGCGCGTTCGCCCCTATTGGGCGGCCGGCTCGAACGGATCCGTTCGGAACGGAACAGCGGGCAGCCCTTCGGTGTTGAAGAGATTGCACAACGGGAAGTTGGCCCAGCCGTAGCGGACGGCGACGGGTCTGTCGATCCCGTTCGCCTCGAGGATGACCGTGTCCTCACGAATCGTCGCGTCGGCCCAGACGAACTTGCGGTCCGCGCCGCACAGCGCGAAGCCCGTGAGACGATCGCCCGGGATGTCGTGGGTGCCGACGGTCACGGCTTTGGCGACCAGTCCCGAGCCGACGTTTTCGAACCGGATCGTGGCGCGGCGGCCCTCAATCTGCATGCCGGCAAACGTCGGTCCCGCGTGAACCACATCATGCCCGTACACCAACCCGCGGGCCACCAGTGCCAGACGCTGCCCCACGACTTCCTTGTTCCTGGGATGCGCGCCGCGTTCGCCGGCGTCGATGATCGCCGCCATCCCCGTGTCGGGCAGCGCCAGGGCCATCTGTTGCGCTTCCCGTGTCCATGCCCACGGCTCGTCGACCGGCTCGTCGCGCTTCGCGCCATAGCCCGGCAGCTGCACGAAAAGGAACGGGAAATCGTCCTGCCCCCATGCCTGGCGCCAGCCTGTGATCATCGCCGGGAACAGCGCGCGGTACCGGATGCCCTCCTGGAAGTTGTGCGCGTCGGAATAGCCCTGATACCAGACGACGCCCTTGATCGCGAACGGCTGCAGAGGATGGATCATCGCATTGTACAGGCCCGACGGGAGCCGGCTCTGATTCAAGTGCTCGATCCGTTCGAGCTCCTTCCGCGCCGCCTTTGCCTCTTCACCGCCCTTGAGCAGGTCCTGCTTGCAGCGCTCCTGCTTCTTGTGCGCCGCCGCCTGCCAGCCCGCCCAGCTCGCGTGCGCATACGCAAACTCGGTCCGGGCCAACACCTCCGGCGGGGTCCAGCTCCGCGCGGCCGTCCCGCCCACGGTGCTCTGGATCAGACCGAGCGGGATGCCCAGCTCCGGCTGCAGGTACTTCCCGAAGAAATACCCGACAGCGGAGAAATACTGGGCCATCTCAGGTACGCACGGCCGCCAGGCGTTCTTGTAGTGGCTCTCGATCACAAATTCCCTCCGGGGCTCCGCCGCGCTGGCTACGTCCACCCACAGAAGACGGATGTCCGGGTATTGCGCCCGCGGAATCTCCGGCTTGTGATTCTCGAATCGGCTCAAGGTCCGGTGCATGTTCGACTGCCCGCTGCAGAGCCAGACGTCGCCAACCAGGACGTCCGACAGCACGATCGTGTCCTGCTTGCCGCTCACGCGCAGCGTGTGCGCCCCACCCGCCTTCAGGGGCCCCAAATGAAGCAACCAGGCGCCGGCCTTGGCCGTTGTGGTCGCCTTCTGGCCGGCGATCTCGACGCTCACGCGTTCCCCGTCATCCGCGACGCCGTACACGGGAACCTGCATGTCCCGTTGAAGAACCATGTGGTCCGTGAAGATCCCGTTCAGACCCAGTCCGGCACACGCCATCGGCCAGGTTCCCAGCCGGCACACCGCCGCGGTCAGACAGACATACCGCAAGATTCTGCTCACAAACACCCCCTCACCCGGTCCGTGTGTGATCTCATTCCGATTCAACGCGGGGAACCCGCCAACACCCACGTGTCGGCGTCCGGCGGCATCGTGTGGACGATGCCCAGGACCGCTTGGTCCAGCAATTGGCGAGTCACATCCACGGCCAGACTCGTCGGCTCGAACATCTGCCCCTCGGACATATTCATCTCGATATGCAAATCGATCGCCGTCTTGCCCTGCTCGCCCATGTGCCCGTCAAAAATACTGTCGCGAAGACCCGGTATCGGCTCCTGCGCTTCAAACTCCATCGCGGCCTGCCCGCAGGCCGCTCCGTGCCCGGCGATGACAATGGCGAACACCACAACCCAGATCTCCCGCGACAATTCCGCCCTCATCCATGCCTCCTTTCACGCACCTGTCCTGGCCTCCGGTGCGACAAGGCATGATAAGGGATCGCCGTGATATTGACCACCCGCCTTTTCGGTTCTTTCCCGCACAGTCATCGGTGCCTCACGTGGCGCGTGGGCCGCCACTCCATGGTCAAGCTGGTCGAGGGTGTTTCGCAAGGCGCGTGGGGCAAACGGCAGGAGACACAGGGACGGCCGCTCTGGGCCGTACGGCAATCCGGAGGAGGACGCTGGTGCTTCTGGGCCCAGCACCGCAGTTTCTACGCCCATGAGGCCGACCTGAGACTGATGGCGATCGATCGCAGGCGGTCAGTCGGGGTCGTCCGGGCCTGCGGCGAACGCCGGGTTGCCGCGCTGATAGAGGATGGGCCGGAAGCAGCGTTCGAGCGGCACGACCGTGCCGTCGTGCACTTCACGGATCCCGTCGTAGGTCAGGACGCCCTTGTTGTTCCCAATCCGCTCGCTGTAGGCCGCCACCAGGCAATCCTCACAGTTCTCCAGGCGGTAATTGGCCGCCGGCACGTCCTCGTAGTGGCTCGGCGCGCCGCCGGCGCCGTAGCCGTACCAGCCGAAGTTGCGGCTGTTCTCCGCTATCATGAGGCAATGCGTGC